>DAIUBY010000042.1:0-20603 GCA_036846425.1 Polaribacter sp.
GCCATTCTGTGGTCATTATACGTTTTTATTTGAATATTTTTTTTGATTTCAGTAGATTTTTCTAAATTCAAATTCTTATCAGAAACCGAAATTGTTGCACCTAATTTGGTCAATTCGTCATGCAACGCTTCCAATCTGTCAGTTTCTTTGATTTTTAGTGTATGCAATCCTGATAAATTACACGCAATTCCTTCCGCAAAACAAGTAACAGCAATGGTTTGGGCAATATCTGGCGCATTTTTCAAATCGATTTCTAAAAGTTCTTTATTGCTTTCATTAATCTTTTTTAGTGTAATTGAATTTTCTTGAAAAACAGTTTCAACACCAAAATGTTGGTAAATTTTCGCCAAACAAGAATCTCCTTGCAAGCTATTTTCTTTGTAAGCTGTTAAAGAAATTTCGCTTCCAATTTCAGATAATGCCACAATTGAATAAAAATAACTCGCTGAAGACCAGTCAGATTCCACAACAATAGTATTTTCTTCAACTGATTTTTTCGGGAAAACCTGAATGAAATTTACTTCGAATTTAGTTTCAATTCCCAATTGATTCAGCAAACTTAGTGTCATTTCAATATATGGAATAGACGTAATTTCTCCCAATAATTCAATCGTCAAACCTCTATCTAATTTTGATGCAACCAATAGCAAAGACGAAATGTATTGACTGCTCACATTTCCATGAATTTGCACTTTTTCTTTCGTGATTTTCGTGCCTGAAATTAACAAAGGTGGATATCCAATTTTATCTTGATATTCGATTTTTGCTCCTAAATCTTGCAAAGCATCCACCAAAATTTTGATAGGTCTGTTTTGCATTCTTTCTGAACCAGTTAAAATCACTTTTTTACCTTCAGTAGTAGCAAAATAGGAAGTTAAAAAACGCATGGCAGTTCCTGCATGACAAATATCAATCATTTCATTTTCAGTTGATAAGGCATGTTGCATGTGCACAGAATCATCAGAATCTGACAAATTTTCAATCGAAATTTCAGGAAATAATTTTTGTAAAATCAACAATCTGTTAGATTCACTTTTGGAACCAGAAATGGTAATTTTCTGAGAAATTTTTTTGTTTTTTAAAACGTATAAAAGTAGGTCCATAATTTCGATGGTATCAAACAGATTTAATTTTCATATTTTTACGATTACAATTTCAAATGTATCAAAATGAAAAAAATCGCATTAGTTGTTATCAGTTTATTTTTTGTAACAACCGCCAAAGTTAACGCACAAAAAAGTGTTGACAAAGTTTCTGAAGCATATTTTAGTGCTGTTGAATGGAGAAATATTGGTCCGTTTAGAGGTGGAAGAAGTGCAGCTGTAACTGGAGTTTCCAATAAAGCCAATCTATTTTACATGGGTGCAACTGGTGGTGGCGTTTGGAAAACTACTGATGCAGGCAATACTTGGGAAAATATTTCTGACGGATTTTTTGGTGGTTCAGTTGGTGCTGTTGCAGTTTCAGAATCAGACAATAATGTGATTTACGTTGGTATGGGCGAAAAAACTGTTCGTGGAAATGTCTCTTCAGGAGATGGCATTTGGAAATCTGAAAATGCTGGAAAAACTTGGAAACATGTAGGTTTGTCAAACTCAAGGCACATTCCAAGAATGCGCATTCATCCAAAAAATTCGGATATCGTTTTTGCTGCAGTTTTGGGTGACATTTACAAACCAACACAAGATAGAGGAGTTTACAAATCAATTGATGGTGGTGAATCTTGGAAAAAAGTGTTGTTTGCTGATGAAAATTCGGGCGCAATTGACTTGATTATTGATCCAAATAATCCACGAATTTTATACGCAACAACTTGGGATGTAAGAAGAACGCCATACAGTTTATCATCTGGAGGAAAAGGTTCAGCAATGTACAAAAGTACTGATGGTGGTGAAACTTGGACAAATATTTCAACAAATAAAGGCTTGCCAAATGGCATTTGGGGAATTAGCGGAATTACAGTTTCTCCAGTAAATTCAGATATTGTTTGGGCTTTAATCGAAAATGAAAAAGGTGGAATTTATAAATCTACTGATGCTGGAAAAACTTGGAGTTTGATTAATTCTGAACGAAAATTACGTCAAAGAGCTTGGTATTACACACGTTTGTATGCTGATACTCAAGATGAAAATATTTTATACGTTTTAAATGTTAGCTATCATAAATCTACTGATGGTGGCAAAACCTACAAAACATATAATGCGCCTCATGGAGATCATCACGATTTGTGGATTGCTCCTGAGGACAATCAACGAATGATAATTGGTGATGATGGTGGAGCGCAAATTTCGTTTGATGCTGGCGAAAATTGGAGTACGTATATGAATCAGCCAACTGCACAATTTTACAGATTAACTACTGATAATCATTTTCCATATCGAATTTATTCAGCACAACAAGACAATTCTACCATCAGAATTTCGCACAGAACTTCAGGAAGATTTATTGGTGAAAGTGATTGGCAAGAAACTGCTGGTGGAGAAAGTGCGCACATTGCAGTTGATCCTTCAAATGATGATATTGTTTATGGCGGAAGTTATGGAGGATTTTTAACAAGAGTTAACCATAAAACCAATGAAACGCGTGCCATCAATGTGTGGCCTGATGATCCAATGGGACATGGAGCTGAGGATTTTAAGTATCGTTTTCAATGGAATTTCCCAATTTTCTTTTCACCAAATAATAAAAAAAGACTGTATGCAGCATCTAATCATTTGCATGTTACAGAAGATGAAGGACAATCTTGGCAATTAATCAGTCCTGATTTAACTAGAAATGACCCAAAAACCTTAGGTCCTTCAGGAGGTCCAATCACCAAAGACAACACAGGAGTTGAATATTATGGAACTATTTTCGCAGCAACAGAATCTGCTTTTGAACCAGGATTGATTTGGACAGGTTCAGATGATGGTTTGGTGCATGTTTCCAAAGACAATGGCAAAAATTGGGAAAATGTAACGCCAAAAAAAATGCCTGAATGGATGATGATTAATTGTATTGAAGCAGATCCTTTTACCAAAGGTGGTGTTTATATTGTTGGAACAAAATACAAATCAGGAGATTACAAACCGTATATTTATAAAACAGAAAACTACGGAAAAACGTGGGAATTACTTGTATCTGGAATTGAAGGAGAGAGTTTTACAAGAGCCTTAAGAGCTGATCCAAAAAGAAAAGGTTTGTTATATGCAGGAACTGAAAAAGGAATGTATATTTCCTTTGATGATGGTAAAAATTGGCAAACATTTCAACAAAATTTACCCATTGTTCCCATTACAGATTTAGCCATTAAAAACTATAATTTGATTGCAGCAACTCAGGGACGATCTATTTGGATTATTGATGATTTAACGCCTTTACATCAATTAAATAATACAATTACCAAAGAAAAAGTGGTTTTATACAAACCAATTGATGCGTATAATTTGAGTGGTGGCAATGGAAGAACTTCAAAAACTGCAGGAACCAATCATGCTGGGGGTGTTTCAGTTAATTTTTATATCGATAAAATTGAAGAAAAAGACGTTGTTTCTTTGTCATTTTATGATGCAAAAAATACATTGATAAAAACATTTTCAACAAAACCTGATAAAGAGAAAAAAGAAGAAAAACTGAATGTCAAAGACGGAAACAATCTTTTTAATTGGAATATGATGTATGATGGTGCAGAATCTGTTGAAGGGATGATTTTATGGTGGGCATCTTTGAGTGGACCAATGGCTTTACCAGGAAATTACAAAGTAGAATTGGCCGTGAATGATATTAAAAAATCAGAAAATTTTTCAATTTTGAGAAATCCGATGTCAGAAGCTACAGAAAATGATATGAAAGCGCAATTTGATTTTATCAATGATATCAACACAAAAGTGACTGAAATTCATAAAGCATTGAAAAATGTTCAAAAAGTAAGAACGCAAGTTGATGTGTTGAAAAAATCAATCAAAGACACCAAAAATCACAAAGAATTGTTAGATTTTGCTACGAAATTAGTGAAAGATATGACTGTAATTGAAGAAACGTTGTATCAAACCAAAAGCAAAAGCAATCAAGATCCGTTGAATTTTCCAATCAGATTGAATAATAAATTGGCTCATTTAAACTCTTTAACCAGAATTGGAAATTATGCTCCTACCAATCAAGCGATTGATTTTAAAAACGAAATTGTAAAAGAGATTGATATTGAACTTGCAAAACTATATTCCCTATTTGATAATGGCGTAAAAGAATTGAATCAAAAAGTAAAAGAAAGCACGATTGATTTAATACAAATTGATTGATTTTTAAAATACTAAACTAAAAAAGCGACTTAAAAGTCGCTTTTTTTATTTCATATTTTTATTCGTAATATACAATCCATAAACCGTACTAAACACAATTTTATAGCCAAAAAAAACTTGCCATTTTCCGTTGTTAAAATTATCTTCTGACACTTTTGCGAAATCTCCAGCAAAAATATCGCTCCAACTATTGATTGCCAATGAAAAGATGGTAACAATCACAAAAAAAGGAATCGTTACTTTTAAAAAATTTGGCCAAAATTCAGGTTGTTGTATTTTCTTTAAAAAACTCATGATTGTAATTTTTGATTATTTTGATGACGATCGTGATCGCGTTTTGTTTTTAAGTCCAATTTTTTTTCAAAAGACTCTTGCAAATTCACACCAGTTTGATTTGCCAAACACAAAACTACAAAAACCACATCAGCCAATTCTTCGCCTAAATCTTTATTTTTATCTGACTCTTTTTCACTTTGCTCGCCATAACGTCTTGCAATAATTCTGGCAACTTCGCCAACTTCTTCAGTAAGTTGAGCCATATTTGTTAGCTCGTTAAAATAGCGAACTCCATGATTTTTAATCCATTCATCAACTTGTTGTTGTGCGTTTTGTAGGTTCATAAGAGAATATTTAAGTCCTATCCCCAGCCCTTTCCGAAGGAAAGGGGGTAAGATTGTTAATGGTTTTGAAATTATTATATTTTTTTCAATTTTAATATTGTTTCATTGCTAAATTGTCTCATTGTTAAATTGTTACATTGAAATATTGCTACATTAAAAATTACAATCCTGCTAAATTTGGCTGTAAATTTGCGAATTCTTTTGGAATCAAAGGATTTTTCAACACAAAAAGTGTTCTTTTATCCAATTGTAAAATTTGAACAATATTGGCATAATATCTATTAAAAATTGCATCCAATTCTCCAGATGCTGTGATTATTTGCAAACCTTCGTCTATTCTTTTTGCCAGTTCAAGCATTGTCGGATTTACATAAAAAACGAGTGGAAATGGATAAAAAAATAACAAATTCGATTCAATTTCTAAGTTTTTCAGTTTTGATGCTCTGGTTTCAAAAACATCTAAAACTTCGTTAGCGCCAAAAGTTACATAGTCAAAATTTCCATTCGAAAGTCGTTCAAAAATATCATCGAAATTTCCTTCCTCAGAAACAAGGTAGTTATTGTATCTGAAAATGGATGCGTCACTCCAAGTTTCTGGAATGCCTTGAAAAATGTTTTCAAACTGATGTGTTTCCTTTATTTTATGGAACTTTTCAACATCTTTGGATTTGATAATTGGAATTCTATACCCTAATAAATTCTTAGCAATTGGTTTTGAGATTACAATTTTATCTTCATTCAAAAACTTTTGATTTCCTGCAACTGTTACAAAAAGATGATGATTTTTTTCGCTAAAAACTTGTGATTCTTGCGTTTCTGGATACTCAGTAAAGGATTCTTTTATGTGAAAATCTCCATATTTTTCGGAGGTTACTTTTAAGATAGCTTCTAAAATTTCACGTTCATAACGTTGTCTAATTTCTGAACGATTGCCACTCCAAAAGTCGATTTCTGTTGTTTTTAAATCATTTGTTTTGGTATTTTCAGAAGATTTTACGCACGAATTCATAATTAAAAGTAATAAAAAGATCCTATTGATTTTTTTCATTTTTAAAAGTAACACATTTTTTAAGAAAATAGATTGAAGTTACTTTTTTTCTAGATATTTTTTTTAAAATCTTAGAAATTATGTAAAATCCGTAAAGATAAATTTTATAAAAATATTATTCATTTCACATTAAAATTTAAGGTTTTTTAAACATACCACTTCAATAAATAATATACTTTTGCGGAATGTTTGAAAAGGTTAGAAATAGTTTTTTTTCAAAATTCCTATGGGGATTTATGGGTTTGTATTTACTAAATCTTAGTATTGATACAGATGACATTCATCCTAAAATGGTTGCTGATAATGTTTTTTTTAATGATCAAGAAACAATAGTAGAATTTGTTGTTGAAAAAATTCTTGGCTATGAAGATGCTTTTGATGAATATGATGATTTTGAAAATGAAGATCATACCATGAAAAAAAGTGTAAAAATTGACTTTATTATTCAAAACAAAAATAATTATTCAAACAAAAAATCATTCTTTGAAAAAAGAAATCTGCTTGTTTCCAACCAATCCTTTGCACTTCTAAAAGGGAATTATTTAGTAGATACTCCACCACCACAAATCTGAATTTATCTTTTAAAATTAAATCCTTTTTACAAATTAATTGTTTGTAGAAATAATTATTAATTTAAAAAATAATTCAATAAAATGATTTTAAAAAATATAATTACGCTACTATTTCTGTTAGCGTTATCGAAATATACAACTGCACAAAATAACAATTCAAAAAAAGATAGTTTATACATTGATCAAGTAGAAAATCATAAAAATCCTGATAAAGTGTTGCATGCTGAACCACTTTACATAGATTTAATCAGAGATTTGGGTGCAAGAAAAGGTGAAAGAGAATGGAATTTAGGTTTTGGATTGACTGATAATTTGAAATTTGATTCATACGAAGCGCTTATAGAATACGAATGGGCACCAATAGATAGATTGGGTTTAGAGGTTGAATTACCTTTTACATTTTATGCGCCAGTAAGTAATTCATCCAAAGAAAGTGTGCCATCAAACCAATTAAACAGTATCAAAGTAGCATTTCAATGGTCGTTTTTTGTGAGTGAAAAAATAGCAACTTCTATGGCAATTGGATATATCAATGAGTTTGAATTATCAGATTTTAGAAGCTTTGGAAAACCATTTATTCGAGGAAATGTTTACAATCCTTTTTTTATTGTCGCAAAACGTTGGGGAACAAATTTTCATACACTTATTTATACTGGTCCAAGAATCGAACAAGATTTTAGCACAAATAATTTCAATACACTTTATGACATTAATACCAGTTTTCACTACATGATTCCTGGCACAAGAAACTTTATTGGCGTTGAAATGAATAAAACAATTGAAAATGGAGATTTTCACATGATATTAAGACCTCAAATGCGTGTTGGAATTGCGGATAATTTAATGATTGGAATTGTAACTGGAATTCCTGTGAAAAGAGAAAATGAAAGAATGAGCTCTTTTTTACGTTTGATTTGGGAACCAAAACACACACTTCATAATTAATTGATTTTTATACAAAACATGAATAGTTAAAAAGTGTACTGAGATAATTTCAGTACACTTTTTTTGTGTTTTTTATGATGTCAAAAAAACAAATACTTCCCCGTAAAATTGCTCAGGATTTTCTGCATGTAACCAATGACCTGCATTTTCGATAGTTGTAATTTGACTTTTTAGAAAATGAACATCAATAATCAGAGATTCATTTTGAGTGATATAATCTGAATTTTCTCCTCTTAAAAACAGTGTTTCTTTCTCAAATTTGGAAGAAATTGGTAAAGGTTTTCCTATCTCAGGATTATTTTTTGTGAGCGAATCCAAGTGAAATCTAAACCCTAAAATACCTTTGTCTTTCCAATAAATATTTTTCATCAAAAATTGACGAACTCCAAATTCAGGAATCAACTTTGACAATTGCTCATCAACCAAATCTCTAGAATTGTGAACGCTAAAATCAACCGAATTTAGTGCCGCTAAAATGGCTTGATGATGTGGTTTGTATTCTCTTGGTGAAATATCAACAATTACTAATTTATCAACTAAATTTGGATAGGTAACTGCAAATAACATCGCTGTTTTTCCTCCCATAGAATGTCCAATCAAATGAACATTTTCCAACTGATAATGTTGCATGTAATTGTATAAATCTTGCACCATCAATTCATACGAAAAAGCATCAGACTGAAAACTTCTTCCATGATTTCGCTGATCAATTAAATGCACTTCAAAGTGTTCAGAAAACTGACTTCCCAATGTTTTCCAATTATCACCAGAACCAAAATAGCCATGTAAAATGAGTAATGGTTTTCCTTTTCCAATGATTTTTGAGTGAATAATTTCCATGTTATTGAAGTTTGTGTAAATACATGTTTACCACGTTTTCCAACCCCAAATACAAACTTTCTGAAATCAGTGCATGTCCAATAGAAACTTCAGCCAAATTCGGAATATTTTCCTTGAAAAATTTGATATTTTCCAAGCTCAAATCATGTCCTGCATTGATTCCTAAACCTAATTGATGTGCTAAATTTGCAGCTTCAGTGTATGGTTTTACAGCATTTTTATTGCCTTTAGCAAATTCTGTTGCAAAATGTTCAGTGTACAATTCAATTCTTTGAGTTCCAATTTTTGCAGCAGCTTCCATCAATCGTAAATCAGTGTCAATAAAAATAGAAGTTCTAATGCCATTTTGTTGAAACTCTTGAATCACTTCTTTCAAAAAAGTATGGTGTTTGATAGTATCCCAACCTGCATTTGAAGTGATAGCATCTTCAGCATCAGGAACTAAAGTAACTTGTGTTGGTTTAATTTCGAGAACCAAATCCATGAAAGACTTCACAGGATTTCCTTCAATATTAAATTCTGTAGTAACCACATTTTTCAAATCTCTGGCATCTTGATAACGAATATGACGTTCATCTGGTCTTGGATGAATCGTGATTCCTTGTGCTCCAAAACGCTCAATATCTTGTGCAACTTTTAATAAATTTGGCACATTTCCTCCTCTAGAATTGCGTAATGTTGCAATTTTGTTGATATTTACACTTAACTTTGTCATTGAGTAAAAATTAGTTTGCAAAGATAAATCATTCAAACATTTTATCCTATCTTCGTGCGAAATGAACATCACCGATTTTATACTTACAGAAATTGAACCTTTGCGTTTGAATAACAATATTCAAAGCGCTAAAAAGTTGTTTAAAAATTTTCCAATAACACATTTTCCTGTGCTTGAAAATGACAAATTATTGGGTTCATTTGCAGAAGAAGATATCCAAATTATTGAGCACGAAAAAGGAGAATTGGTTGCGTACTCGCATTTGTTAAATTCGTTTTTTGCTGATGAAAAAGCTACTGTTTTAGAATTGTTAAAGATTTTTGCAGACAATGATACCAACATTATTCCTGTGTTGAATGAAGAAAAAAACTATCTAGGATATTATGATTTAAGTGATGTATTGGACGTGTTTTCTACAAGTCCATTTATGATTGAAGAAAGTGAAACGTTGATTGTAAAAAAATTGGAAAATGACTATTCAATGAGCGAAGTTTCGCAAATTGTAGAAGTAAATGGTGCCAAATTATTAGGCGCTTATATTTCTGAAAAAAGTGAAGATTTTGTGAAAATTACCTTGAAAATTGTGTCAAATGACATCAATGAAATCATGCAAACTTTTAGAAGATACAACTACGAAATTATCTCAAATCACGAAAATGATATTTATTTAGAAGATTTGAAAAATCGTTCAGAATATCTGCAAAAATACTTGGAAATGTAATGAAAAAAGTTGCAATTTATGGGCAATCTTATTCCATTTCTGCAGAAAAGGAAATCCGTATTTTATTGGATATTTTAGCCGAAAAAGGTTGCAGTTGTTTTATCGAAAAAAAATTTTATGAAACCTTGCAAAGAGAAATCAAACTTGAAAAAGAGTTTGAAACTTTCAACGGTTTTTGGGATTTAGACAGCACTTTTGATGTGATGTTTACATTGGGTGGTGATGGTACCATTTTACGAGCAGTTACTTACATCAGAAATTTGAATATTCCCATTTTAGGGATTAATACTGGGAGATTGGGTTTTTTGGCAACTATCAATAAAGATGCAATCAAAGAAAATATCGAGCTTGTTTTTAAAGGAGAATACAAATTGCTTGAAAGAACAGTTTTATCGGTAAAAATTTCGCCTGAAACTGAAGCTTTTACTGAACTAAATTTTGCGTTGAACGAAGTTACTATTGCAAGAAAAAACACCACTTCAATGATTGGTATTAAAACCAATTTGAATCATGAATATTTAACCAATTATTGGGCAGATGGTTTGATAATTTCTACGCCAACTGGATCAACTGGATATTCGTTAAGTTGCAATGGTCCTGTGATTTCACCAAAATCAAAAAGTTTAGTGATTACGCCAATTGCACCTCACAATTTAAATGCAAGACCTATGGTTATTTGTGATGAAACTAGCATTCAATTACAAATAGATTCGCGCGAAAAAGATTTTTTAATTTCATTGGATTCAAGAATCACAACTGTTCCAAAAAATACCCAAGTTTCTATAGAAAAAGCGCCTTTTACCATCAAAAGTATTGTTCCTAATAATCAATCATTTTTAGAAACTTTACGCACCAAATTATTATGGGGTGAAGACACTAGAAATGGCATCAATTTGTAATCTTTTTTTTACAATAAATTGCAAAAATTGCTGTTATCCAAAAAAGTATGCTGATTAGCTTTATTAAGCAAACTGAAATACCTATATTTGCTCGCTATTTTTTAGAATGAAAAACAGTTTATTATTTCTTATTGTATTCCAATTTTCTTGCATGATGCATGGACAAGTGTATGAAGCAGGAATTTTTTTAGGAGGCTCAAATTATGTTGGAGATATTGGAAGGACAAATTACATTTATCCAAACAGTTTTGCTGGTGGTTTGAAGTTCAAATACAATTGGAATCCAAGAGTTGCTTTGAGAGCAACTTATAGTTATTTGCCCATTGAAGCAAGTGATTTAGAGGCAGATACTGATTTTAAAATTTCGCGAGGATTGCAATTTAAAAACACCATTCACGAATTGGCTTTAGGATTAGAATATAATTTTTATGAATATGATTTGTCATCTGATGATAAAACTTGGACACCATATATTCTATTGGAAGTAGCTGCATTTAATTACAATTATGTAGTTAGTGAACCTGTTCCAAATCAATTTATGTACGATTCAAAAAATGCGATTGCAATTCCTTTTGGCTTTGGTATCAAATTAAAATTAATTGGTAATTTAGCCATCGCTTTTGAAACAAAATTCAGATATACTTTCAATGACGATTTAGATTATACTTCCCCTACAATTCCTAGATTAAACATTGGTGGAACTAGCAATGATTGGTATGTTTTTACAGGTGTTTCTTTTTTATACACCTTTGGAAGACCCGCTTGTTATACAAAAGGATTGTAAGATTTATGGATAAAAAAATACACATTGATTTACATAGAGTTCCAAAACACGTTGCCATTATTATGGATGGTAACGGAAGATGGGCAAAAAGCAAAGGAATGAATCGTATTTTTGGTCATAAAAATGCCTTAACTGCTGTTAGAGAATCTGTTGAAGCAGCAGCACAAATCAATGTTGAAGCAATAACATTGTATGCTTTTTCTACTGAAAATTGGAAACGTCCAAAAATGGAAGTAGATGCATTAATGAGTTTATTAATCAATTCCTTAAAGAAAGAATTACCTGATTTCATGAAAAATGGAGTCAAAGTAAATTCTATTGGATGTATTGAAAGCTTGCCAAAAAAAGCTCAAAAAGTTTTAAACGAAGTGATTTCTGAAACAAAAAACAATACTAAAATCATTCTAACTTTAGCATTGAGTTATGGTTCAAGAGAGGAAATTGTTAACGCAATGAAAACGATATCTAAAAAAGTTGTTAATAAAGAACTTGATTTAGAAAATATTGATGAAAATACTATAAATAACCATTTATATACATTTAATTTGCCCCCCGTCGATTTAATAATAAGAACTAGTGGCGAACAACGCATTAGTAATTTTTTATTATGGCAAATGGCATATGCCGAATTATATTTTACAGATATACTTTGGCCAGATTTTAGACAAGAACATTTCTATGACGCCATCATAGAATATCAGAATAGAGAACGAAGATTTGGAAAAACAAGCGAACAACTTACAGAATAATTTTTTTATGAAATTATTTACTGACTCATTAGTGCTTTTTGCACTAATTTTTACTTTTAATGCAACTGCACAAATTAAAAATGACAGCATTCTTGTCAATAAAAATGACAGTATCAAAATCACCAAAAAAGATACCATCATCAACAATCAAAAGGTAGAATATGAACTTGGAAAAGAATACATATTAGGCGGAATTTCTGTAACCGGATTGAAAAAATTTAGTGAAGAAACCGTAAAAGTATTTACAGGTTTAGTAATAGGTCAAAAATTGCGATTGCCAGGAGATAAATTGACAAGTGCCATCAAAAAACTATATGAAAGTAAGCAATTTAGCAATGTTGATGTGTATTTGGTAAGAGTTGATGGAGAAACAATTTACCTAGAATTTGACGTTCAAGAATTGCCTCAATTGAATGAAGTTAGACTAAATGGAGTAAAAAAATCAAAAGCTAAAGAATTGATTAAAGAAGCCGAGTTGAAATTAGGAGCCATGGTTACAGACAATTTATTGGTAACCACCAAAAACTACTTCACTAAAAAATATACAGACAAAGGATATTTAAAAACCAAAGTTTCGCTCGATCTTCAAAAAGATACTTCTGATATGAATACCGTAAATATGACTGTATTTATTGATCAAGGCCAAAAAATTAAGATTAAAAAAATCAATTTTACTGGAAACGAAAAATTATCAGCCAAAAAATTGCGCAAAGCAATGTCTAAAACCAAAGAAAGAATGATTGGTCGTTTTTGGAAAGGATCAAAATATATTGAAGAAGATTATCAAAAAGATTTAGAGAAAATTTTAGATAAATACAGCAGGTTAGGTTTTAGAGATGCCCGAATTTTAAGTGAAAACTTTACATGGAATGAAGACAATACAATCAATGTTAATATTGATTTAGAGGAAGGAAAACAGTATCGTTTTGCAGACATTGTTTTTGTTGGAAACAAAGAATTTACAGACGAGCAATTACGAGCAATGTTGCGAATTGAAAAAGGCGATGTTTACAATGGCGCTGTTTTAAAAGAACGTGTAAAAGGCGATAACACACCAACTTCTGATGATTTATCAACCTTGTATCAAGACAATGGATTCTTGTTTTCGCAAGTAAATGCTGTTGAAACTAAAGTTGAAAACGATTCTATCACTGTTGAAATTAGAATTCGTGAAGACGAAAAAGCACGTATCAAAAAAGTAACAGTAACTGGAAATGACAAAACAAACGATCACGTAATTTTTAGAGAATTACGCGTAAAACCAGGAGATTTATTCAGCAGAAGTGCCATTATTCGTTCTATCCGTGAAATTGGACAATTGGGTTTCTTCGATCAAAATGTTTCTCCAGATGTTGTTCCTGATTATCAAAATAAAACAGCTGATATCGATTTTACAGTCGTTGAAAAAGGAGGAAGTCAAATAGAATTGCAAGGTGGTTATGGTGGTGGTTCCTTTATTGGAACACTTGGTTTGTCTTTCAATAATTTTTCTATTAGAAATATTTTAAAGAAAGACGCCTACAAACCATTGCCTATGGGAGATGGACAAGCTTTATCTTTAAGATTACAATCAAGTAGAACTTTTAACACCTACAGTTTTTCATTTACTGAACCTTGGTTAGGTGGAAGAAAACCACAATCATTATCATTTTCAGTATATTCTTCCAATCAATTTCAATTCAATTTCCAAACTGGTGATGTTGACAGAAGTCAAAGTTTAGGAATTATAGGAGCTTCAGTTGGTCTTGGAAAACGTTTAAAATGGCCAGATGATTTCTTCCAATTGTCACAAAGCATAAGTTATCAAGCATTCAATTTAAGAAATTACGGATTTAGAGTTGGAGAAAATATTTTAAGTAATGGAAACTTAAACAACCTTTCTTACAGCGCTACTTTAGTTAGAAATTCAGCAGGACCAAGTTTAATTTTTCCAACATATGGATCAGAATTTAGCATTGGTGTAAAAGCAACTTTTCCATATTCATTAGTAAATGGAAGAGATTATTCTATTCCTGAAAATGCAACTGATGAAGAAAGAAACAACCTAATTGCCGAAAATTACAAATGGTTAGAGTACTATAAATTGAGTGCAAAAGGAAAATGGTACACTTCATTCACTGATAAATTGGTATTGATGACTAATGCAGAAATGGGTTATTTAGGTTATTATAACTCTAAAGTTGGCTTATCTCCTTTTGAAAGATATTATGTTGGTGGAGATGGAATTGCTATTTTTCAGTTAGATGGAAGAGAAGTTATTGGTTTGAGAGGATATGAAAATAACAGACTTTCCTCACAAGAAGGAGGTTCTATTTACAATAAATTTCAATTGGAATTACGATACTCAATTACTGATGCACCTTCAGCCTCTATTTATACATTAGGATTTTTAGAAGCTGGAAATTCGTATGACAATTTTAGGACATTTAATCCGTTTGAATTAAAACGATCAGCTGGATTAGGAATCAGGATATTTATGCCTGCATTCGGGTTATTAGGAATAGACTTCGCACACGGGTTTGATCCTTTACCTGGATTTACACAAAAATCTGGATGGCAAACACATTTTATTATTGGAAGACAATTCTAAGAAAATTGTACATTTGTAAATGCATCTATTTTTTTGGCATGGTTTTTTCTAAATACATTTTACAAATGAAAAAAATATTTTTATTCGTCGTTATTTTATGTAGTATATCCAATTTTTGGTCACAAAGAAATCAGTTAATTGCTTACATGGATATGGAATATATTCTAGAAAATATTCCTGAATACCTAAAAGCACAAAACACGTTAGATGCAAAAGTGGCAAAATGGAAATCAAACCTAGACCAACAAGCACGTCATATAGAGGTATTGAAATCTGATTTAGCCAATGAAAAAGCAATTTTAACAAAAGATTTAATTGAAGAAAAAGAAGAGGAAATTACCTTAAAACAAGAAGAATTAAGAAGATTAGAATCATTGTATTTTGGTCCTACTGGCGATTTGTTTTTGATGCGCAAACAATTGGTAAAACCAATTCAAGATCAGGTTTATAATGCCATACAAAGCATCGCAAGTAGAAAAAATTATGATTTTGTTTTTGAAAAATCAAGTGATTTGGTAATGCTATATTCCAATAAAAAATACGATATTAGCGACCTCGTTTTAGCAACCATTGACAGGACGAGATTATCAGAAGAAAAAAAGGATCAACGAAACAAAAAAAATGAAAAAGATCCTTTGCTAGACAACGAAATCTCGGAAAAACAACAACAGTTGATTGACAAAAAAGAGGAACTAATAACTGAAAAAAAAGAGGAATTAGCTAAAAAAGAAGAAGAGAAAAAAACATTAGTTGACGCAAAAAAGAAAGATATAGAAGAGAAAAAAGAAGCGTTAGCAAAAAAACGAGAAGAACAACGCAAAATTTTAAGAGAAAAACAAGAAGCGCTAAAAAAGAAAAAAGAAGAAGAACAAAAAAAGAAAAATCAAGAATAATTATTAAACTTAAACAAGAATGAAAAATTTTAAAACGTTACTATTAATTGCTGTATTTACATTAGGATTGGGTGGAGTTGCAAATGCACAAAAATTCGGTCACATTGACTTTGAAAAATTAGTAGCTGAAATGCCATCAACTACCAAATTAAAGTCAGACATTGAAAAACTAGGAAAAACCTATCAAGATGAAATTGAGGGAATGGGCAAAAAGTTAGAGGCAAAAGTAAAAAAATACCAAGCTGAACAAAATGCACAAACTAAAGAAATCAATGAAACAAGAGCTTTAGAAGTACAGCAAGAAAATCAAAGATATGAGCAATTAAGACAAACTGCTTATCAAGAAATGCAAAAAAAGCAAGCTGAAGGTCTAAATCCAATCATCGAAAAAGCGCAAAAAGCCATTGAAGATGTTGCAGCTGCAAAAGGAATTGTGTACGTATTTGATTCATCAGTTGGAAAAGGATTGATTGTTTCTAAAGGCGAGGATTTATTCAATGCTGTAAAAGCTAAATTAGGATTCTAAGAAATCATATTTTATAAATTCATAAAAACCTACTTAATTAAGTAGGTTTTTTTATTTTTACAACATGGCGCAATTCGCAAATTTTTCCATTGGTATTTTTGATTCTGGAGTTGGGGGCACTTCCATCTGGAAAGAGATTGTAACTTTATTGCCTAATGAAAATACCATCTATTTAGCAGACAGTAAAAATGCTCCTTATGGAGAAAAATCCAAAGAGGAAATCATTGAACTGTCAATAAAAAATACCGAATTTTTATTAAAAAAACAATGCAAAATAATTGTGGTGGCTTGCAATACTGCCACAACAAATGCCATCAAAATATTACGTCAAAATTACGATGTTCCTTTTATTGGTATTGAACCAGCCATTAAACCAGCTGCGCTTTTTACCAAAACAAATGTGGTAGGAATTTTAGCCACCAAAGGAACTTTGAATAGCGAGCTTTTTGAAGCAACATCAAGTGTTTTTAAATCGCACATTGTTATCAAAGAAACTATTGGAAAAGGTTTGGTTGATTTGATTGAAGCTGGAAAAATCAATTCTCCTGAGATGACAGTTTTGTTAGAATCTTATCTTCAGCCAATGTTGAATCAAAACGTTGATTGTTTGGTTTTAGGTTGCACTCATTATCCCTATTTAATTCCTCAAATCAGAAAAATTGTGGGTGAAAAAATGCAAATTATAGATTCTGGATTGGCTGTTGCTAAGCAAACCAAAGCTATTTTAGAAAAAAACGGATTATTACAGACAACCGTTCAAAAAGGAAAACATCAATTATTTTCTAACAGTAATACCAATGTTTTAGAAATGCTTGTTGAAAACGAAATAGCGTTTACAGAAATCAAAAAGTTGGATTTTTAAAATCCACCAAAAGCGGAATTGATATTTGGACAAGCAGCAGCTCTTTGTTCTCTTGTCCATAAATTTACACCAACAGAAACTTGATGAAAACCAGAATTTGTCAATACAGTCTCATTCATTTGATTGGTGTAAGTGTAAGAAAACATCCAATTTTGATAATTTATTCCAACAATTGGTGATACATAACGTGCATTTTGAATGGCATTTGCATCAAAACTTTGTCTGTAAGAAAGTGCTGCCCAAAGTTGAGTTTGCGAAAAAGTTTTATATGCTTTGAGGTTGACATCTGCAATTCTTTGTCCTGTTCCTTCTCTAAATTGCATCATGATTGAAGGTTCAAATTGCACAAATAATTCTTCACCAAAATAATATCCTGCAGAAAAAATGTAGTTTCTTAAATCCAAAGGTTCTTGAATATTCAAATTATTTTTGGCAGTTAATAACAAGTTTTTCACTGTAAAATAAGACGATAATCCGCCTAAATGATACGCCACACTAAAATCTGCATTGTAATAACTGGTACTTTCAATGATTGCTGCAATGGCTCTATCTCCAGTAAAAGTTCGTTGATCTGATTGATTTTGAACAAAAGTAAATGCCAATCCAAATGATAATTGATTAAACAATCTTCCATCACTCATTGGCAAATGATACGCATAAGTTGCTTGCACACCTTGTTGAGAATGAAACCCGTTTTTATCATTAAACAACACCAAACCATATCCAGCATTTGAGTACTCTCCTATTCTTGAATGAAAACTCACTGTTTGCAATGCAGGTGCATTTGGAATTCCAGCCCATTGTTGTCTTGCAGTAAATCGCAACTTACTAGAATTTCCAATACCAGCAGCAGAAGGATGCACTAAAAAAACGTTGTCTGACAAATAATCTTGGTAAATTGGCAATGTTTCTTGTGAAAAACCTTTTATCGAAAAAAGCTGTATTAAAAAGAAACAGCAGACATAGTAAGTAAATTTCATTAAAAAAACGGTTGTTTTAAGTTTCCAAATATATTGCTTTTAAAAGAATAATCCATTTCAATTCAAAAGTTTTAACAGTTGTATTTTTAAAACTAACAACTTCACAGTTTATTGTAATCACATTTTTCTTAATGAATATTTTTTGTTGTTCAACAGAAAAATAATCTCCATTATCAAAAGAATAAGTCTTATTACACTAGTATATGACCAATAAATCCCCCCAAGAAAATACAAATTATCCTATTTTTGAAAATATTAATTTGAAATAAAACTTATGAAATTTTTGCATTGCTCCTACTTTTTTTACTTTGTCTTTCTTGTTTCCACAATTAAAGCACAAGAAATAAAGAAACCAAACATCATTATCATTTTAACAGATGATCAAGGTTATGGGGATGTAAGTTTCAATGGAAATAAACAATTACTCACACCAAATATTGATAGAATTGCCAATGATGGCGTAGTTTTTAAAAATGGATATGTTTCATATGCTGTTTGTGGTCCAAGTAGAGCTGGCTTGATTACAGGAAGATATCAAGACCAATTTGGTTTTAGCAGAAATCCACTTTTTGCACCAAAAGATGTCACAATTGGCTTGCCTTTATCAGAAGAAACGTTGGCTGAGGCATTGAAAAAATCGGGATATACAAACATGGCAATTGGAAAATGGCATTTAGGTGCTCATAAATCTTTAAGACCTTTGAACAGAGGTTTTGATGAATTTTTCGGATTTTTATCTGGAGGTCATAAATATTTTCCTGAACAATTGGTGTTAAATGATATTTCTGAGGTAAAATCTCAATTTGAAGCATATGATACCAAAATTTTAAGAAACAATACACGCATCAACGAAACTGAATATTTAACAGATGCCTTTTCAAGAGAGGCAATCCATTTTGTTGAAAAAAATGCTGATAAACCCTTTTTTTTATACTTAGCTTACAATGCGCCACATGCGCCACTGCAAGCTCCAGAAAAATATTTGAATCGCTATAAACATATTGAAAAGAAAGACCGACAAATTTACAATGCCATGGTTAGTGCAGTTGATGATGGTGTTGGAAAATTATTAGACAAATTGAAAGAACTAAAAATTGATAAAAATACCATCGTTTTTTTCTTATCAGATAATGGAGGAGATTTGTCAAAAGGTTCTTATAATGGCAATTTACGTGGAGGAAAATCAAGTTTATTTGAAGGTGGCATTCGTGTGCCTTTTGCCATGCAATGGCCAGGAACGATTGCGCCAAAACAAATTTATGAGCATTCCATTATCTCTTTAGATATTTTTGCGACTGCTGTTGCACAAGCAAAAGTAACTCCAAAAAACAAACTTGATGGGGTAAATTTAATTCCGTATTTGACTGGCAAAAATAAAAATGCGCCTCATGATGCTTTGTACTGGAAAATGACTGACAAAGAATCATTTGCAATCATAAAAGGGGATTATAAATTGGTAAGCATAAAAAATTCCACACCAATGCTTTTTAATCTTAAAAAAAATAGCACTGAAAAAAACCCTTTGAATGATAGTATAAAAGCAAAAAGTTTGAAAAACTTATATGAAATCTGGAATGCTAAAACCATCAACCCAATTTTTGATGGTTTGGCTGAAGACAAATTATACAGTGAAAAACATCCTGATCGTTATAAAAATGTTGAAAAATACTAACTGGAATCTCTATGCAAAAATTTATTTTTTTATCAATATTCGCCATTTTTTGTTCATTTTCAGAGCAAAAAACAACCAATTATTATTTTCATCCAACTTTGGGAAATGATGCTAATAATGGCACTTCAAAAAATGCCCCTTTCAAATCGTTATCCAAAATAAAATCATTGAAAATAAATCCTGGAGATTCCTTGTTATCAGCTATCAATCAAACATTTACAGAAAGTTTGGAGTTGATAGAAATCAATGGCACAAAAGAAAAACCCATCATAGTTTCAGTGTATGGAATAAGGTATAAAAATGACAAAGCCACCATCAAAACTGAAAAAGAATTGAATGGTGTTTTAATAGAAAATTCCAGTTTTATCGAAGTTTCTCATTTCAGAATTTCTGCAAATCCATCAGAAAATCAAGAAGTTGGTCTGAAAAATCAAATGCGATGTGGCGTTTTAGTTACGGCAACAAATCCAAAAACATACGAACATATTTTCTTAGATGGTTTGATTATCAAAGATGTTTTTTACGAGAAAAAAGGATTTTCAAGATCGGCTCAAGAAACCAAATCTGCCAATGGAACGCAAAATTATGGTTGGGGAATTCGTTTTATAACTCGAAACAAAGAAGCTGTTTTGAAAAATATAAAAGTTACCAAAAGCAGCATTCAAAATGTATCTCACACAGGTATCAAATTGACAGCAAATGGCGAAAATCATGGCATTATAGATTTTGAAATTTCAGAAAATAAAGTGTTTGAAACTGGTGGTCCTGGAATTCAAATGTCAGGTGCAAAAAATGGACATATTTTTAACAATGAAGTAAACAAATCAGGAAGCACCAACGATTCTAGAAAATGGGGACGTGGAAGTGGCTTATGGACTTGGGGTTCTGAAAATATTTTGATTGAAAAAAA
>DAIUBY010000043.1:0-17702 GCA_036846425.1 Polaribacter sp.
ATGAAAATGGCAGCTGTGCTTGCATTGGCTGATTTGGCAAAAAAATCGGTTCCTGAACAAGTGAATATTGTTTATGATGAAGTGAGTTTGACTTTTGGAAAAGAATACATCATTCCAAAACCTTTTGACCCACGTTTGATTTATGAAATTCCTCCAGCAATTGCAAAAGCTGCAATTGAATCAGGTGTTGCTTTAGAACCCATTACAGATTGGGAAAAATATCGTGAAGAATTGATGGAGCGTTCTGGCTCTGGAAGAAAAGAAATCAGAATGATTCACAACCGAGCAAAAAGTAATTTGAGAAGAATTGTTTTTGCGGAAGCTGATTATTTGGATGTGTTGAAAGCAGCGCAAAGAGTGCATGATGAAAAAATTGGACTGCCTATTTTACTAGGAAGAAAAGAAGTGATTTTGGCATTGAAAGAAGAAATTGGTTTTACAGCAGATGTGCCCATTTTAGATCCAAAAACAGATGAAGAAGACGAACGTAGAAGTCGTTATGGAGAAGCCTATTGGAAAAGTCGTCAACGAAAAGGAAGAACATTAACAGAAGCTAAAAAATTAATGCGCGAACGCAATTATTTTGCTGCAATGATGGTCAATGAAAACGAAGCTGATGCCTTAATCACAGGGTATTCTAGACCTTATCCAAGTGTGGTAAAACCCATTTTAGAGTTGATTGAAAAAGACAAAGGAATAACAAGAGTTGCTGCTTGCAACTTGATGATTACCAAACAAGGTCCTTTATTTTTGGCTGATACGACTATCAACATCAATCCAACTGCGAAAGATTTGATAAAAATTACACAAATGACCTCTAATTTGGTAAAAATGTTTGGAATGAAACCCAATGTTGCCATGGTCTCGTTTTCTAATTTTGGCTCTTCAAAATCAGAAAGTTCTCAAAAAATTAGCGAAGCTGTTGCATATATTCACAGAAATTATCCAAATGCTGTGGTTGATGGAGAAATTCAATCGGATTTTGCCTTGAATCCTGAATTATTGGCAAAAGAATTTCCGTTTTCAAAACTGAATGGAAAAAAAGTAAATGTGCTTATTTTTCCAAATTTAGAAGCTGCAAACATTACCTATAAATTGTTTAAAGAGGTTCATGGAGCTGATTCTATTGGTCCTGTTATTTTAGGACTGAGCAAAGCTGTTCACGTTATGCAGTTGGGTGCAAGTGTAGATGAAATGGTCAACATGGCAGCTTTAGCAGCTGTGGATGCTCAACAAAGAGAAAAGAAAAAATAAATTACTACTTTAGGCGCTGAAAATAAAGGTATGATTACACAAATTAGAGGACGATTGGTTGAAAAAAATCCGACAGAAGTTGTGGTGGATTGCAATGGAGTTGGCTATTTGTTGCACATTTCTTTAAATACGTTTACTGCTTTGCCTTCTGATGAAAATGTTACGTTATATTC
This sequence comes from Polaribacter sp., assembly GCA_036846425.1. Classification (GTDB taxonomy): domain Bacteria; phylum Bacteroidota; class Bacteroidia; order Flavobacteriales; family Flavobacteriaceae; genus Polaribacter. The sequence continues at coordinate 1,428 of DAIUBY010000043.1, forward strand.
GCACTTGGTAGTCAGAGAAGATGCACATATTTTATTTGGTTTTGCAACTAAAACCGAAAGAGAAGTTTTTAAATTATTAATATCCGTTTCAGGTGTTGGACCTAGCATTGCAAGAACCATGTTGTCTTCAATGACAGCTGACGAAATTCAACATGCTATTGCCACAGGACAAGTACAAATCATACAATCTGTAAAAGGAATTGGTGCTAAAACTGCTCAAAGAGTTTTGGTTGACTTGAAAGATAAAATCCTGAAAACCTTTGACATGGACGAAGTTTCTGTATCAACAAACAATACCAACAAAGATGAAGCGTTATCTGCTTTGGAGGTTTTAGGATTTCAGAGAAAACAATCCGAAAAAATTGTAAATACCATTGCAAAAGAACACCCTGATGCAAGTATTGAAAAAATCATTAAACTCGCTTTAAAAAATTTATAATCAATTGATTAAAGGTTTGAAAAAAATATTTTTAACCACTCTTTTTACTTTTTTAGTAAGCAATCTTGTACAAGCTCAAACGAGTACAAGTAAAGATTCTACGAATATTAAGAAAGATACCATTCCTTTAAAATACGATTTCAAATACACCCAAAAAGGCGGACTTTTTTTAGATGATTTGGCAAAGAAAGTTGTCATTTTTGATAAAGAGTTAAATATGTATGTAATTGTTGAGAAAATTGGCGATTATTATACCAAAACACCTATTTTTTTATCACCAAAAGAATACGAACAATATCGTTTGAAAAGAGATATGTTGCAGTATTTCAAAGATAAAGTGGGCGCAACCAACAGCAAAAGAAAAGGCGCTTTAGAAGCTCAAAAAGATTTATTGCCTGATTATTATGTAAACTCAAAATTTTTTGAAACGATTTTTGGAGGAAATACCATCAAATTTACACCTTCAGGAAACTTGAATTTGAAACTCGGGTTTATCTATCAAAATACCGAAAATCCACAAATTTCAGAGGAAAACAGACGTAGTTTTACCTTCGATTTTGACCAACAAATCAATGCAAGTTTGCGTGCAAAAGTTGGTGAACGTTTAGAATTCACAGCCAATTATGATACACAAGCCACTTTTGATTTTCAGAATTTAATCAAATTAGATTACACGCCTACTGAGGATGATATCATTCAAGGAATTGAAATCGGAAACGTTTCCATGCCAATCAAAAACTCATTAATTAATGGTGCACAAACCTTGTTTGGTGTGAAAGCTAAATTGCAATTTGGGAAAACATCAGTTACTGGAGTTTTTTCTCAACAAAATTCAGAAAGTAGAAATATTGTTGCAGAAGCTGGTGCATCTATTCAGCCTTTTGAGTTGAGAGCAACAGATTATGACAACGATCGTCACTTTTTCTTATCGCAGTTTTTTATAGATAATTACGAAAATTCACTAAAAAATTATCCTCTTGTAAGCAGTCAAATAAACATCACTCGTATTGAAGTTTGGATTACCAATAGAAACGCTGCAACTGACGATTTTAGAAGCATTGTGGCTTTTGCTGATATGGGAGAATTAAACAATCCAAATTCGACATATCGAAATTTAGTAGATGATTCAAATACAGTTTTACCAGCAAATGCTGTAAGTATCAATTCTAACGGACAAGTGTATTTTATTCCACAAAACGAAGCTAACAACATTTATGACCCTTCTGTTTTAGCGGGCATTAGAGACATTTCTTCTGTTGATAATACGTTGATTTCAAGATTTCAAATGGATCAAGGAACGGATTATTCTATTTTAGAAAATGCTCGAAGATTGACAGCCAATGAATATACCTTGAATCCGCAATTGGGTTATATTTCATTGAACAGACGTTTGAATGATGGTGAAGTTTTGGCAGTTGCCTATGAATATACAGTTGCTGGAAGTGTCAATGGAAGTACCAAAAGATCCTTTAAAGTAGGAGAATTTTCCAATGACGGAATTCAAGCGCCTCAAAACTTAGCCGTAAAATTATTGCGCTCAGAAATATTACAAACATTTCGTAGAAACACGCTAACCAATCAAGATGAATCTTTTCCAACTTGGCGTTTGATGATGAAAAACGTCTATGCTTTGGGCGCATTTCCTTTATCGCAAGATGGTTTTCGTTTCGAAATTCAATACAGAGATGATGACACTGGAATTCCTTCAAACACGCTACAAAATGCACAAACTGCAGGAATTGCAACACTTCCTTTAATTCAGTTGTTGAATTTAGATCAATTAGACCAAAGTCAGTTTAGAACTGCTGATGGTTTTTTTGATTATGTTGAAGGCATCACAGTAAATTCACAAAATGGTTATGTAATTTTCCCAACTGCTGAACCTTTTGGAAATGGTTTAGAAAACGACTTAACAAATCCTGCTGATTCGAGATTTTTGTTCAAAGAGATGTATTTGAACACAAAAATTAACATCCAAAATACTTTTCAAAATAAAGATAAATACTTCTTAAAAGGATATTTCAAATCCGATAATGCAGGTGGCATTCCAATTGGTGCTTTCAACGTTCCTCAAGGTTCAGTAAAAGTAACTGCAGGAGGAAGACAACTAGTGGAAGGTGTTGATTTTGTGGTTGATTACGCATTGGGAAGAGTACAAATTTTAGACCCAGGATTGCAAGCTTCAGGAACGCCTATCAATATATCAACAGAAAATAATGCTGTATTCAATCAACAACGTAAAACCTTTATGGGAATTGATGTAGAACATCGTTTTTCTGAAAAATTTATCATTGGTGGAACCATTTTAAATGTCATGGAAAGACCATTGACGCCAAAAATCAATTTTGGTTCTGAACCAATTGACAATACTATGTTTGGTTTGAATGTGGATTTTTCAACAGAAGTTCCGTATTTCACAAAATTGGCAAATAAACTTCCTTTCGTAGATACTGATGCGCCTTCTAATTTATCAGTTAGAGCAGATTTTGCCTATTTATTGCCTGGATCACCAAAAGGAGTTGATGTTACAGGAGCTGCAACAACTTATATTGATGATTTTGAAGCGTCTCAAATTCCCATCAGTTTAATTTCTCCTTTGGATTGGTATGAAGCAAGTACACCTCGTTTTTTCAATGGATTTAATGGCGATCAAACCGATTTTTCTTACAATTACAAACGAGGAAAATTGGCTTGGTATAGTATTGACCAAATTTTTTATGGATTTGGACAAACGCCAAATAGTGTTGATGCTGATGAACTTTCGAGAGCAGAAACTAGACAAATCAACTTCAAAGAATTATTTCCAAATCAACAATTAGACATCACTCAAAATGCCCAAATCAGAACTTTGGATTTGGCTTATTTTCCAGAAGAAAGAGGTTCATATAACTTCAATCCAAATGCTACAATTGTTAACGGAACTGTAAAATTACCAAATCCTGAGACCAATTGGGGAGGAATAATGCGTGCCTTGAATACAAACAATTTTGATCAAGCAAACGTAGAATATATCCAGTTTTGGGTAATGGATCCATATCAAAACTACTCAATTACACCTGAAGAAGGTTTGCCTAATGGAATAAATCCTTCTGATATTTCTAATCAAGTTGGAGATTTGTATATCAATTTAGGAAATATTTCAGAAGATATTTTAAGAGACAATCGTAAAATGTTTGAAAACGGTTTGCCTGAAGATGGATTGAAAATTGATGGCAACAACGTAAACAGAACCACTTGGGGTGATGTGCCTAGAAATCCTTCCATCATTTATGCATTTAGCGAAGTAGACGCAGCAAGAACGAATCAAGATTTGGGTTTTGACGGATTGAATGACTTAGAGGAAAAAGCATTGCCGGGAATTGGAATATATAGTTCATTAGACGATCCTGCTGCAGATAATTTTTCATTTTTCAGAGGCGCACAATTGGACGCCATAAATGCCTCAATCATTAGAAGATACAAAGACTTTAACAATACACAAGGCAATTCACCAACCTTAAATCAATCTACTGAACCCTTCCCTACTTCATCAACAACATATCCTGATGTGGAAGACATCAACAGAGATCAAACCATGAATACTGTTGAAAGTTATTTTGAATATAAAATTTCGATGAACAGAAATGATTTGGTAAAAGGAAGAAATTTTATTGTTGATGAAAAAACAACAACAGTGTCGCTTGAAAATGGAACTTCTATGGAAACAAAATGGTATCAATTTAGAGTACCCATTAGAAGTGGAACACCCATAAATGGCATTACTGATTTCAATAGTATTCGTTTTATTAGAATGTTTTTAACCAATTTCAAAATGCCTGTAGTAATGCGTTTTGGAGAATTGGATTTGGTTCGTGGTGATTGGAGACGTTATGTTCGTACTATAAACCCAAACATCAATCCTGAGAGAGATTTGAATCAGACAGAATTGGAAGGTTTTGAAGTGGGTGTTGTAAGTATTGAACAAAACAACGGAAGTTACATTCAACCTCCAGGAATCGAAAGAGAACGCTTACAGGGAACAACAACTGTTCAGTTGCAAAACGAACAATCTGTAACCCTAAAAGTTACCAACTTAGAACCAAATAATACACGTGCTATTTTTAAAAATATCAGTGTGGATTTGCGTCGTTTTAAAAACCTAAAAATGTTTATGCATTTGGAAGGTGATGAAGGTTTTGCTGCAGTAATTCGTTTAGGAACGGATTTGGGAGAAAACTTTTACGAAATAGAATTGCCACTAGTAGTTAGCAGTGGAGGAAATAGTCAACTAGATATTTGGCCTGAAGAAAATAATTTGGACGCTTTTTTAGAAACCTTTGGAAAAGTAAAATTAGAAAGAGATGCTATTGGTGCGCCAATAAACGAAGTATACACATCTTCAACACAAAGTGCTAATTTTCCATACACAATCAGTGTAAAAGGAAACCCAACTTTAGCACAATTAAGAACCATGATGTTAGGATTAAAAAACACTTCTGTAACCAATAAATCAGGTGAAATTTGGTTCAATGAATTGCGTTCTTCTGGTTTTGACAACAAGGCAGGTTGGGCTGCAGTGATTAATGCTGATGCTAATTTTGCTGATGTTGCTAATGTGTCTGTTTCTGGAAGTATTAGAACGATTGGTTTTGGAAATGTAGAAGATAGAATCAATCAAAGAAGTTTAGATGAAACCAAACAATATGACGTTGCCACAACTATCAATCTTGGAAAAGTACTTACACCAGAAAAATGGGGAATTCAATTGCCTATGAGTTATAGTGTTGGAGAGCGCTTTATAGATCCAAAATTTGATCCTCAATACCAAGATGTTTTGTTGGCTGATGCTATTAACCAAAATCCAAATAGTGAATTTTCAAGAGATTATACCAAAAGAACAAGCATTAGTTTTATCAACGTAAAAAAGAATCGAAATCCGAATTCAACCAAAAAACCGAAGTTTTATGATGTTGAAAATTTGGCAGTTTCTTATTCACAAAACAGTGAATTTCACCGAGATTACAACGTTCAAAAATATGTAAATGAGAACGTTATGGCATCAGCAGCCTATAACTTCAATTTCGATTCAAAACCTATTGAGTTTTTCAAAAATAATGACTCTATTTTTAAAAGTAAATATTTGAAATTCATCAAAGATTTGAACTTTAATCCTATTCCAAAAACCATAGCCATAAACTCTCGAATCAATAGGGCTTACAACGAACAACAATCGCGAAATTTAGTGCCAGGATTGTCTGCTCAACCAGAATTGATTCAACGAAGATTTTTGTTTGATTGGGATTATACTGTTGGTTTCGATTTGACAAAATCATTGCAATTGAATTTTAATGCAACTAATAATTATATTTATGATGCTTTTGGAAGTGGAGAACAATTGCAAATTTTCGACAATTTTTTCAATACAGGAAGACCCAATCATTATCATCAAAAGTTAAATACGACGTATAATATTCCATTGGATAAATTCCCGTTTTTAGATTTTGTGAAAGCTGATTATGGTTATTCAGCAGATTTTGATTGGCAAGTTTCTTCGCAAGATCAAACCATTTTAGAACAAGTTGGAAACGTGATTCAGAATGCAAATACACACAACATCAATACCGATTTTTCATTTGATAAAATTTATAAAAGCTTAAATTTTGAAAAATTATTATTGACAAAAGCACAACGTGAAAATGCTAGAGACAAAAAAATTCGAATCAATCCTCCAAAAAAACTTTCAATTGGAAAACAATTGTTGAAAGGAACATTTGATGTGTTGACCTCCGTGAAAAAAGCAACCATAAGTTATACCGAAAATAACGGGCAATTTTTGCAAGGATACAACGAACCTATTGGATTTTTGGGTGGTGCTCCAACAGCATTTGCTTTTGGAAGTCAAGTGGACATCAGAAACAAAGCACTTGAAAATGGTTGGTTAGTTACTAGAGTTGATGGCGCAGAATATTTCAATAAAACCTATAGTAGAACAAATTATAATAAACTAGATTATACTTTTATTGTAAAACCATTCAATGATTTGGATATTGATGTTCGTGGAAATAAAATTCAAACTACAGATATTTCTCAGCAAATCGATTTGATTGAAGGAAAAGATACATTTGAAGACACACCAATTTTTGAAAATGGAAATTTCAGTTCAAGTTTTTCTATGTTTTCAACAGCTTTTTCAAATGGAGATGTTTTATTTCAGCAAATGAAAGATTACAGAAGTATTGTAGCTAACAGATTGGCAGCAGAAACTGGAGCTCCAATTTCAGGCTTTGGAGAAAATAGTCAAGATGTATTGCTTCCGGCATTTATTGCTGCTTATTCAGGAAAAAGTCCTGATAAAGTAAGCACAGGATTGTTTAGAAATATTCCAATTCCAAACTGGACTTTACGATATAGTGGTTTAATGAAAATGGGTTGGTTTAAAAAGAATTTTTCATCATTTGTAGTTTCACATGGTTATAAATCATCATACACAATTTCAAGTTTTACAAACAATTTACAATTTGACGCAAACAATCCGTATGCAACAACAAATGCCGCAGGAAATTATGAATCAAAAAGATTGGTTGCCAGTGCCACTTTGGTGGATGAATTTTCGCCTTTGGTAAGAGTAGATATGAAAATGAAAAACTCTTTCTCTTTCAGAGGAGAGGTTAAAACCGACAGAACTTTAACAATGAATTTTAATAACAGTACATTAACAGATATTGATGGAATTGAGTATGTAGTTGGTTTGGGATATGTGTTTAAAGATGTAAAAATGAATTCGCGCTTTACAGGAAAAAAAGTAGAAATGAAAGGTGATATCAATGTTAGAGCTGATGTTTCCTTGAGAGATAATTTAACTCAAATTCGATATGTTGATGAAGATAATACACAAATTAGTGGTGGTCAGAGATTATTTTCTATTAAATTTACAGCCGATTATAGACTAAGTGCAAACCTTACAGCTTCATTCTATTACAATCACCAATCGTCAAGATATGCTATCTCAACTACATTTCCGAGACAAGCTATCAATGCCGGATTTAATATTATTTACAATTTAGGAGGAAATTAAAATCAAATAAAAATAAATTTAGTTAGCAAAAAAATGAATATACCAAGTAATTTAAAGTACACAAAAGATCATGAATGGGTGAGTATTGAAGGAGATACAGCAACAGTTGGCATCACTGATTTTGCTCAAGGAGAATTAGGTGATATTGTTTATGTTGATGTAGATACATTAGATGACACTGTTGAAGAAGGAGCCGTTTTTGGATCTGTCGAAGCTGTAAAAACAGTTTCAGATTTGTTTATGCCATTAACAGGAGAAGTAATTGAATTTAATGAAGCATTAGAAGATGAGCCAGAATTGGTAAACACAGATCCTTATGGAAAAGGTTGGATGATAAAAATTGCTATTTCTGATAGCTCACAAATAGAAAATTTACTCAATGCTGAGGAATATCAAAAACTTATTAAAGGATAAATTAGTACTAATAGCGATTGTAATTACAGTCGCTATTTTAGGATTAAGTCTTGTAAAAATGCCAGATACTGGAGTGTCTGTTGAAAACATAGATAAAGCTTATCACAGTTTTGCCTACTTTATATTGACCATAACTTGGTTATTGAGTTTTTATAAACATCCTCAAAAAAAATATTTGATAACAATTAGTTGTATTATTTTTGGCATCATTATTGAGATTTTACAAAATGTGTTAACTAACTATAGAACAGGCGAAATTCTAGATGTTTTTGCAAATTCCTTAGGAAGTTTATTAGCACTATTTGTGTTTAGTATGATTTTAAAAAAAAATTGATTAATTAACAATAAGGCTTGTAATTAACACAATATTTTAATTAAATTAGCAACCTATTAAAACTCTTTACAATGGAAATTAAGAAAAGTCCAAAATCAAACTTAGAAAATTTCAGCAAAATATTTATGCAAATTGGGTTAGTTTTAGCCTTATTTGTAACCTACGCTGCAATTGAGCAAAAAACATACGACAAAGTTTATGGAGATTTAGGCTCTGTAAACATGAATGCGGAAATGGAAGAAGAAATTCCAATTACTGAAAGAATTGAACCAGAACAACCAAAAACTCCACCACCACCAACTCCAGATAAAATAGAGATTGTTGAAGATAAAAAAGAAATTCAAGAAACTGTTATTGAAACCACAGAAACTGATCAAACTAAAGAAGTAGTAGTTTCGGAAATTGTGGAAGTAAGAGAAGTGGAAGAAGTTGTTGAAGACGTTAACTTCATGATTATTGAAGACGTACCAACTTTTCCAGGTTGTTCTGGTGACAATGAGGCTAGAAAAGCATGTTTCAGTCAAATGGTAGGGAAACACTTTGCTAAAAAATTCAATGCTGATTTACCTAACGAATTAGGATTGGCTCCAGGAAAGAAAAAAGTTTTCATTGGATTCAAAATTGATAGAGAAGGAAATATTGTGGACATTCAAACGAAAGCACCACATCCAAAAATTAAGGATGAAGTTGACAAAGTAATGGGGCAATTACCAAAAATGAAACCAGGAAAACAACGTGGAAAACCAGTGGGTGTAAAATACAGCATTCCATTTACATTGGTTGTTGAATAATATCAAATCATGAAAATTTAAAAAACCCGTTTAGAAAATTCTAAACGGTTTTTTTTGATGTAAAATTTGCATTTGAACTGTGCTAAGAAATTACACAGAATAAAAAAAATTAAATTATAAGAATATTGAGATTATAAAAGAAAAGTAAAATCATCATAATTTAAGACAAAAGAACTATTTAGGCTATTGTACCGAAAGAAAAATAAATTGAAAATAATATCTAGAAGAATTTCAGTAAAAAAAATGAAATCAGAAAATCTCAATAAAAAAACCTCTAAGATAATTTCTTAGAGGTTTTTCAAATGTTATAAAAATTTAAATTATTTATTACTAAAAGCAATTTTAGATTCATTTTTCCAAACATTCACTGATGCAACAGCATTGTTTTGATAATTAATTTCTTTCAAAGAATCATCTGCCCAAACAAACCATTTGCCAACCTTTTTTCCTTCGTTGTAATACGCTAACTGAATTTTACTTCCAGATTTGTCGAAACGAACCCACTCTCCAGTTAATTTTTTATCCTTGAAAAAACCTTGCGTTTTGATTGTACCATCTTCATGATAATAAGTTGCTTTCACTAAATCTCCTTCAGCGCTATAAGTTGGTTGTATTTCTTGAGCAAATCCTAAAGTACCCAAACCTAACATACAAATTGTGATTATTTTTCTCATATCAAAAATATTTAAGATTAACATTATGTTTACAAATATACGTATTTTGTAACATTAAAACAACAATTTGGTAACATTAAATTAACATTAAAAATATTTAACATATTTATTCCTTAATTGAATGATAAAAAATCATTCTAATAAATTTATAAATGTGCCTTTATGTAATAATTATTGTAATAAATCAAACCTTTTTTACGAAATTCGCATTTGTAAAAATCAATCAAAACCGAAACCAATTTAACATCAACAACATGAATACGTATCATTTTTTATCAATTGGAATTGTTGCAATCATTCATTCTTACATCATGCATTTGGAAATGGTGCTTTGGACTACCGAAAAAGGAATGAAAATATTCGGATTAAAAAGCAAACAATTTGCAGAAGAAACAAAAGTTTTGGCAGCAAATCAAGGCTTGTACAATGGCTTTTTAGCAGTGGGTTTGTTTTGGTCTGTTTTAACTAAAAACAAAGAAGTGGCAATTTTCTTTTTGAGTTGTGTAGTTATTGCAGGAATTTATGGAGCATTTTCAACTAAAAAAATCAATATTCTTTACATTCAAACAATTCCTGCAGTTATTGCCATTCTTTTCTGCTTATTTTTATAAAAAAAGCATTCCTAAAAGTGAAATTTTTAGTAATTTACAATTTCATTGAAAATTATTAAAAATGGATACTTACTTACAAAAATCACAAAATTTACTTTTAGAATTTGCACCAAGTGTAATAACTCCATTATTAATTCTGCTTGTTGGATTGTTTCTAATCAGATTAGTTATGAAATCCACAAAGAAAGTAATGATAAAAAAGGAGGTAGATGTAACGCTTCAAAAATTTTCATTGAATTTTATTAGCTGGATTTTAAAAATATTACTCTTTGTAACAGTTATTTCCAAACTAGGAATTACTACAACATCATTTGCAGCTGTTATTGCAGCAGCTAGTTTGGCAATTGGTTTGGCATTGCAAGGTTCGCTTGGAAATTTCGCTGGCGGAGTATTAATTATGGTTTTTAAACCATTTAAAATTGGCGATTTGATTGAAGCTCAAGGTGAAATGGGTGTTGTGAAAGAAATTGAAATTTTTACCACAAAACTAACAGGATTGTCCAATAAAGAAATCATCATTCCAAATGGAGCAATATCCAATGGAAATATTGTAAACTATACCAAAGAAGGCACAAAACGAGTTGATTTGATAATTGGGGTTTCTTACAGTTCAGATATTAAAAAAACCAAAGAAGTTTTAATGAAAGTTCTTAAATCACATCAAATAGTATTGGAAACTCCTACTCCAATTGTGGCAGTTTTGGCATTGGCAGACAGCTCTGTAAATTTTGCAGTTAGACCTTGGTACAATTCAGAAGATTACTAGACTGTGTATTTTGAAATTACAGAAAACATAAAATTAGCGCTTGATGAAGCTGGAATTGAAATTCCTTATCCACACAGAGTGGTTGTTAATAAATAAAAATTACATCTAAATTGATAACTAGTAATAAAATAAGTAAATTTACATTATAAATTTCTAACAAATAATAAATATTAATGTTCATGAAAAATATTCTTAAAATTGCATTGATTTACTTTCTTTTAATTTCAACTGTAAATTACAGTCAAGTAAGTGGGATTTCAAATTCTAATGGAACAAATTATGAAATGGTCTTTATCCCAAGAGATAAAGAGGATACATCTAAAGAATTTGAAAAAATAGCTCAAAAAATGTATCTAACTCAAGCATATATTCCTTCAAAAATTGATGATTTTAAAGATGATATATATCTTAGATATAATATCTATAAAGATGAAATGGAATTTATAAACAATGATAAAGTTTTATATCTGAAAAAAGAAATAGGAAGAAAAATTCATTTTATTAATTTAAATATTAATTATGAAGTTTTCAATCATAATGGAAAATTAGTTTATTTTCAGGTTATGAATAAAAATGGAGCTAAATTATTGTGTAAACAAAATATTGAATTTCAACAATATAAACCTGCTGAAACAAGTTATCAAAAAGATAGACCCGCAGATTTCAACAGAAAAGATGATAGTTTTTTTATTCAGCTAAAAGAAGATATAATTGAATTACCATCTAACAACAAAAAATTCTTTAATTTACTTGATAGTTCTGATAGTAAATTAAAAAAATTTACTTCTGAAAATAAATTAAACATAAAGAATAAAGAAGATTTACTAAAAATTATTAACTTTTATAATTCAATGTAAACTTCTTTTTTTCCATACCAACTATAAAATCTTTCAGATAAAAAGGTTCAAAATAAGCGACATTTTCAAAGTCGCTTTTTTTGTATTTTTCAAATGACAAAACGCCCATTTCTTTGGCTGATGGAAAAATTGCATCCATAAAAATGGCATTTTTATGTATAATGATTTCTTTACATTTCATTGCTCCATCACCTAAAAAATAAACTTTTTGATGATTTAGATATTCAGAAAAAGAATTTTCATCGATAATTTCGGCCTTTATTTCTCTGATTTCTTTTTGATCTTTATTGAAAACAGCCGAATAAACTTCCATTCTTCTTGCATCTAACATGGCAACAATTACGCCTTCATCAATGCAAATTGCTTTAGATAATGATGTTAAAGTTTCTATAGAAATCAATGGTTTTTCGAGCGAAAAACACAAACCTTTGGCAGCTGAAACTCCAATTCGCAAACCTGTATAAGATCCTGGACCTTTACTAACAGCTATTGCATCAATTGAATTTAGGGCAATTTTAGCTTCTTTAACAACGTCCAATATAAAAGAATGCAACACCTCAGCATGTGAATAATTGCCGTCATTAAATTCCTTCAATGCGACAATTTCTCCATTAGTTGCAATGCTTACTGAGCAATTTTTTGTAGCTGTTTCAATATTTAATATTGTTACCAAAAGTAGTTTTTAGTTTTAAAAAATAAAAAGCAAAGATAGTATTTCAAAAAAACAAAACCTCAACTAAAAAAGCTGAGGTTTTGTATATTGTTAAAAAAATAAATTAATCTATTGTTAAATCTCCTGAATAGAATTGCAACACTTTTGTTTTAAATACATAATCGTATTTTGAACGAATCAAAGCACCTTCAGCATTTACCAATCGCGTTCTTATTTGATCAAAATCAAACAACGTCATGGCTCCAAAATTGTAACGCTCTTGTGCATTTTTAAACGCTTCTTTTTGTGACTCTAAAGAAATTTTTGCTGCTTCATACGTTTTTAAAGCAGTTTTAACATCCAAAAATGCTTGTTCAATAGTTTGTTGTAACGTAAGTTTTTCACTTTCTAAACGAGTTTCAAATATTTCTTTGTTGATAACAGACTGAGAAACTCTGTTTTTAGTTTGAAAACGATTAAAAATTGGAATGTTCATATTGAAACCAAATCCATATCCAAAGTTGTCACTTAATTGATCTGCAAATGGTGTGTTTGAAAATCCAGTTGGCAAATTCAAGTTGAATCCGTAATTGGTTGTTAATCCTACTTGTGCAGAAATTGAGGGTAAAAAAGAGGATTTTGAAATCAAGATATTCAAATCAGCATTGTCAATTGCCAATTTTGCTCTAGCTATTTCTGGCATTCTTTCCAATGATTTTTCATAAACTGAGTTAGAATTTTTATAAAATAATTCTGCACTTGGTGTTCCAACATCAACAGGCGAAACATCAAAACCTTCAGCAGGAATTTGTAATAATTGCGCTAAATTTAGCAAAGCTAAATCCAAAGAATTTTCTTGCGCAACTAACGATTGCAAATTGGTCACAGCAGTAGATTCTACATTTAATAAATCTCCTTTAGGAACTAATCCAGATTTGAAACGAGCTTCTGCCGCTTCAATTTGAGCTTTACTGATTTCGTATTGAACTTTTGCGACGGTTACATTTTCTTTTGCAAATAAAACGTTCAAATAACCATTAACAACGAAAAGTGAAATATCATTCTCGATTTTTTGTAAATCTAACTTACTAGATTCAACTCCTAATTGCGCTTGCTTATAGGTATTTGTGTTTCTAAAACCATTAAAAACAGTAATTCCTGAACTCATATTTATAGAGCCTCCAAAAAAACTTGTGGCAACTCGCGTATTTGTAACAGGGCTAAAACCTGTACCAAAATTGAAATTGCCTCCAGTATTGGCATTTAAATTTGGTAAAAAATTGCCTTTTGCAATATCTACATCTTTTTTAGCAATTTCTAAATTAAGTTTGTTTTGCTGAATGGTAATGTTTTTTTCGAGTGCGCGATCTACGCATTCTCTTAAAGTCCATTTTTTTTGTGAAAATGTAGTTGTTATTGATAAAATAGCAACACAGAATAAAAATTTTAGTTTCAAAACTTGCTGATTTTTTTAGTTGATGATTGTGTTTTTCCAAAATACAACTTTGGAAAAGTATTCATAAGACGAACAAATAAAAAATTTGTTACAGAATTTTAAAATGAAAATCTCGCTATTTTTGAAGTTTTTTATTATATCTGTACAAAGAATACAATAAAACGCCCACCAACAAATAAGGAAAAATCATTAAATAGGTAATTCCGTCATTGACACCTTCAGCCATTTTATTATCTCCACTTTCCACAACTGCTTTACACATAGCACATTGTGAATATGAAAACTGAAAACTGAAAAATAGAATAACAGCAACAATAATTTTTTTAGTGCACATAATAAGGAGAAATCATTACATAAATAACAACACCTGTAATTGCAACATATAACCATAATGGAAATGTCTTTTTGGCAATTTTTTTATGCCTTTCAAAATCTCCTAATTTGGCATACATATACGTAGTAAGCACCAAAGGAATGATGATGATTGATAATAAAATATGTGTAATCAAAATAAAATAATATACATATTTAATGAAACCTTCACCTCCAAATTTTGTAGAATCGGAAGTAATGTGATAAGCAATATACATCAACAAAAAGGCTAAAGAACAAGCAATTGCGAACGTATTTAATTGTTCGTGCAATTTTCTGTTTCCTTTTTTGATTGCCATTACAGCTGCAATTAAAGTGATTGCGGTAATTCCATTGATGGTTGCATAAATAGGAGGCAAAAAAGACAAAGGTTCTACATCAAAACCCAATCTTTTTAAATTGATGCTAAATAAAGCAGCCACAGCAATTGGAATTACTATGGACAATGCTGTGATAATTTTTTTATAATTTCGTTCTTGAGCTAAATTATTCATTTAATAATTTTTTAATATCTTCAGTTAATTCTTTTATTTGATCAGGAAAACCTTGCTCTTCAATAGCTCTATAATACATTATTGGATTGCCAAATTCGTCTTTTCTAGAGCGAATAAACCCATCTTTATCAATCAATGCAAACAACCCTGAATGTTCAAAACCTCCATGATCTTCCTCTCCTTTTCCTGCATATAATTTAAATCCTTGGTTAGACAATGCATACACCACATCTTCGGATTTTCCTGTAAGTAAATGCCAATTTTTATGAGTTATTCCATTATTTTTGGCGTATTCTTTTAATATTTCTTGAGTGTCAATTTCTGGAGTTATAGAAATAGAAGCAATTCCAAATTCAGGATTTCCAAAAAAAACATCTTGCAAAACCAACATTTTTTGGTTCATAATTGGACAAATTGTTGGGCAAGTAGAAAAGAAAAATTCAACTACATACACTTTTCCATCATAGGTTTTGTTAGATATCGTTTTTCCTTCTTGATTTACAAACTCAAAATCAGGAACTTTTTCAAATTTCAACAAATCTGATTTTTGAAAACGTGCTACAATTTTTGGAATTGCATAAATTCCAAATAACAAAATCACCAATGAAATACCTATGTATGAATAGTTTTTTTTGGTCATAATCCTACTTCTTTTCTATCAGCTTTATTCTTGTTTTTATCTTTAAATGCTGCATAATATTCGTAATACAACACATTGATATCGTCTTTCAGTTTGTCTTTCAATTCAGCCACAGCATTCATATTATAACCAAATAATTTTCCATCAATAGCATCTTTATCGTCAGTTCTTCCTCTTAAATTTCCATCTTTATCAATGATAAAAGCTTTGTTTGATGCATAATTTTGAAGTGGTTCATTTACAGAAAAACTTTCATAAAAACCAGAAATCAACTCTTTTTGAACGGGAATAATCTTCCAATTTTTCATATCTGTGAATGCTGAAATTTGGTTTTTTAACTCAGCAACTTCTAGTTTTTTTTCTGTTGGATAAATGGCAATGATTTGAAATTGTTTAAAATCGATAAACTTTTTATAGATTTTTTCATTTAAGTTTAACAATCTTGACTTGCTTGCAGCAACATCCTCTCCAATAAAACAAACTACAGAAACATAATCCTTTAAAGTGGTTGTTTTTGTGGAATCAATCTCAGAAATTTCAATAATATTTTTGGTTAATACTGGTAATTTCGTAAAGTTATTTTTCCCTGTAGAAAGGATTAAAAAACAGATTAATGGAAAAATAAACAATAAAAATAGTACAACTCTTTTTTTTGTAAGGAATTTCATTTTATCAAAAATGTGATATTATCAGTAAAAAAAAGGTGGTTAAAACCACCTAA
>DAIUBY010000043.1:17802-20527 GCA_036846425.1 Polaribacter sp.
TCCATATTCTTTTTACATTCGATTCGTGTGCGTGTGCCATTTTATTTTGTGATTTTTAAAATTATACCAAGTAGAAAAAGGTGAATACAAATACCCAAACCAAATCTACAAAGTGCCAATACAATCCTACTTTTTCAACCATTTCATAACTTCCTCTTTTTTCGTAAGTTCCTAAAATTACGTTGAAGAAAATAATGATGTTGATTAAGATTCCTGAGAAAACGTGAAATCCGTGAAAACCTGTAATGAAGAAAAAGAAGTTCGCAAAAATGGTATTTCCATATTCGTTTACTTGAAGATTTGCACCTTCAACAATTTGAGTTCCTTTAAGCAATTGCTCTAAACCTTCTTCACGAGATAAAACTACTTTTTGTTTTTCATCTGCATTAATCAATTCACTTTTGATTTGAATTGAAGGATCAGCTTTATAAGATTCAATTACTTGATTCACAGAGTATTCAGGAACTGTTTGTCCACTCACAAACCATAAACCATTTTTCTTAGTGTGTGTCACTCTTTCATCACCTCTATCACCTACAACAAAATCAGCAAAACCAACTTGATGTCCTTCTTTTACAAATTGTAAAATTTTATCATCCGAAGTTTTAATTGCTCCGTAAGAACCATTAATAAATGTGTTCCATTCCCAAGCTTGTGAACCAACGAAAATTAAACCTCCAATAATTGTTGCAAATAAATACCAAGTTACTTTGTTCTTTTTCATTTGATGACCCGCATCAACAGCCAATACCATTGTTACTGAAGAAAAAATCAGTACAAATGTCATAAAAGCTACATAATACATGGGATAATCTCCGTGAATAAAAGGAACGTGAGTAAAAACCTCATCAGCAATTGGCCAAGAATCAATAAACTTGAAACGTGTTAAACCGTATGCAGCTAAAAATCCTGAGAATGTCAACGCATCAGAAAGGATAAAAAACCACATCATCATTTTACCATAACTTGCGCCAAATGGTTTTACACCACCTCCACTCCAAGTTTCTTTACTATCAGAAGGTATCGCAATATTTGCTTCCATAAATTGTAAATATGTTAAATTTTAAATTTTATTTTCGTTTGCCAAAATTAAACTTTTTTTATCATCTAATAAAATAGAAAAACAAAATTAAATAAATCCATAATACATCTACAAAATGCCAAAAGATAGCACCAAGCTCAAAACCTAGTAAATCATTTGGTTTGTATTTGTATTTAAAATGATTATAAATAACAACAAAAAGTACTATAATCCCTGCAAACAAGTGCAAAACGTGCATAAATGTGATGCCAATGATAAATGATGTAGAAACTGTACTTTCAGGTCCTGTAAAAAACAATCCAATACTTTTCAGCTCGTTAAATCCAACATACTGTTGCCAAACAAATCCAATTCCTAATAACAATGTTGCTAGTGAAAGAATCAAAGACAATTGCCTTTTGTCATTTTTTAAAAAATACTGTGATAACATCAATGATAAACTACTCAATACAATCAACAAAGTGCTGATATAAAATGCATTTGGTAAATCAAAAGAAACCCAATCTTCGCGCTTCATGCTAATTACATACGCGCTCGTCAATCCAGCAAAAAACATCACCATACTAATCATGGAAATCCATAACATTGGTTTGGCAGATTTCTTTTTTGCTGCTACATACTCATTTTGCAATACTTGTTCTTGAACCATATTTTAATGTAAAAATTTATCTACTACATAAACAACTTGAACCAAAGTGATGTATAAAACACTTGCCAACATCAACTTTCTTGCATCTGAATTTTCTTCAGATTTGTGCAATTTTAAAGCATAATATAACATAATAAATCCTAAAATTGCTACAATTATAGCAGTAATTGGATGAATATAAAATGAACCCGTTAATTTTAAAACCGGAATAACAGAAACCAAAATCATGATGGCTGTGTATAAAATGATTTGTTTTACAGCTCCTTTGTCTTTCATGTTCATTGGAAGCATGTTGAAACCTGCTTTTTGATATTCTTCAAATTGCAACCAACCAATTGCCCAAAAATGTGGAAATTGCCAAAAAAACTGAATCATAAAAAGCATTCCTGCTTCAATTCCAAAATGATTTGTAGCTGCAACCCAACCCAACATAAAAGGAATTGCTCCTGGAATCGCGCCTACAAAAACTGATAAAGGCGTTACAGATTTTAATGGTGTGTAAACACTTGTGTATAAAAAAATAGAAATTGCACCAAAAAGTGCAGTTTTTGGATTGATGCTGTATAAAATAGCAATTCCAAAAAGCGTGAATAGAATTGCAATTGTCATCGCAAAATTCACACTCATTCTTTGCGTTGGCAAAGGACGATTTTTGGTGCGTTTCATCAACGCATCAGGCTCTTTTTCAATTACTTGATTGAAAGCGTTAGAGGCGCCAACCATAAAATACCCACCCAAAGCCAATAACAAAACTGTAGGAAAATAAACAGTATCAACAGCTAAAAAATATCCTGAAATTGAAGAAAAAACAACACTCAAAGACAAACCCATCTTGGTGAGCTGTTTAAGGTCAGATATTAAGCTACTTTTGATGATTTTAGTTTCTGTAATTACGGTAGAATCCATACATTTTTAAATCAAATGCAAAGATATTTGATAAATATGAAAATACCATGAAATTTAACCTATATGTAACAAAAAAAACCCACTCAATAAATTGAGTGGGAAAATTGCTATGAAAAAGAAAAAGTGTG
>DAIUBY010000044.1:0-20411 GCA_036846425.1 Polaribacter sp.
TTTTTTTACTGTTTAACCCTTCTGATATTGCCTCAATAGAAATTTCACCTTTTTCTCCTTTTTTACTTTTAATAACCAATAAACAAAGTCCGTTGAATGCTTTTCGATAGTTTGCCTGAAAAGGTTCAGTGGAAATAGAATTTCCATTTCCAACAGCAGCTATTGTTGCTGGACCTATGATTTTAAAGTGTATTAAATTATCAGCGAGCGGATGAAAATTTCCATTTTCATCTTCGATTTTTACAGTAATAAATGACAAATCATCACCATCAGCAGTAATTTCACTTCTGTCAGCAATCATAGAAACTTGTGCAGGTTTTGAAGCTGTTTTAATGATTTTTCTTGCTACTTCTTTTCCTTGATTGTAGGCGACAATTTCTATTTCTCCAGCTTCAAAAGGAACATTCCAATTCAAACGATAAGGAGAATCAAAGAATTTTTCTTTTTTATTCCATCCAAAAAAATCTACTGGAATTCGGGTTTTGTCCACACCTTTTTTCTTTTTTCCTAACGATTTTCCGTTTACAAATAATTCAGCTTCTTCAGCATTCGTATAACAAAAAACAGGAATTTCTTTCACATTGGAATCTTCCCAATTCCAATGAGGCAAAATATGCACCATTGGTTTTTTTGTCCATTGACTTTGATATAAATAAAATCGGTCTTTGGGAAATCCAGATAAATCAACGGCTCCAAAATAAGAACTTCTAGAAGGCCAATCTTCTAACCAATCACCATGGGTTAAATGGTCTTTTCCTCCATAAGGAGTAGGCTCACCCAAATAATCAAAACCTGTCCAAATAAATTCTCCAATTACATTTGGATTTTTGTCTTGTGCTTCAAATTCTATATCTGGAGGATATGCCCAAGAAGGACTATTAAAATCATAACTATTGATTTGCAATGAAGGATGCTTATCGTAATTTTCTAATGACAAATGATAAACACCTCTTGACGAAACAGTGGAAGCAGTTTCGGAACCATACACAATCATATCCGGATTTTCTTTCATCACTTTTACATATAAACTAGGTTTATAATTGGCGCCAACAATATCCAAAGGACTTCCCAAACCATTTGCGAGTGCATTTGTAAGTTGATTAAAACCAGCAGTAGCAGGTCTTGTTGGGTCTTCTTGATGTGATATTGCTACCAATTTTTTGGCAATCAAATGTCCTTCTGCTGTTTTTTGTTCTCCAATTTCATTTCCAATACTCCACATAATTACAGAAGGATGATTTCGATCTCGTTTGATCATGTCACGAAAATCGGTTTCATGCCATTCATCCCAATATTTGCTATAATCGTTTTCAGTTTTAGCTATTTTCCAAACGTCAAAAGCTTCCACTTGCACTAAAATTCCCATTTTATCACACAATGCCAATTGTTCTGGCGAAGGTGGATTGTGTGATGTTCTAATGGCATTGATGCCCATTTCTTTCATAATTTGGAGTTGACGTTCTGTAGCTCTGAGGTTTACAGCTGCGCCTAAAGGACCTAAATCATGATGCAAGCAAACGCCTTTTATTTTCTCTTGTCGTCCATTTAAAAAGAAACCTTTGCGTGAAAATGAAATGGTTCTGATGCCAAAAGACGAGGTATATTGATCAATTTCTTGATCTTTTTCTAAAATTTTAGAAACCATTTTGTATAAATGAGGCGTTTCAAAATCCCATTTTTTAGGATTTGAAATCGTACTTTCTTGACTAACTTTGATGCTTTTTGATTTTTTAAAATCAATTTTAGAAGATAGTATGGCTACTTGATTTCCAATTTCATCAAAAATAGTAGTTTCCAAAATCAAATTTTTTGAGGAACTTTTAGCTGAATTTTCTAAAGTCGTTTCAATAGCGATTGTTGCTTTGGCATCCGTAATTGTGGGAGTTGTAATTTGTGTTCCCCAATGTTTAACATGAATTTTTTGCTTGGTTTCCAACCAAACATTTCTATAAATTCCTGCTCCAGGATACCATCTTGCTGATAAAACTTCAGGATTTACTTGAACTGCAATCACATTTTTATTTGCAATATCAATGTAAGGAGTGATGTCAATTTCAAAACCAATATACCCAAAAGGTCTGTGATACACTTTTTTTTCGTTGATATAAATCGTGGAATTATTCATCACTCCATCAAATTCAAGTGTAATGATTTGTCCTTTTTTGATTGCATCAATGGTAAAATATTTTCGATACCATGCCATTCCAAAAACAGGAAGCCCTCCTGTTCTTAAATTGTATTCGGCTTTAAAAGGTCCTTCAATGGCCCAATCATGAGGCACAGACAATTTTCTCCAATTAGAATCATCAAAATCGGTTTTATAAGCGTTTGCAGTATCCGTTTTTTGAAATAACCAATCCTCGTTAAAAGAAACTCGTTCTCTGGATTGTCCAAATGCATTGAAAAAACTCAATGCCAAAAGGCAAATGATAGTTGGAGATATATATTTTTTATGGTTCATTTTTTCTCGGGAAAACGTTTCTTCTTGAATTTTAAATTTTGAACTTAATCAACAGTGATGTTACTTCCCCACCAATCTTTATTGGGTGAAAAATTAGGTTGTAACATTTTTTTTCTTTCATTTTCTAAATTTTTCAATCGACCTGTACGCATGTTCTCTTCGTATTTTTTGCGTTTTTCAGCATCAAATTCAGGATCAACTTCTGGATATTTTGCATTCACGGATGTCAACCAATTTTGTAATTGAGTGAATAAATTTTCGCTGATTTTTGGAAATTCAGCAGCTACATTCTTTTGCTCAAAAGGATCTTTTTCCAAATCATACAATTCATTGGTTTTGTCTTCATAATAATGAATCAATTTCCATTTTCCTTTTCTGATGATGGATGAAGGATCACCACCTTGATTGCCATAATGGGGATAATGCCAAAACAATGGTCTTTCTGCTAATGTTGCATTATGTTCAATAATTGGACGCAAACTCACACCATCTTTGTGTTGATTTGGTAATAAATTTCCATTGGCAAAATCCAATAAAGTTGGGTAAAAATCAGCACCAGTAACAGGATACGCTTTTTCCTTTTTATTAGTTGACAACCAAGGAATAGATATCAAATAAGGTTCTCTAATACCTCCTTCATATTGATAGCCTTTGCCTCCTTTAAAGGGCAAACTTGCTGTTGAAAAGTTGTCTCCAGAAGACACACCTCCATTATCGGATGTGAAAACAACAATGGTGTTTTTGTCCAAACCATTTTCTTTCAAAGCCTTTAGTACGATTCCTACAGCATCATCCATACTTTCCACCAAACCAGCATAAATAGGATTGTCTTGAGTTTGACGAATTGGTAAATTCTTTTCCATCACAAAACCAGTTTCTTTGATTCCTCGTTTTTCAGCTTTGTTTCGGTATTTTTCCCATTTTTCTTGATTGGTTTGAATTGGACCATGCACAGCATAAAATGACAAGAAAGCAAAAAATGGAGCAGATTCATTTTTTTTCATAAAGTTGGCAGTTTCATGGGCTAATCTTGTTGTTAAATTTTCTCCATTTGGACCATCTGTTAATTTTGGATTTTGATATGGAGAAAAATAGCCTCCTTTTGGACTTCCGCTTTCATAGCCACCAATATTGATATCAAAACCATGATCCTCAGGATATGAACCTTCATCTCCTAAATGCCATTTTCCGGCAAAAAACGTGTTGTAGCCATTTTCTTTTAAGGCTTCAGCTAGGGTAATATCGCTTTTTGGTAAAGCTTCTATGTATGCAGCTGGCAATAGTTTGTCATGTCTGTTTGTAGAACGCCAATCTTCTCCAGTTTTTGCGCCAATCCAATCTGTAATTCCATGTCTTGCTGAGAATTTTCCTGTCATGATAGTGGCTCTTGATGGACTGCAAACTTGGCTACCAGCATACCCTTGAGTAAACACAAAACTTTGATTGGCAAGTGCATCAATATTAGGAGTTTCATGATAAGTACTTCCTGCAAATCCCAAATCGTACAAACCCAAATCATCTACCAAAATAAAAAGTACGTTTGGCGTTTTCGGTTTTTCAGCAATGTTTAACTTTTTTGTGTTTTCCATATTCTTGCAAGAAGAGAGTAGGATAAGAAACAGAAGCCAAATTTTGAAATTCATTTTTTGAGATTTAAAATGTTCATTTGTGGAGTTTACACTTACTAATATTTTTAATAATTAGGTACTTTTTCTGGAAATTACATTTTCAGATTAATAGTTTCCTCAATGCATATTTCATTATTTTATTAAGTTTTATATTGATTTTACTCAAAATCAATCAAAATCAAAAATAGGTGTAATAAACAAAAAATGCAGGGTAATATTTGCTCAATTAAGGGTGTTTATCAGTCAAATTGTTTTTTAAGCACTTTTTTATAGAAATAGTAAAAGTTGTTTATTTTCAGTATTTTTACCTCACAAATTTACATCAATGAGGAAGCTTTTTTTGAATATCATTTTAGTGCTGTGTTGTTTTCAGATAAATTCTCAAAATACGGATGAGAATTATGTAATTGATTTTATTACCACAAAATTGGGGTTATCTCACAATTATGTTTCTTCATTAGTCAGTGATGATTTGAACATGAAATGGATTGGAACTGAAAACGGAATTACTAAATTTAATGGTTATGATTATGATTATATCAAGCCAAATGAAAAATACAAAGGACTTTTAAACGAAAATATTGAAGTTCTTTTTGTGGATAAAAATTCCAATTTATGGATTGGAACAAAAAGTGGTGGATTGTCGTTTTTAGACATTCAAAAAAATAAAATTACAGATTATAATTATTTAATAGATAACTCAGACGAAGGTGATTTAAGAATTACCTCACTTTCGCAAGATGCCAATGGAAATATTTGGATTGGAACTTGGAAAAATGGTGTTTTTGTCATTGATGTTGAAAAAGATACTTTGATTGAACACTTTAATTATTATCAACCAATTTTAAGTATTGTTAGGGATTTTAAAGATAACATGTGGTTTTGTTTTGGAAACAGATTACAAGTTTACAATTTAAAAACCAAAAAAATTAATACTTTTCCTTTTAAGGTAATGATAACTAGTATTTTATCAGATTCAAGTAGAAATAAAATTTGGATTGCTTCTGCCGCAAAAGATACTAATTTGTACAGTTATGATTATACGTTAAAAAAAATTGATTCTATGGAAACTGGAGTTTCTAGCGGTTTTTCCAAAACGTTATCTTTGGATAAAGACAACAGAATTTGGATAGGAACTTGGCGAAAAGGAGTTTACAGAAGCAATTTTGATGTCACTAAATTCAATAAAATAGATTTAGTTCCTGATAATTCTAAAAGATTAAAAGGAAATTACACGACAATCCTAAGCATTCATCATGATAAAAATAATGTTACTTGGCTTTCAACAGGTGGTGGTGGCGTTGTAAAAATATTGAAAGGAAGTGGATTTAAAAATATAGATCAAAAAATCAGTAAATCCGAATTTAAAGAATTTATGAATTGTACAAGTATTCATAAAACAGAGAATAAGATATTTTTAGGAACCCATTTAAGAGGGTTACTTTATGGCGATGATTTTTCAAATTTAAAACAACTTAAAGAGCTTGGTGATGTAAAAATTTTCGCGCTTTATGAACACCAAAATAACTTATATATTGGAACTTCTGAGGGATATGCTATTTTTAATTTAAAAACAGAAAAAATTACTTTTTCTTCTCTAAAAATTAAAAAAATCACTTCAATTCTTATTGATAATGATTTGTTGTTTTTAGGAACACAACAAAATGGATTGGCAATTGTGCCATTGAATGAAATAGAAGATGACGAAAAATATATTTTTTATCAGGAAGGATCTAAAAAGTATGGCTTTGAAAGTGAGAGAGTTACAACCATCATAAAAGATAATATGAATAATATTTGGGGAAGCACTTATAATGGTATTCATCTATATGATCGTGAAAATAAAGAATTTATTCACCAACGAAAATTGCTGAAAGAAAAATTACCAACATCAATTATCAATTCAATGGCAATTAGGGATGGTAAAATTTGGTTGGCAACGCCTAATGGATTGATAAAATTAAACTACAACAAAGGATTGTTGGCAGTTGAAGAGATTTTGACCCAAAATGAAGGATTAAACTCTGATTTTATTTGCGCAATTACTTTCGATAATCAATCTAATTTATGGTTTAGTACACATACTGAAATCGTAAAATACGATTATATCAACAAAAAAATCATAAGTTATGGAGAAATTAATGGTGTAAAATCGACATCATTTAACAACAATAGTTTTTTTAATTTTAATGGAGAAACCATCTTTTTTGGCGGAATTGACAATGTAACGTATTTCAATACGTCTGAAATTAAAGATTATGACATTATTCCTGAACTCATTTTTACAAATTTAAGAGTTAATAATCAAATCATTAGATACGAAAAAGAGAATAATATGCTATCAAAAAACTTTAACTATTCTGATGCTATTAATTTATCTTATGAACAAAACTTTTTTTCAACTCAATTTGTGGTCAATGATTATTTAGGAAATTTAAATTTAAAATATAGGTATAAATTAGGGGGATATCAAGATCAATGGATTGATATACAGAATAGAAATGAAATCAATTTTGCAGGGTTGCCACCAGGAAAATATGTTTTGGCTGTGCAATCTTCAAGAGATAGTCAGCTATGGAGCAATCCTAAATATCTGAAAATCAATTTATCAGGTTCGCCATGGAAAAGTACTTTTGCTATTTTTATATATATATTAATTGTATTAGGAATTGCGATTTATTTAGTGCGATTAAATAACGCACGAATCCGATTTAAAAACGATCTCGAAATTGCCAAAATTGACAAGCAAAAAGAAATAGAATTGACAGAGGCTAAATTGATGTTTTTTACCAATATTTCTCATGAATTTAGAACTCCTTTAACACTCATTGTAAGTCCTTTAAAAGAGTTATTAGACAGCAATGATTTGCCGCCAAAAGTATATAAAAGCTTAAATTATATTGATAAAAACACCAATAGATTGCTCAATCTTATCAATCAATTATTGGATTTTAGAAAAGCAGATCATGGGTTGTTGTCTTTAGATGTTTCCAATGGGAATTTTGTTCGTTTTTCCAACGAAGTTTTCCTGTATTTTAAACAAGCAGCCAAGGCAAAAAATATTCGTTATTATTTTAAAACAAATAAAGAAGTAATTCAATTTCCATTTGATCGAAATAAAATGGAAATTGTACTATGCAACATTATTTCAAATGCGCTTAAATATACAAATGAGGGTAGCAGAATTAGAATAAAAGTGGATAGTGATGACGAGTTTTGTATTATCAGTGTAAAAGACACTGGAATTGGAATGAAAGAATCTGATTTGGATAAAATATTTGATCGATTTTTTCAGATAAAATCAGCAAATACTGCCAAAATGATTGGAAGTGGCATTGGATTGTCATTTTCAAAAAAAATAGTTGAATTGCATCATGGAACTATTTCAGTAACCAGCAAACTCAATGAGGGGACAGAATTTATCATTAAATTGGCAATGAATCCAAAGTTGTATGAAGGCTTTATCAATCAAAATTTTTTAAATTCTGACAATATTAGTGGGTATACAAAAATCAACACTTTTGAAGAGCTTGATATCAATACTTTAAAAATTGAAACAAAAAAGAATACAGTGTTGGTCATTGATGACAATCTTGAAATTTTGAGTTACTTAAAAGATATTTTCTCTGAAGAGTATCATGTAATTGAAGCAGAAGATGGTGATGCAGGTTTCAAAAAAGCATCTTTAGAAATTCCTGATTTGATCATTAGTGATGTCATGATGCCAATAAAAGACGGAATTACACTATGCAAAGAATTGAAATCTCAGATGAGTACTTCTCATATTCCTATCATTTTATTAACCGCAAGAACATCTACTGTTTTTGAAATTGAAGGATTAAAAACGGGTGCCAATGATTATGTAACCAAACCATTTGATGCCAAAGTAATCAAAGCTAGAGTAGAAAGTTTGTTGGATAATAGAGACAAATTAAGAGCGCATTTACTCAATAAAGTACGATTTGAACCAACAGCTTCAGAGGTTGAAAATGATACTGATACTGAAAATAATTTTATAGCAAAAGCCATTTTGTTGGTAGAACAAAACATGGAAAACCAAGAATTTGGCATTGATAATATGGTTGATGAATTAAACATGAGTAGGTCTAGTTTGTTTAGAAAAATAAAATCACTCACAGGATTGTCAATTTCTGCTTTCATTCGTTCAATTCGATTGAAAAGAGCCGCACATTTAATCTTAACTTCCGAGTTGAATCTGAGTCAAATTTCTTACGAAGTTGGTTTTAATGATTACAAGTATTTCAAAACCTCTTTTAAAAAACAATTTAAATGTTTGCCTTCAAAATATGGGGAATTGTACAAAACAGAGGGGTAAATTGATCAGTCAGGTTTATTTACACCCACAATTTGGTTGATTTAACCTATTCATAGGGTAAGATAAAGTGTAGATTTGTTACAATCAAATTTACACACTAATTCAAAATTTCAAGTATGAAAGTATTAATTTTAAATTTCCTCCTACTTTTAAGTTTGGGAAGCTATGCTCAAAACACAATCAAAGGAACTGTTACAGATCCAAATGGTGATTTATTACCTGGAGCTTCCTTAACTGTAAAAGGAACAACAAGGGGAGTTACAACTGATTTCGACGGTACATTTACATTAGTTGCCGCAGTTGGTGAAACTATTGAAGTTTCGTATCTAGGATATGAAACAACTTCTTTTAAAGTAGATTCTAGAAAAACCTACGCAATTGTTTTAAAGGAAAGCGCAGCTCAATTAGATGAAATTGTGGTTGTTGGTTATGGAACTCAGAAAAAAGTAAATCTTACAGGATCTGTTCAAACAGTAACCTTTAAAGATGAGGTAAACCAGCCAGTAACCAACTCTGCACAATTAATGTACGGTCGTTTTTCGGGAGTACAATTAACACAAACTTCTGGAAGTCCAGGAGCTGATGGCTCTTCAATCCAAATTAGAGGTGTTGGAACTTTTGGATCAAGAATTCCATTAATTGTTATTGATAATATTCAATACGAAAATTTAGGTGCATTCAATGCATTGGCTCCATCTGATATTGAAAGTATAAGCGTATTAAAAGATGCTTCATCATTGGCTATTTATGGTGCAAGAGCTGCAAATGGGGTAGTTTTAGTTACCACAAGAAAAGGTAAAGCTGACAAATTTGAAATAAGTTTCAATAGTTTTTATGGAGTTCAAGAAGCAACTGTTGTTCCTAAGTTTTTAGGTGCGTTGGATTATGCTAATTTTATGAATGAAAAGTTTAGAACTCAAAATGGGATAAATTTTGACCCAAGATACACTCCCGAACAAATTGATGCAATAAGAACAGGTTCAATGCCTGATCAATTTGCGAATACGAATTGGGCAAATGAAGTATTAACGTTTGCGCCAATTCAAAATCACAACATTTCATTCTCAGGAGGTAATAAAAAAACAACTTATAGATTGTCTGTCGGATTTTTACAACAAGAAGCTATTGTAAGAAGTAAATTTAATACAGAGCGATATAATTTTAGTT
The DNA here is from genome assembly GCA_036846425.1 of Polaribacter sp. Lineage (GTDB taxonomy): Bacteria > Bacteroidota > Bacteroidia > Flavobacteriales > Flavobacteriaceae > Polaribacter. The sequence continues at coordinate 9,593 of DAIUBY010000044.1, forward strand.
TGAATATCAATTCTGATGTAAATGATTGGTTGAAAATAAATAGCGTAACAAATGCTTTTTGGAGAATCAATAACGGACCACAAGGAGGTCAAAATGCATTTAGCGGTGATAATGGAATCATATTCTCTTTTCAAAGAACCGCCCCAACAATTCCTTTATTTTACTCAAATGGTCAATATGGTCATGTTGATGGAGCTTATTTAAGTACAAATGCCTCTGCGCAAACCCAAAACCCGCTTAGAAGAGGTTTTTTAGGGAACTCTCAAGATCATCAAGTTAACATTAGCCAACGAATTGGATTAACATTCAAAATAACAGATGAGCTAAGTTTTGAAACCAGTGGGAGTGCCAATTTGATTTTTACTGATGGATCTGATTTTAGCCCAAGAACTGTTTTGAACGATTGGGATGGAAATTTAATTATATCTAATGATTTGAATAGATTGTCAAATAACTCTAATTTTAATAGAACATTATTAAACGAAAATTTATTAAGATTCGACAAAACAATTAATAAAGTACATAATTTTAACGTTATTGCAGGTCACTCAATATTTTATTCAAAGTCAGATGGTTTTGCAGGAAGTGTTGCGGGTTTTCCTACGGATGGAATCGAAGAATTTAATGGAGGTGGAAATATTGAACCAACAGTAAGTGGTGGTGCTTTTGAAGACGTTAAACAATCCTTTTTTGGGAGGTTGAAATACAATTATGATGAAAAATATTTGGCTGAATTTAACCTAAGATATGATGCTTCAGGAAGTGTTTTTGGACCATCTAATCTTTATGGAGCTTTTCCTTCTGGGTCTTTGGGATGGAGAATTTCTAAAGAAAAATTCATGGAAAACGTGAAATTTATTACCGATTTAAAACTAAGAGCAAGTTATGGTTTGATTGGAAATGACAGAAATGGTGGTAGATATGGTTACGAACAAACATACAATCCAGGGTTAGATTATGTGCTTGGAAATGATGCAATTGTTGGAGCTGTTGCAATCACTTCACTTGCAAATCCAAATATCAGATGGGAAAAATCAGAACTTTTAGACGTTGGGATTGATTTTGGGATGTTTAACAATAAACTTCAAGTAGACTTGGGTTATTTTAGAAAAAATAGCTCGGATATTTTATATGGTAATTTTCCAGTGCCAACAACTCTTGGTGTAACATCTCTTGTATCAAAAAACTCTGCTTCTATGACTAGTGAGGGACTTGAATTTAATGGAAGTTACAGAGGCAATATTGGTGGATTGAAATACAACGTAGGAGGTAACTTTACGGCTTTTTTCCAAAACAATGTAACTGGTCTTGGTGAAGGCGGAGAAGAAACCATCAATGCAAGCGACATTATTAGAATTGGAGAACCTTTCAGAGCTTATTATGGATACAGAGCTATCGGAATTTTTCAAAATATGAGCGAAATTGCAAATTCTCCTACTCAATTAGGAAATGCTTCTACAGGCCCAGGTGATATCAGATATGAGGATGTAAATGGTGATGGCGTTGTGAATCAAGATGATAGAGTAGTAATTGGAAATCCAAATCCTGATTTATTATACAACTTCAACGCTTCTTTTGAATATAATAATTTTGATATGAGCTTTCTTTTCCAAGGAGTATTTGGCATTGATAGATTATTGATGGGGAATGGTAATTTCCCTATGGATGATAACATAAGTAATGTATTGTCGCATTGGGTAAATAGATGGACTCCCGAAAATCCGAGCGCAAACTTACCAAGATTTGGTGGACAAAATAATACGATAGTCTCTACTTTTTATATTCAAGACGCCTCTTTTTTAAGATTGAAAAATTTTGAATTTGGATATTCTTTACCTGCAGAAGTGTCAAAAAAATTAAACATCAGTAAACTAAGACTTTTTATAAGTGGACAAAACCTTCTAACATTCACAGGGATAGAAAATATTGATCCAGAAGGAGGAACTGGAAGTCAAAGTAATAGAAGCGCTCCTTTATATAAAACATTTACATTAGGCATCAATTTAAAATTATAATAATATGAAAAAAATACTTTTATTAATACTAATCTCAATAGGATTTACAAATTGTAGTGATGATTATGTAACAAGAAGTTCATTGACAAGTATTGCAGAAGGAAACTTCTGGCAAAGTGAATCAGATGCCTTTTTGGCATTGAATGGAGTGTATGCAGCCTTGCAAACAAAATCAGTGTATGGAGGTCATTTGAATGGATGGCAAGGAATCCCTGGTTTTGACGGTTTTGGAGATAACTGTTTCAACAATTTTAAATGGGAAGGTCCTGGAGAATTTATGGAAGGGGTATCTAATCCAACCAAAGGACCAAATAGACAATTCTGGTTAGAGCATTACAGAGGAATTGTAAGAGCAAATTCTGTGATAAGAAATGTAAAAGATATTTCGTTAGATTTGGTTTCTCAAGAAAAAAAAGATGCAATTTTAGGACAAGCATATTTTTTAAGAGCGTTATTATATTTTAATTTAGCAATATATTTCGAAGACGTTCCTTTAATCACGGAACCACAAAATTTAGATAATGCCTTCGTAGCTAAAAATACGTATGACGAGGTTACAGCTCAAATCATTGAAGATTTAAAATTTGCTTCTGCAAATTTACCAGTAAGACATCCAGATAATTTATATGGCTATGCTACAAAAGGTGCTGCATTGAGTTTGTTTGCAAGAGTACAATTATACAATAAAGAGTACACAGGACAATTTGGGGTTATTGAATTAACCAACCAAGTCATGGGATTAGGGTATGCTTTACACCCAAATTATGGAGAATTATTTTCTGAAGCTGGAGAAAATTCTGCTGAAGTGGTTTTTGCAGTTCGTTTTTTAAGAGGTAATAATACTTCATCTGGAGAAACTTTTTCAGCTACTTTTTTAGGATTTCCAAAAGGAGATATGAGACCTATGCCAAATTTAGTAAATAGTTTTCTGTGTATTGACGGACGACCAATTACAACGTCTCCTCTATATAATCCAAATAACAAAGGTGCTAATAGAGACCCAAGAGCAAAAGCAACTGTTTATTTTGCGGGCGATCAATATTTAGATGAACCAGTTAGAATTTTTCCTGGGGCAGCAGCAGCTCCTTTTGGACAAAGAAAATATATCAGACGTGCTCCTGACGCCTTAGGAAATGCAATTTTTGCAGAGGGCTCTATAGATTTTCACGTCATCAGATATGCAGATGTTTTGTTGATGAGAGCAGAAGCAATGGTAGAAACGAATGATGTTAATGGTGCTAGAGACTTGGTAAATCAAGTAAGAGCAAGAGTTGGAATGCCAACTATACAATCTGTCCAAGGTTCTGTAAACCAAAATCAAATGAGAGAATTGGTGAGATTAGAAAGACGTGTAGAATTAGCTATGGAAGGTCTTCGTTTCATGGATTTAAAAAGATGGGGAACTATATTGGATGCAATAAGAAGAGCTGAATCTGACAATTATCCAAATTACAATCCAACTTATATTGGAAGAAAATCTGAGGTATTTCCTATTCCTCAAGAGGAAATAGATGTGAATCCTAATTTAGTTCAACATCCAGTTTGGCAATAAAATAATATAAATAAAGATAAACATGAAAAAACATTTAATCACATTATTACTTCTTGTAATTGTATTTACAAGTTGCGAACCAAATCAAATCGGAGATTTTGATGCATCAAAAGTTCCTGATTTTACAATAGATACCAGAGTCAATAAAAAAGGAGTTTGTTTTACTTCTAGGTATAAAGATTGGTCTCATAGAACCAGTGCTATAGGTGCGCATTGGATGTATAGTTGGGGGACTGAGTTAAGAAGCGAAATTCCTGAAAACGTTGAATTTGTACCAATGTTTTGGGGTAAATCTTCTGTGAATGATGCAAACATTGCAAGAATTAAACAATTGGTTGCTGAAGGAAAAGTAAAATACATTTTAGGTTTCAACGAACCTGATGCTGCATCTCAAGCAAACATGACAGTGGATGAAGCAATCGCATTGTGGCCAAGATTAGAGGAGATTGGAGTGCCAATTGGATCCCCTGCAACTGTTAATCCAAACAATGCTTGGATGATTGATTTTATGCAAAAAGCTGAAGCGTTAAATTTAAGAGTAGATTTCGTAGCAGTTCACCATTATGGTAGTGATAATGTGGGTGCTATGATTAACAAATTTAAAATAACCTATGAAACTTTCAAAAAACCTATTTGGATTACTGAATTCGCAGTGGCAGATTGGGCTGCTGCCTCTCCTGCTGCTAACAGATATTCTAAAGAGCGAGTAGTTGAATTTATGAATGTAGGTTTAAAAGCGCTTGATGAAATCGAATGGATCCACAGATATGCATGGTTTAGTGGCACACAAGCGCCATTAGCCACTTCTGCATTGTATGATGATAGTGATGCGATTACCTCACCTGGTCAAACCTATGCAAATCATACTCCAAACCCAGTGATAGGACCTGGAGTAGATACATCATTTACACCTGTAGTTGACCCAGATGAATTGGTCGTGAATGGTGGATTTGAAACAGGAATGGTAGCTCCTTGGTTAGGTTTTAAAAACGGTGCTACAACTGTTGTTCCTAAAACGGGAGGTTTTTGTGGCGTAATGCAAAGTAATGATGCTGCTTTATACACCTCTATTGATGTTACTGCAGGAAAAACATATATTATAAAATACAGCACACGATGGGCTTCTGATGTTACAAATACGTATTCTCCTGCTCTTAGAAACGATTTAGTTGCAGGTGCTCCTGGAACACTCAAAGTATTAGATCCTGTTGCTAAAACAACTACTTGGACAGATTATACAACGGAATATCAAATACCAGCTGGAGTTACAAAGTTAAGAATTTCGTTCTTCAAAGGAAAAGTGAGCCCTACTTTCCCAGCGGCATACATTGATGATGTATCTATCAAAGAAAAAAAATAAATACAAACCTTTATGTTCAGTCTCTTTTATTCAGGGACTGAACATTTTTAATTACTAATATTTAAAACCAAATCATTATGAAAAAAATTACTTTTATGATTGCTTTATTAACCGTTTCAATAAATTTTGGACAAAACTTAATTGCAAACGGAGATTTTGAAACAGGGTCTTTGAATCCTGGTTGGTCAGAAACAGGTAGTATTAGCTATGGAGTAGATGTTGTTGATGCTGCTAACGTAGTTGGTGCTGGGACAACTCATGGTGGAACTTATGTTGGAAGAGCAATGAATTGGGGAAATGGTGCTACATCATTTTTACAAGCTTTTGATGTGACTCCTGGAGATACGTATACCGTTAATTTTTGGTTTACATTTTCCGACTTTTTACCATCAACAAATGTGTCCATTAGAAACTTTACTGGAAATGTTTCTGCAGTTCCAAATTTAGTACTTACTCCTATTGTTGCTGATAATGGTAGAAACGCTTCTTCAACCAATGGAGTTCCTAATAACTATCATTATGGGTGCAGTATTAAAAGTCAAGAGACATCAGGTTCTTATGCTTGGAAAGAAGCTAAATTTTCTTTTACAGTGCCAGATGGTATTACCAAAGTAAGATTTCAATATTTTAACCAAAATGTTGGATATTACAAATACATTGATGATTTATCGATTGTAAAAACTTCAACAGCTTCTACACAAGATTTGAAAAAATTCAACTTTAGTGCATATCCAAATCCAGCATCAAATAATTTGACAATTTCCGCTTCTAAAAATATCGAGAATGTAGAGATTTTTAATGTTATTGGTCAAAAAGTAATGAGCTTAACACCAAACACAAACACAAAATCTATCGATGTTTCAAACTTAAACACAGGTGTTTATATTTTGAAAGCAACAATCGAAGGCATCAAAGGGTCTTACAAATTTGTAAAACAATAATTAAATATTTCTAGTTGAAGAGAATTCTATAAAAGAGTTTTCTTCAACTTTTTTTTTATAATGAGTATGTTGAAATTATCCGTTTTAGGTCGTTATGTATGTATCAGCTGTGTGGTGCTTATTACCTTAGTAGGCTGTGCTAAAAATACACAAAAATCAATGCTCATTGCTAAAAACGAAAACACAACAAAACCTGTTTCTAATACAAAACAACCCAATATCATTGCTATAATTATTGATGATGCTGGGTATGCCGATTTTGGTTTTATGGGAAGCAAAGATTTAGACACACCCGAAATTGATAAACTCGCAAAAAGTGGGGTTGTTTTTACAGATGCTCACGTAAGTTCAACAGTTTGTGCACCCTCAAGAGCAGGCTTAATGACAGGAAAATACCAACAACGATTTGGTTTTGAAGCCAATCACACAGGGGATGCAGCAACAGGAGACATTGGTCTTGCAGATGATGTAACCACAATGGCTGATGTTTTCAAAGCGAATAATTATAAAACAGTTGCAATTGGCAAATGGCATTTAGGAGCAACAAAAACAGACATTCCTAACAACAGAGGTTTTGATGATTTTTACGGATTTTTAGGCGGAGGAAGGTCTTATTTCCCAATAAAAAATCCCAACAATGAATTGATGTTGCAACACAATGGAAAAAAAGTGGAATTTGAAGGTTACTTAACAGATGTTTTAGGCGATTATGCTGTAAAATTTGTTGATGAAAATAAAGACGTTCCATTTTTCATGTATCTCGCTTTCAATGCAGTGCATACACCAATGGAAGCTAAAGTAACACATTTAGAAAAATATAAAAACCATTCTCGAAAAGAACTGGCTGCCATGACATGGTCTTTAGACGAAAATATTGGCAAACTCACCAAAAAATTAGAAGAACTAAACATCGCCGAAAATACGCTCATTTATTTCATCAGTGATAATGGTGGTGCACACAACAATCAGTCAACTCACGGAAAATTAAAAGGTTGGAAAGGCAATGAATTTGAAGGAGGTCATAGAGTGCCTTTTATCATGAGTTGGAAAAATCACATCACACCAAATCAAACCTTTGATGGTTTGTCATCATCCTTAGATATTTTCACCACTTCTTTGGCAGCAGCCAACATTTCAGTTGATGAAAAACTACAGTTGGATGGGGCTAATTTACTGCCTTATGTTACGGGAGTAAAATTTGGTAATCCACACAACGTGTTGTATTGGAGAAAATTAGAGGAAGCTGCTGTTCGTTATAAAAACTTAAAATTAATACGATTAGAAAATTACGGAGAAGTCTTGTACGATTTATCTGCCGATATTTCTGAAGCGAACGACTTGTCTAACATGGACAATATCAACGTGCAATTGTTGTCAAAAAAACTCGAAAGTTGGGAAAAAACAGTGATGTCTCCACTTTGGAAAGAGGATAAACCATGGATGGATGTTACCTTTCATATCCATCAAATGCTCATGGAAAATAAAGAAGTACAGTTCAAACAACCTTCAAATAAATTAAAAATTTCTAAAATCAAATCATAAAATTTCAATTGACAGCTTGTTTGTTCGCTCAAACATCAAAAATTAAAACAATCACAAATTTGATCTCATAATAATACACAGCATACACATGAAAAAAAGCCTTTTATTTCTCAGTATTTCAATCGCAATAATTGCTTGCAATAGCAAACCAAAAGAAACGGTTTCCAAAGAAACAATTGTAGAAACCAAAAATCCAAACATCATTATTTTTTATGTTGATGATTTAGGCTATGGAGATTTGAGTAGTTATGGCGCTACACAAGTGGCAACGCCTTATGTAGATAAATTGGCAAACAATGGTGTCAAGTTTACAGATGCACACAGTGGCGCATCAACCTGCACACCTTCACGCTATTCATTGTTAACAGGACAATATGCCTTTAGAAACAATGCTGCAATTTTGCCAGGAGATGCACCTTTATTGATTGATACAAAATTGGCAACTTTACCAAAAATGTTGCAAGCTGCAGGCTATACAACCGCAGTTGTGGGCAAATGGCATTTAGGTTTGGGCGATGGAAATATTGATTGGAACAAAGAAGTTAAACCAGGACCATTAGAAATCGGATTTGATTATAGTTTCTTATTACCTTCCACAGGAGATAGAGTGCCAACTGCTTATTTAGAAAATCACAACATTATCAATCTTGACCCTAATGATCCACTTTTAGTAAGCTATAAAAAACCTTTTGACGGTGTAAAAACAGGCATTACCAATCCAGAATTGTTGCGTCAAGCTGCAGATAAACAACACAGTCAAGCTATTGTAAATGGCATCAGCAGAATTGGAAATCAAACAGGCGGAAAATCGGCGATGTGGGTTGATGAAGAATTTCCATTTGTGTTTACCGAAAAAGCGAATCAATTCATTGATAAAAACAAAGACAAACCATTTTTCTTGTTTTTTTCTTTTCACGACATTCACGTTCCAAGATTACCCAACAAACAATTTCAAGGAAAAACCAGCATGGGTCCAAGAGGCGATGCTATTGTGCAAATGGATTGGATGACGGGTCAAATCATGAAAAAATTAGAAGCTCTAGGATTGGATAAAAACACTTTAGTTATTTTTACCAGTGATAATGGTCCTGTGTTGAATGATGGTTATGAAGATGGAGCTGTTGAGAAATTAGGAAATCACAAGCCAGCAGGAGTTTTCAGAGGCGGAAAATACAGTTCTTTTGAAGCAGGGACAAGAGTTCCTATGATTACGTATTGGCCAGGAACTATAAAACCTGGGGAAAGCAATGCGTTGATTTCTCAAATTGATTATTTTGCTTCCTTAGGAAAATTAGTCAATGGAAAAATTGCCAAAGGCGATGCTTTTGATAGTGAAGATCATTTGGGTGCGTTGCTAAATGCCAAAACACCCGCCAGAAACATGTTGTTGGAAGAAGGATATACCTTGGCAATTAGAAATAAAAACTATAAATACATCGCGCCAGTTTTAACAAAACAAAACTTCCCTAATTGGATGCAAAATAAAGGAATAGAAGGAGGTGTGTCAAGAGACCCACAGCTTTTTGATTTATCAAACGATTTGGAAGAGCAAATAGATATTGCCTCAAAAAATAGCAGTTTGGTAGCAAAATTCCAACAACAAATTGATAGCATTGTTGCTATTGGAGGTAAAAAATAGCTATAAACTTTAAGCAACAGCAAAAAATAGACTAAAAGTAATAGCACTTTTAGTCTATTTTTTTTCATCCGAATTTAATTCAACATTAAAAACGGAGCACTCAGCAAACAATGTTGTATATAAATTTTCTTTGGATATGCTGATTTTGTAAAAGTAAAAGATACCTGAAAAAAGAGTAATTTTATCATTATAAAAGTCATGGAAAAATTAAGAATCCAGTTTTTAGATAAAAGCACTAAAAAGTATCTTGAGCTGTTTAACAACTTTAGAATCATCAAAAAATAGAAGAGCTAAGGCATTTATCCAACCAAACTTTGGGAATATGAATACAGAAAAATTATACAATATTTTCAATCAATTTAAACACGATAGTCAATTTATTGAGTTCAAAGAATTGGTTTCAGGGCACATTAACGATACCTATTTAGTGATAACCAAAAGCAACCCTAATTTTGTGTTGCAACGCATCAATCACAAGGTGTTTAAAGATGTAAAAGGGCTGATTGATAATAAAGTAGCGATAAGTGAACACATTCAAAACAAACTAAAACAGCTCCCAAAAGAGGAATTGGAAAGAAGGGTTTTACGATTTGTAAAAACAAACAACAATGATTCGTATTTTCAAGATGAAGCACGTAATTATTGGAATCTCATGTATTTTATTGATGATAGCGTTACGTTTGAGACAGTTACAAATGTTGAGTTGGCTTATGAAAGTGGAAAATTGTTTGGAGAATTCCTGAATTTAACCAGTGATTTTGAGGTTGCAAAATTAACGGAGGTAATACCCAAATTTCATGATATGTCTTTTAGGTTTTCACAGTTTTTGTTGGCTTTAAAATCGGCATCAAAAGAACGACTTTTCCATGCGAATGATGCTATAAACTTTGTTTTTGAATTAAAGGAAGAAATGCATATCCTTCAAAGTTTAAAAGAATCTGGTCAACTTAAATTGCGAGTTACACACAATGATACCAAAATATCAAATGCTTTATTTACGAAAAATCATAAAGGGTTGTGTGTGATAGATACAGATACCATAATGCCTGGAATTATACATTACGATTTTGGTGACGCCATTCGAACTATATGTAATACTGCTGAAGAAGATGAAGAAAATTTGAATTTGGTTGAATTTAATACTCAATATTACAAAGCCTATAAAAAAGGCTTTTTAGAAAAAGTAGCAACATCTCTAAGCGCTTTAGAAATCGAATATTTGCCCTTAGCAGCCAAAACAATGATTTTTATAATGGGGTTACGTTTTTTAACGGATTATTTAAACGATGATGTGTATTACAAGATAAAATACCCAACGCATAATTTAGTTCGTGCAAAAAACCAATTCAAATTAGTACAAAGCTTATCAGAAAGATTCAACGAAATTGCCAATAAGTAAATACTTGAGGAATAAATAAAGTTTATTCAAACAGCATTACAATAAACTTCTAGAAACTAACTATTTTTAACTACTAAACCTAGTTTTAATTTTATTCAAAAATTAGCATTCAAACATCAAAAAGTCCAACTCAAAAAAATCTTTTGTGAACTTTCTCTACTCTCTACTCTCTATTCTCTATTCTTTGTTCTTTGTTCTCTATTCTTTTTTCAACTTAGCAAAATAACGTAAAACTCATCACTAACCACTAACCACTTATTCATAAACACTCTTATCCATCTGATATTGCCAACTTTTCACCACAACATCATTTTCAAAAATCAATTCCAAACATTCTTGTTGTCTATTCAGTGCGCCAGGTTTAAAGCCTA
>DAIUBY010000045.1:0-6217 GCA_036846425.1 Polaribacter sp.
GAACGCAAAGCTTCTTTTGGGTCAGATTGATAACTTCCAAAAGGCAAATCAACCACCACCAAACTGCGTTCAATGGCTCTAACAACTGCACTTGCGTGATAAATCATTTGGTCTAATGTGATTGGCAAAGTAGTTTCATGACCAGCCATTACATTTGATGCAGAATCTCCTACCAAAAGAACATCCAAACCTGCATTGTCTAAAATTTTTGCCATGGTATAATCATAAGCTGTTAACATGCTTATTTTTTCGCCATTTGCTTTCATTTCTACCAAAGATTTTACGGTAATTCGCTTGTACTGTTTTTTTGCTACAGACATATAGTTTCGTTTTTTGTATTGGTAAAAGTAAGAAATATCAGCAGATATTTAACTAGTTAATGTTTCGTTAATCTTATCTTGCTTGAAATCAGGAATCTAAAAAATGAGTAGTTTTATTCAATCAAAACCAAACTAATTATGCCAAAAGTTATTTTAGTACTCGCAATTTTTATACTAAATTTCACTTTGTATTCTCAGGAAACAAATGAAGAATCAAAAGTGAAAAACGTTATTGACACTTTTTTTGAAGGATTTCACAAAGGAGATACTTCAATTGTTTCAAAAACACTTCATAAAGAGTTGAAAATTCAAACCACAAGTACTACAAAAGAAGGAGAGAAAATTTTAAAAAATGAAACGAGATTGCAACTTTTAAAAGCAATTGCATCCAAAAAACCATCTCAAAAATTCTTTGAAAAATTACTATCTTATGACATCAAAATTGATGGAAATTTAGCTTCTGTTTGGACACCTTATGAGTTTTATTTCAATGATAATTTTAGTCATTGTGGCGCCAATTCTTTTCAACTTTTTAATAATAATGGTACATGGGAAATAATTTTTTTGGTTGATATGAGAAGAACTGCCAATTGTACATCTTTACAAAAATAAAATTACACTATATTTGGGTTTTTGTTTCTAAACATGGCAGAACAACAACATATTTTATATCCTGATTTTTGGGTTGACAAACACGCAGATTATTTGTATAATTATTCTATGGCGCGTGTTAATGACTATGATTTAGCTAGAGATTTAGTACAAGAAACCTTTTTTGCTGGCTTAAAATCAGCTAAAAATTTTGAAGGAAAAGCTTCCGAAAGAACGTGGTTAGTGTCTATCTTAAAAAGAAAAATTGTGGACTATTATCGGAAAATAAACTCCATAAAAGGGCAAGCAGAAGTAAGAATGAATTTTTATGAAGATGGTGACAATGAAGGAAGTTGGATTGAAGAACGAGTTCCGCAAAGTTGGGACAATGAAACAGAAAAAGCCATTGAAAATGAAGAGCTTAAAAATCAATTAGACATTTGTTTAGAAAATTTACCCGAAAAATACGCCTTAGTTTTTAGATTGAAAACGATTCAAGAAATTGAAACAGAAGAAATCTGTAAGGAACTCGAAATTACTTCGTCCAATTTATGGGTTATGATTCATAGAGCAAGAACGCAACTAAGAAAATGTATGGAAGATAATTGGTTTAAAAAGTAAAAAATGGCACATAAGTTTTTTATAAATTGCGATAAAGCAACTACCATTTGCGATAAAAGTCAATATAAAGAGGCAAGTTTTTTTGAAATAGTTCAATTGAAACTACATTTTTTATTTTGTAAAGTTTGTGCCTTGTATTCAAAACAAAACACCTTTTTATCTAAGCTTTATAAATCAAAAGCCACTAGTTGCCAGAATCATTCAGTTTGCATTTCTATGCAAGAGAAAGAAGAAATTAAAAAGCAATTAGAGCAATTAAAAAGTCAACTTTCTTAAAAAAAATTTGTTTTCATGCACTTTTTACCTGAAAAAATTTACAACTATGTTGCAGCACATTCACAACAAGAACCTCAAATTTTAGCAGCATTAAGCAAAGAAACTTGGCAAAAAGTACTAAATCCTAGAATGTTGAGTGGAGCTTTTCAAGGGAGAGTTTTAGCAATGATTTCTAAAATAATTCAACCAAAAACAATTCTTGAAATTGGCACTTTTACAGGATATGCAACACTTTGTTTAGCAGAAGGACTCGCAAAAAACGGGAAAATTATTACAATTGATAAAAATGAAGAATTAGAAAGTTTGCAAAATAAGTACTTTATTTTATCAGGATTTTGTTCTCAAATTGTTCAAAAAACAGGAAATGCACTAGAAATTATCCCAACAATTGATGAAAAATTTGACCTTGTTTTTATTGATGCTGACAAAGTGAACTATGAAAATTACTTTCATTTGGTGATTGATAAAATGAATTCAGGAGGAATTATTTTATCAGACAATGTGCTTTGGAGTGGCAAAATTGTGGAAGAATTAGATCCCAAAGACGATGACACAAAATCATTGTTGTCTTATAATAAACTTTTAAATTTTGATGAAAGATTGGAAACTGTAATGCTTCCAATTCGAGATGGATTGACAATAAGTAGAGTGAAATAAAAATTACATATTCCTTTTAATTGGACCTGTAATTTCATCAATAGTATCTTTTACTTCAGTTACATTTTCATTTAGACTTTTTGTAACATCAGTAGTAACTGTATTGTTTTTAGCACTTTCGTTGATTTCATTCTTAATATCATTGGTTGCATCTTTTATTTGACGCATTCCTTTTCCCAAACCACGAGCAATGTCTGGAATTTTATCAGCCCCAAAAAACATGATTACAAAAAGTAGTATTACAAAAATTTCTTGACCACTGATAAACAAAAAAAATGTGTTCATTGTTTTCTAAATAAATGAATATTTTTAAAAAGAATTGATAATATCGAGTACAAAGATAATGGTATTTCTTGGGTAATTTTATTTGAGAAACATAAATTTTTAATCTTAATAAAAAGCAGGGAGTTTTAGTTAAAAAGCTGATTATCAAATGTTTTAATAAACAGATCAATCATTTTTATAAATTTTTTAACTATTTGACTGTTAACTACTTAAAAAATTAATTTTTTTTCTTATATTTACACCATAATCAAACCCCTAACATTATGAAACCCCTTAAAAACATTGCATTTATTGCTGTACTTCTAATTGGCATCTTTTCTTTTAGTAAATCTGAAAAGCCACAAACCACATTAAACCTTGATAACTTAAACGCTCTTGAAATTCTTTCTGAGCAAAACTTATCATGTAGACCAGATTCTAATTTTCTATTTTATGTAGAATCATCCTTGGTAAAAAAATCCAGAGGATATAGTACTGTAAATGCGCGCATTTACGTAAAAGACAGAAAAACAGGTCAATCTAACTTGTTAGCATCTGAAAATGTTGCGGTTCCTTTTCATAAAGGAATGATTTCTTTAGGTTATGAAACCGCTTCAAGAGATTACGAAATGACAGCTTTAGAAAATGGAGACGTTATTGTTGGAAATGCAAATTCTGGTGCTTATTGTTTTAGCGAACTTATTAAAAATAAGTCAGTTTATCATAGTTATGTAAGTTCTACAAACAAAGTATTAGGATTGAATAGAACTTTGTAAAATATTTTTAGTTTTTGAATTAGAGAGAAGTCAATGAGAAGAAATTCTTGTTGACTTTTTTTTACTTTTTCACCAACATTCGCTTGATTTCATTCAACTTCATTAATGCTTCAATAGGAGTTAAAGTATCAATATTCGTCGCCAAAATTTCTTCACGAATGTTTTCTAACAAAGGATCATCCAATTGAAAAAAGCTCAATTGCATTTCTTGATGTTGCGTTTCTTTTAAGGCTTTTTTTACACTAGCATTTGTATTGTTTTTTTCTAATTGCGCCAATATTTTATTCGCCCTATGAATCACCATACTTGGCATTCCAGCCAATTTTGCAACGTGAATTCCAAAGCTGTGATTGCTTCCTCCTGGAACTAATTTTCTGATGAAAATGATGGAATCTTTCAACTCTTTTACAGAAACATTATAGTTTTTAATGCGTTCAAAAGTTGCTGTCATTTCATTCAATTCATGATAATGTGTGGCAAATAACGTTTTTGCTTTTGAAGGATGCTCATGTAAAAATTCGGCAATTGCCCACGCAATTGAAATTCCATCATAGGTTGATGTTCCACGTCCAATTTCATCCAACAACACCAAACTTCGTTCAGAAATATTGTTTAAAATGGCAGCAGTTTCATTCATTTCAACCATAAAAGTAGATTCGCCCATAGAAATATTATCACTCGCGCCAACTCTTGTAAAAATTTTATCTACAATGCCAATTTTAGCATGTTGTGCAGGCACATAACTGCCCATTTGCGCCAACAAAACAATCAACGCAGTTTGTCTTAAAATAGCAGATTTTCCAGACATATTGGGTCCAGTAATCATGATAATTTGTTGTTGATTTCTATTCAAAACCACATCATTTGCAATGTAATTTTGATCAATAGGCAATTGTTTTTCAATCACTGGATGACGTCCGTTTTTAATTTCCAAATCGGTACTTTCATCCATAATTGGACACACATAATTGTTGTCAATTGCCAATTTTGCAAAAGACAACAAGCAATCTAAGGTTGCAATGGTTTGTGCATTTTCTTGAATTGGCGAAATAAATTGAATGATATATTGCACTAAATCAGCAAAAATTTGTTGCTCTAAATCCTGAATTTTTTCTTCAGCGCCTAAAATTTTCGTTTCATATTCTTTGAGTTCTTCTGTGATGTAACGCTCAGCATTAACCAAAGTTTGCTTACGAATCCATGTTTCAGGAACTTTATCTTTATGTGTATTTCGCACTTCAATATAATATCCAAAAACATTATTGAACGAAATTTTTAAACTCGAAATTCCTGTTTTTTCGGTTTCACGAGTTTGCATATCATCCAAATAATTTTTTCCAGAAGTTGAAATTGCGCGTAAATCATCCAATTCTTGATGCACATTTTTTGCAATTGCATTTCCTTTTAAAATATTTACTGGTGCATTTTCAAATAAAATTTCACTGATTTTTTCGATCAAATTAGTACAAGAATGCAGTTTTTTTCCAAAGTTTTGAACAGTTGAATTTGCACTTTTTTCAGAGGCTTCTTTGATAGGTAAAATCGCTTTCAAAGAGTTTTTTAAATCAATAACTTCCTTTGGAGAAACTTTTCCTGTTGCCACTTTTGAAATCAATCTTTCTAAATCAGAAATTTGTTTGATTTGATAATTCACAATTTCAAAATAGGGTTCAGAATTTATGAAAAACTTCACCAATTCATGACGATTTTGAATCTCATCAATTTTTTTCAAAGGCAAAGCCAACCAACGTTTCAACAGCCTTCCTCCCATTGGAGAAATGGTTTTGTCAATGACATCTATAAGTGTGACTGCATTTACAGCATTTGGATTGTACAATTCTAAGTTTCGAATGGTAAAACGATCCATCCAAACATACTTATCTTCAGCAATTCTGCTGATGGTTTGAATGTGTTTTAATTGATTGTGTTGGGTTTCTGACAGATAAAAAAGGACTGCTCCAGCAGCAACAATTCCGTAGGTAAGTTCCTGAATTCCAAAACCTTTTAAGCTTTTTACATCAAAATGATTGTGCAAAGTTTCGTTCGCAAAAGTTTCTTGAAAAACCCAATCATCCAAATAAAAAGTGTGATATCTATTTTCAAATTTTTCTAAAAAAGTCTGTTTGAATTGTTTTTGAACCAAAACTTCACTTGGCGAGAAATTTTGCAACAATTTATCAATCATTGAAAGGCTTCCTTGAGCAACTAAAAATTCGCCTGTTGAAATATCCAAAAATGAAATTCCAACAACATTTTTTGTAAAATGAACTGCTGCTAAAAAGTTGTTGCTTTTGCTTTGCAAAACTTCATCATTCAAAGAAACGCCTGGAGTTACCAATTCTGTAACACCTCTTTTTACGATAGTTTTGGTCATTTTTGGATCTTCCAATTGATCGCAAATTGCCACACGCATTCCTGCTTTTACCAATTTTGGCAAATACGTATGCAAAGAATGATGAGGAAAACCAGCCAAAGCAGTTTCTGTTTCGCTTCCAGCTCCACGTTTTGTGAGAATAATCCCCAAAACTTGCGCAGCTTTTTTAGCATCTTCACCAAAAGTTTCGTAAAAATCCCCTACTCTAAATAACAACATCGCATCAGGATATTTCTTCTTGATAGCATTGTATTGTTTCATTAAAGGAGTTTCCTTTTTACTCTCGGATTTTGACAAGTTTTCGGATTTTTACGTTAGTTTTGCGAAGATAGAAAAAA
>DAIUBY010000045.1:6317-9731 GCA_036846425.1 Polaribacter sp.
AATGAGAAAATTAAAAAATACCGAATTAAAACGACTCACGATTGAAGGGTTTAAAGCGGTTGAAAAAACACCATTAATTGTAGTTTTAGACAATATCCGTAGCTTGAATAATATTGGCTCTGTATTTAGAACAAGTGATGCTTTTTTGATTGAAAAAATATATTTGTGTGGTATTACTGCAACACCACCAAACAACGAAATTCATAAAACGGCTTTGGGAGCCACAGACTCTGTGGATTGGGAATATGCTGAAAGTACGCTTTCAGTGGTTCAAAGTTTAAAAAGTTTAAAAGTCAAAGTTTTAGCAATTGAACAAACTGAAAACAGCACAAAACTGAATGATTTTTTTCCAGAAAAAGGTGAAAAATATGCTGTTATTTTTGGAAATGAAGTAAAAGGCGTACAACAGAAAGTAGTTAATGCAGCTGATTTGTGTATTGAAATTCCGCAATTGGGCACCAAACATTCGTTGAATATTTCTGTAAGTGCAGGAATTGTGTTGTGGGATATTTTTGTAAAACTAAATTCCTAAAATCAATTTCGCAATCAAAAAGTAGATTAATATTCCAAAAATATCATTGGAAGTTGTAATAAAAGGACCAGTAGCAATTGCAGGATCTATGCCTCTTTTATCTAAAAATAAAGGTACAAAAGTACCAATCAAACCTGCCATAATAATTACAACTACTAGCGAAACTGCAATGGCTAAAGCAGTATCAACTTTGCCTTCATACAACCAAACAAAAGCAAATAAAAAGACAGCTAAAATAACGCCATTTAAAGTTGCCAATAACATTTCTTTTAACAAACGACTGTTGATGCTTCCTTTTACTTCGTCATTTGCCAAACCTTGCACAATAATCGCAGAAGATTGAACACCAACATTTCCTGCCATTGCTGCAATTAAAGGAGTAAAGAAAAACAAGGCTGCATATTTTGCAAAAACTCCCTGAAAACCTTCCATGATTAAAAAAGCGCCAACTCCACCAATCAATCCTAAAAAAAGCCAAGGCAAACGTGCTTTTGTCAAATCTAAAATGCTGTCATCAGAATCAACATCTTGGGTTAAACCAGCTGCTAATTGATAATCTCTGTCTGCTTCTTCTTTTAAAACGTCCACAATATCGTCAATGGTAATTCTGCCTAATAAAACATTATTGTCATCAACCACAGGAATGGCTTCTAAATCGTATTTTGACATGATTTTTGCAACCTCTTCATCATCTTCATTAACGTTCACAGAATCTACTGCAGAAATATAAATATCCGCAATTTTTTGATCGTTTTTGGCTACAATCAAGTCTTTTAAGGACAATCTTCCAACCAATCTTTCTTTTTTGTCAACGACATAAATTGAGTGCACTCTACTCACTTCTTTTGCTTGACCACGAATTCTGCGCAAACAACCAGCAACAGTCCAAGTTTCATAGACTTTTACCAATTCTTTTGCCATTAATGCACCAGCAGTATTTTCTTTGTAAGAAAGCAATTCTTTGATATCTGCTGCGTGCTCTATATCTTCAAGCGCGTTGATAACGTTTCTTTGACGCTCTTCAGAAAGTTCAGCAATGATGTCAGCAGCATCATCAGTGTCCATTTCGCTTATTTCTTCAGCGATTTCTTGAGCAGATAAATTTTCTAGAATTCTAGTACGTGTGTCTTCATCTAATTCTGTAAGAATTTCGGATGTTTTTTCGCTATCCAACAATTTGATGATGTAAACAGCCTCATCAAAATCTACTTCGTCTAAAACTTCAGCAATATCAGCATAATGAACCTCATCAAAAAGTTTTTTGATTTTTGAATCTTTTTTTAAATCTATCAGATTTGATAGATGTTCAAGAAAATCTGAGGTTATTTCAAATGTCATTTTTTGCTATTTTTTGTGTAAGAAAAATAAACTCTTGAACAGATAATTGCTCAGGACGCTTTGCAAATATAGGGTCTTCTTTTAAAGAATCAGAAATATTGAATGATTTTAAACTCGAGCGAAGCATTTTTCTTCGTTGATTGAAAGCTGTTTTTACTACTTTAAAAAACAATTTTTCATCTACAGGAAGTGTAAAATTTTCTTTTCTAACAAGGCGAATTACACCCGAATCAACTTTTGGAGGAGGATTAAAAACCGTTGGCGGAACTGTAAATAAATACTCCACTTCATAAAAAGCTTGTGATAAAACTGACAGAATTCCATATACTTTGCTGCCTTTTTTTTCAGCAATTCTTAGGGCAACTTCTTTTTGAAACATCCCCGAAAATTCGAGAATAATCGCTCTGTTTTCAATAGCTTTGAACAAAATTTGACTAGAAATATTGTAAGGGAAATTGCCAATAATTGCTACTTGTTCTCCTTTAAAAATCTCTTGTAGATTTTTTTTCAAAAAGTCACCTTCAATGATTTCAAACTTTTCTTTGGAAGTATTTAGTTGAAAATTTTCTTTTGGAAAAGTGTCTTTTAAATAGGCTACTGATTCTCTATCAATTTCAAAAACAGTTATTTTTGATTTTTTTGTCAATAAATATTTTGTCAAAACGCCCATTCCAGGACCAATTTCTGACACTTGATTGTATCCGTTTTCTGATAAAGAATCTGCTATTTTTTGAGCGATTGTTTCGTCTGTTAAAAAATGCTGTCCTAAATGTTTTTTTGCTTTTACAGTCATTTTTTAGTTGCTTGTATTTATGGGATAAAACTCTTTGATTAATTTTAGTTCAGTTCTGAAAGCCAACATTTTACTACCAAATTTTTTGATGGCTTCTGAGCGTAATTTATCCGCATCAAATTGATAATAATCGTCCAAATCTTTTCGTGAATTGGCTGAATATTGGACAGAATACGTTCTTCCAGATTCGTTTTCTGCCAACACTTCTGTGAGTTTTGCGGAGGTAAATTTTCCTGTGTTTAATACATCATTAATGTGATTTTCCATCCAAACAAGCCATTCATCATGCAAACTGTCTTCAATATTGATGGTTACGTTGTATATGTACATTTTTTTAATTTAACGATTGATTAAAGTAGCAATTTAACAATAATGATGTAACAATTTAGCATTGAATTAATATATCAATTAATAGAACTTATAAAAACTCTTTTGAAACCCAGAGCATTTTTCATTGATACATTGTTACATTGATACATTGTTATACTGTATCATTAATTTAAAACCTCTCCTCGCAATTTTCGAAACTTATTTCTAGCATCAACCAAATAAATACTGGAAGGTTGTTCAAAGATAATTTTTTGATAATATTCTTTCGCTTTTTCTGAATTATTCAGATTGAAATTATAGGTTTCTGCAATCAAATAATACACATCATCCGTTAAGAAACCTTGATTATCTGCAGCTAAAATTTTCTCTAATTTTTCAATGGCAGCAAGATATTTTTCTTGTTTGATGAGTATTTTCGCTT
>DAIUBY010000045.1:9831-17350 GCA_036846425.1 Polaribacter sp.
TGCTTTTTCTAAAATTTCAATCGCTTTTTCAGGATTGTTTTTCTGAAATGTTAAAAAATCAGCATACGCAACTTGTAGATTTATGGTTGCAGGATTGATACCAAATTCGTTAAAAAGGGTATCAAAAATTTTAGTTGTTTCAGGATTTTTTGTGGCTATTGCAATTTTGACTATGTATAAATTCGCACTGATTTTATCATCATTCAAAGCTGTTTTTTCGATGATAAATTGAAAGCAATTTTGAGCTGTTTCATAGTTTTTGTCTTCAAAAGCAATTTCTCCCAATTCAAAAATCATAGAGACATCTGTTGGATTTCTGTTGAACAATGCTTTTTCTTGAACAAATGCTTTTTCGTATTCTTTTTGCTGAATAAATAACCAACTCAATAAAATATTCCATTCGTTTTTTGGATTGTTCAAAGATTTTTGTAAAACCGCTTTTCTGAACAAAACATTTGCGTTGTTTTCAGCATCATCAGTAATGTATTTACTTGCAGAACGCTGCACCAAATTTAGATAACGTTCATTTGAATCGAGCAAATCAATGTAAGCTTCAAACATTTTTTGATATTCTCCTTTTTCACCATAAATCTGTGCGATTTGAAATCCAAAATTTGCTGAAGGATTCACTTTCATTGCTTTTTCATAGGCTAAAATTGCATAATCAAGCAAATTATAATCGCTAAATGCACGTGCAATAGTAATGATGTAAGGATTGTTATTTTCGATAGATTGTATGGCTTTTTGATATTGAACTTTCGCCAAATCTTCCTTTTGGGTTTTGCTGTAATTGTATCCTAAAAAAACATATAAGTAGCTTTGTGAAGGTTCTTTTTTTATACGATTTACAAGTAGGTTTTCAACAATATCAAACGATTCTGTTTGTTGATAACAAGTGATTAATCTGTATAAATATGTGCTATTGAAAGGACTTTGATCGTATAATTTTTTATAAATCTGAGTCGCTTTTTCATATTCTCCTTCTCTATAATAGCTTTCTGCTAAGAAAAATTCATTTTCAGAAATTTCTTGAGCTGATATAAAACCACTAATTAGAAAAAAAAGAATGGTGAAAAAGTGTTTCATAATCCTCAAATATAACAAGAATGATGTTAAAAATTTGTGAAACGATTCAATTTTTGAAATTTAACTTGTAACGTTTTGGCACAGAAATTGTCTTAAGAGAAATAACTAACAAATAAACGCCATGAATCAACTATCAAACCAATACGAAATTGCCAAGCAAAATGCGAACGATTTCATGAAAAACGGACAAATAAACGCTTATTTCAATGCGCTTTTAGAGATGAATAAATACAAAAGATTGATGAATGCAGTAATTGCGAATTAATTTTTAGTGCTTAGTTTTTAGTGTTAAGTTTTTCTAAAATACTGAACAACAACCAACAACTAAATCCTATCAAATCCACAATAAGGAATCAAAACTTCCGGAATTTGAATTCCTTCTGCGGTTTGATAATTCTCTAAAATTCCAGCTAAAACACGAGGTAAAGCCAAAGAGCTACCATTCAACGTGTGCACCAATTCATTTTTTCCTTCGCTGTTTTTAAAACGCAACTTCAATCTATTTGCTTGAAAAGTTTCAAAATTTGATACAGAACTAATTTCTAACCATCTGTTTTGAGCTGTCGAAAACAATTCAAAATCGTATGTTAAAGCCGATGTAAAACCCATATCTCCTCCACATAAGCGTAAAATTCGGTAAGGCAATTTCAATTCTTTTAAAATATTTTTTACGTGCTCAACCATTTCTTCCAAAACTTCATACGATTTTGAAGGATGTTCAATGCGTACAATTTCTACTTTATCAAATTGATGCAATCTGTTCAATCCACGAACGTGAGCTCCATAACTTCCTGCTTCACGTCTAAAACAAGGTGTGTAACCTGTTAGTTTAATTGGTAAATCAGAATTTTGCAGTAAATCTCCACGAAATAAATTCGTGATTGGCACTTCTGCAGTTGGAATTAAATACAAATTATCTTCAGTTGCATGGTACATTTGTCCTTCTTTATCAGGCAATTGACCTGTTCCAAAACCAGAAGCTTCGTTCACTAAATGAGGCACTTGCACTTCTTGATACCCTGCAGCTATATTTTTATCTAAAAAATAATTGATTAAAGCTCGTTGCAATTTGGCGCCTTTTCCTTTGTAAACAGGAAAACCAGCACCAGTAATTTTTGCGCCTAAATCGAAATCAATAATATCATATTTTTTGGCTGATTCCCAATGAGGAAGCGCATTTTCGCCCAAATTAGGAATTTCGCCTTCAGCAAAAATTTCTTCATTGTCATCAGCAGATTTTCCTGTTTTTACAGATTGATGAGGAATGTTTGGAATCAAGTATAAAAGTGATTCTAATTCATCAGCATAGGCAGTTAACTTTTCTGAAAGTTCTTTGGTTTGTTCTTTCAATAAAGAGGTTTTTTCTTTTAAAATGTTTGCTTTTTGAACTTCACCCGATTTAAAAAACTGGCCAATTTCTCTTGAAATTACATTTGCTTCAGCCAACGTATTGTCTAAAAGCACTTGAGTTGCACGTCTGTTTTCGTCTGCAGAAAGCACTTTTTCAATGATATTTTCAGCATCAGCAAAATTACGTTTTGCCAATCCTTCTAAAACCGTTTTTTTATTTTCTCTGATAAAGTTTACTTGTAACATTTTTGGTTGTTTTATAGCGCAAATATAGTTTAAGCCTGAGTTTTAAACAACGCCCAATTTATAGTTTGTTTTGAAGGTGCTTTTTGGCATTTTCTTCATCAATTTTTAGTTGATGTATCAATGATTCAATGGAATCAAATTTTTGTTCATCACGCAAAAAATAAAGCAATTCAATGGTCAGTTTTTTACCATATAAATCATCGTTAAAATCAAAAAAATGAACTTCAATAGTTTGGTAATTTCCATCAACAGTTGGTCTGTTTCCAATGTTCATCATTCCAAAAACAATATTATTATCAATGGATGATTTTACGACATAAACTCCAGTTTTTGGAATCAATTTATAGGATTCTTCAATATTAATATTTGCTGTTGGAAAGCCAATTTTTCCGCCCAATTTTTTTCCATTTACCACAGTTCCATTCAGCATAAAAGGATATCCTAAATAATGATTTGCGGTTTGTAAATTTCCAATATCTAGAGCACGTCTTATTTTTGTGGAGCTAACAGAAACTTCGTCAATATCTTGCGCAGGAATTTCTTCCACATCAAAATTGTAGACATGACTGTATGCGGTTAATTGATGAATATTTCCTTCTCTATTTTTTCCAAAATGATGATCATATCCAATAATCAGTTTAGAAATGTTTAGCTGATTTATCAAAATATCTTTCACAAAATCGAGTGCAGTCATTTTTGAAAATTCTTCAGAAAATGGATGAATAATCAAATAATCCAATCCTGTTTTTTCAAGTAAGTTTGCGCGTTCATCAATGGTATTTAACAGTTTTACAGAATTATCTTTTTGTAAAACCATTCTAGGATGAGGAAAAAAAGTAAGTAAAACAGATTTCTTTTCCGCTTTTTTTGCTTCAAAAACCAACTTTTCAATTATTTTTTGATGTCCAAAATGGACGCCATCAAAAGTGCCTATGGTTACAAAGGTTTTAGAGTTGGAATTAAAATTTGAGGTATTATAAATTGTCTTCAAAAAAGTAAATTTCAAAGTGCAAATGTACGATTTCTGAGCTTTAAATTTAGGCAAATACACTTTTTTAATATGCCTATTTGCCATTTAAATAATGCTATTTTTGACAATATCATAAAATTTTTATAGAACTATTCAGAAATTCAAATTTTTTTGTACTTTGCATGCTACTTAACTAATAATTCAAATTATGATAAAAAAGATTTTATTCATTGCTTTTATAGCTTTTGGTAGTTTGTCTATGGTGGCACAAACTACAATTTCAGGAACTATAAAAGATGCTAAAACAGGTGAGCTACTTCCTGGTGCTAACATAAAGGTTTCAAGAAAATCTGTTGGTACAAGTAGTGATTTCGATGGAAAATTCGAACTTAAAACCACTGATAATCCGCCATTTACAGTCGAAATTTCAATGATTGGTTACAAAACAGAGGAAGTTCAAATAACCAAAAACAACCAAAAAGTTGACGTTAGTTTATCTGAAAACGAAACGTCATTGGATGAGATTGTAGTGTCAGCATCTAGGACCCCAGAACGTATTATGGAATCTCCAGTAACTGTAGAGAGAATGGACATGAGAGAAATAAAAAACACCTCTTCTCCTTCTTTTTACGACGGATTAGAGAATTTAAAAGGTGTTGATGTCAACACAAACAGTTTAACCTTTAAGTCAGTAAACACTCGTGGTTTTGCTACTTTTGCTAACACTCGTTTTATGCAATTAGTGGATGGAATGGATAATTCCTCACCTGCATTAAACTTTGCTTTAGGTAACTTGTTAGGAATTTCTGAATTGGATATAGAAACTGTGGAATTACTTCCAGGAGCTTCATCTGCATTGTATGGAGCAAATGCTTTTAATGGAATTATGTTTATGGTTAGTAAAAATCCTTTTGATCACAAAGGAATAAGCGTTTCTTTGAAGACAGGTTTTACAAATCAAGAAGCTGCAGGAGTGAATGCTTATAATGATTTTAATATTAGAATGGCATATGCTTTTTCTGATAAATTTGCTGCGAAAGCAACCTTGTCTTATTTAGATGGAACAGAGTGGTTTGCAACAGATTATAGAAACACAAGAAATGGAACTTACGCTTCAGGTGATAGAAATTCTGACAGAAATTACGATGGTCTTAATGTTTATGGTGATGAGGTTTCAACAAACATAAGAGGCGTTGCACAATCGCTGCAAAACTTAGGAATTTTACCAAATGGTGCAGCAGCTTTAGTGCCAAGTGAAAACATTAGTAGAACTGGTTATGATGAAAGAGACTTGATGACTTATGAAGCAAGAAGTGTAAAATTTGGAAGTTCTTTAAATTATCGCCCTTTTGGAGATGATCGTTTTGAAGTTATTTGGGATTCTAAATTTGGTGTTGGAAACACAATCTATCAAGGTACAAATAGATACAACATCCAAGATTTCTTTATGGAACAACACAAATTAGAATTTAAAGGGAAAAATTTCTTTGTTAGAGGTTATTTAACTAGTGAAGATGCAGGAAATTCATATGATACTCGTTTTGCTGCAATCAATATTAATAGAGCATGGAAAGATGATAACACTTGGTTTGGACAATATGTTGGTGCTTATGTTCAAGGAACTTTAGGAGGTCTAACATCTGATCAAGCACATGCAATCGCAAGAAACACTGCAGAAACAGGAAGATTTTTACCAGGAACACCTCAATTTCAAGATGCATTTAATAGAATAACTGCAGATCCAGATTTAATAACAGGTTCTAAATTTCAAGACAATACAAAATTATATCATGTAGATGCGAATTATAATTTTCAGGATGTAATCAAATGGGCTGAATTTCAAATAGGAGGTTCATACAGATTGTATTCTTTAAATTCTAATGGAAGTATTTTTACAGATTATGATGGTCCTATTGATTATGATGAATTTGGAATTTATACTCAAATGCAAAAGAAATTCTTAGAAGACGATCGTTTAAAATTAACAGCATCTTTACGTTATGACAAAGCTCAAAACTTTCAAGGTAATTATTCTCCAAGAGTTTCATTAGCATACGCAGCAGGGGAAACTAAAAACCAAAATTTTAGAGCATCTTTCCAAACTGGGTTTAGAAATCCGACCACTCAAGATCAATACATTGGGTTAAATGCAGGAAGAGCGTATTTAGTAGGTTCAGCTCCTGACAATTTAGACAGATATTTTACAAATCCGTTAATTGTTAGTGGTTTTGGACAAGGAATTTTAGGAACACCAACAACAAGAGTTTCAGGTAGAGCAGCTTATGAAAATGCTTTCTCTGCGGAATCTGTAACAAATGGAGCTCCAACCAAAGCAGATGTAGCTTTAGTTAAACCAGAGAGAGTAACTGCTTATGAACTTGGATATAGAGGTTTGGTAAAGGCAGGAGACAAAAATATTACAATTGATTTAAGTGGATATTACAATGCTTACGAAGATTTTATCGCAGGTAAAAACGTAATTACACCATTCTACGGAACTGTAGGAGATAATTCATTATCACTTGCAGCGTTACAAAATGGAGATTTTGCAGTTTTCCAAACCTATACAAACTCAGCAGCAGATATCAATTCTTATGGTGTTTCAATCGGATTAAACACCAAAATTTTTGGAGGTTTTGACTTTGGATTAAATTACACCTATGCTAAATTTGATTTTGATCAATCATCAGATCCAGATTTTGAAGCAGGATTTAACACTCCAGAGCATAAAGTGAAAGTACAATTTGGAAATACTAATTTGTTCAAAAACTTCGGATTTAATGTAAATATGAGATGGCAAAATGCTTTTGTTTGGGAATCAACTTTCTTAGACGCAACTGTTGATGGACGTACAGTTTTAGACGCTCAAATCAATTACAGTTTACCTAAATTCAAATCTATAATCAAAATAGGAGGAGCTAATTTAGGAGGTCAAGAATATTTTAGTGCTCCAGGAGTTGGCGCAATTGGTTCTCAATACTACATTTCTTGGACAATTAATAACTAATAAAAAAATATTTAATACATGAAAAATTATAAATATATAGGATTATTTCTAGCATCTTTAGCCATTGCATCATGTGATGTGAACAACGATTTAGATGATATCCCAGCAGTAGTTGTACCCGAAGTTGAGTTAAATACGAACGGATTGGATTTTTCTAAATACGTAGCTATTGGCGCCTCTTTTACAGCAGGTTTTACAGACAATGCACTATTTATTGCAGCACAACAAAATTCGTTTCCAAACATTTTAGCAAACAAATTTGGCACAACATTCAATCAACCATTAATGAATGACAACATTGGCGGATTGCTTTTAGGAGGAAACGTAATTCAAGGCCCAAGATTGTTTTTCAATGGCTCTGGACCAGCGACTTTACCAGGAACTCCAACAACTAATGTTTCTGTAAAAGTAACAGGACCATTAAACAATTTTGGAATTCCTGGTGCAAAAAGTTTTCATTTAGTTGCTCCTGGTTATGGAAATCTTGCAGGTGTTGCATTAGGTTTAGCAAATCCATACTTTGCAAGAATGTCATCAAGTGCAAACGCTACAGTTTTAGGAGATGCAATGGCTCAAGGACCAACATTTTTTACACTTTCTGAAGTTGGAGGAAATGATGTTTTAGGGTATGCACTTTCTGGAGGTTCAGGTGTAAATCAAACAGGAAATTTAAACCCTGCAACTTATGGGAGTAGTGACATCACTGATCCAAACGTTTTTGCAAATGTGTTTAATAATATGGTTACCACGTTAACTTCTGGAGGTGCAAAAGGCGTTGTAGCTACTGTTCCTTATATTACTAATTTGGCACACTTTACAACTGTTCCTCACAATCCAGTTCCTATGGATGCAGCAACAGC
>DAIUBY010000045.1:17450-20029 GCA_036846425.1 Polaribacter sp.
CAATCATCACATCAATTTCTTTTTTGGTGTTGTAAAATGAAAATGAAGCTCTTACTGTTCCAGGAATGTTGTAAAAATCCATAATTGGTTGTGTACAATGTTGTCCTGTTCTTACGGCAATTCCTAATTTGTCAAGAATTGTCCCAATATCATAGGGATGAATCGTTCCAACATTGAATGAAATTACAGCCGTTTTTTCAGGTGCAGTTCCATAAATTCTGAGTCCTTCAATCTTCAATAATTCTTCTGTGGCATACACCAAAAGCTCATTTTCATAGGTTGCAATCTGCTCAAAACTAATTGAATTCATATAATCAATAGCAGCTCCAAAAGCAATTCCTCCACAAATATTTGGAGTTCCAGCTTCAAATTTATGAGGCAAACCTGCATAGGTTGTTTTTTGAAAAGTTACGGTTTCTATCATTTCTCCTCCACCTTGATACGGAGGCAATTTTTCCAACCATTCTTGTTTTCCATACAACATTCCAACTCCTGTTGGGCCACACAATTTATGCGCAGAAGTTACATAAAAATCGACATTTAATGCTTGTAAATCAGGCTTGATATGAGGTGTTGATTGCGCACCATCAATCAAAACAGCAGCTCCAGCATTACGAGCTGCATCAATGATTTCTTTGATTGGATTGACAGTTCCTAAAGCGTTAGAAACGTGATTGCAAAAAACCAATTTGGTGTTTTTATTCAATAATTGATGATAACTTTCCATGTCCAAAGTTCCTCCGAAAGTCATTGGAATTACCTTCAAAATGGCACCAGTTTTTTCGCACAACATTTGCCAAGGAACAATATTGGAATGATGCTCTAAAGCCGAAACTATAATTTCATCATTCGGATTTAAAATCTCAGAAAATCCAGCTGCAACTAGGTTTATTCCATGAGTTGTTCCAGATGTAAAAATGATTTCATACGCATGTTTCGCATTGAAATGCTGTTGAATTTTGATTCTTGCAGCTTCATATTTGTCAGTAGCTTCTTGGCTCAAAGCATGCACTCCTCTGTGAATATTTGCGTTGTAATTACTGTAATAATCTACAATAGTATCAATAACTACTTGCGGAGTTTGAGAGGTGGCAGCATTGTCAAAATAAACTAATGGCTTGCCATTTACAAATCTCTTTAAAATTGGAAAATCTTCGCGAATTTTAGCAACATCAAACATAATTTTCAATTTAAAACACAAAGATAAAGGTTGATTTTTGATTGATGTAAAAAACTCAATATGAATTTCTTATTTTTACATATTCAAAATTTACTCGATGAAAATTTTCAAACGTATTTTACTTCTTGTCTCTTTAACGGTTTTATTGATTGTAATTTTCAATTATCCAAAATTGAATATTATTGCGGGATATTCAGCAAAAAATGCAGCTTCTTCAGTTTTTTTAGCAGAAAGGAATTTGGCATTTACAGATTCTACAGACAATAATTTTTCGCCTATAAATTTGGCAAATGATAAAATTGATGACGAAAAAAAAGTAGCAATTTCATCAGTTTTTGGTTTATTGTCAAGAAAAGCAATTTACAGAGAAGGTTTAGGAGCCGTTTTAACATTGACTGATGAAGATGAAAATGCGCCATTTTTACAACCAAAAAGAGCAATTTCTGATGAAAAAACCCCTTTTCCTTATGGAAATGCAGCACCAAAAGACACGATTTTATCAGAAATTGATTATCAAAAATTAAATAAAACTGTGAATTCCGTTTTCGGCGAAAATAAATCTAGGGCAGTTTTGGTAATTTACAAAGAACAAATTATCGCCGAAAAATATGCTAAAGGATTTGACGAAAACTCCAAAATTTTAGGTTGGTCAATGACAAAAAGCATCACAAGTACCATTTTTGGGATTTTACAATATCAACAAAAATTAAAAGTTTCAGATAAAGCACCCATCAAATCTTGGCATAATGATGGGCGAAAAAACATCACAATTCACAATTTATTGCAGATGAATTCTGGTTTGGAATGGGATGAAAATTATGATAAAATTTCGGATGTTACTAAAATGCTTTTTTTGGAAAAAGATATGACAAAAGCGCAAGAAAAGAAGCCGCTTAAAGGCAAGATAAATGCTTCTTGGAACTATTCGTCTGGAACAACCAATTTATTGTCAGGAATCATCAGAAATCAGTTTACAACGAAGCAAGAATACTTGGATTTTTGGTACACCAATTTGGTTGATAAAATTGGGATGAATTCCATGGTTTTAGAAACGGATTTGGCAGGAAATTATGTAGGCTCTTCTTATGCGTGGGCAACTGCCAGAGATTGGGCAAAATTTGGTTTGTTGTATTTACACAAAGGCAATTGGAATGGTGAACAATTGTTTGATGAAACTTGGGTTGATTATGTTTCAACTCCAACACCAACTTCTGGGGGAACTTACGGTGCACAATTTTGGTTGAATGCAACACCAACTTTTAAAAACGTTCCTAAAAACATGTTTTACGCAGATGGTTACCAAGGTCAACGTGTGTATATTTTACCTGATCAAGACTTGGTTGTGGTAAGAATGGGACTTTCTGGGATGGATGAAAATGCTTTTTTGAGTGGGATTATT
>DAIUBY010000046.1:0-8882 GCA_036846425.1 Polaribacter sp.
GAAGGAATTGACGCAAGTTACGCAGCAAAACTAATTCAATATGGTTGGGAAACTGTAACTGAAGCTCTAAAACATGGAGGAATTACCAACATGATGGACAGATTGTCAAATCCTGCAAAAATAAAAGCATTTGAACTTTCAGAAGAATTAAAAACCATTATGCGTCCATTATTTCAAAAACACATGGATGATATCATGACAGGTCATTTTTCAAAAACCATGATGGAAGATTGGGCAAATGATGATAAAAACTTATTAACTTGGAGAGCTGCAACTGGCGAAACTGCGTTTGAAAAACAAGCAATTACCACGCAAGAAATTCCAGAACAAGAATATTTTGATCACGGAACTTTGTTGGTTGCTTTTGTAAGAGCAGGTGTTGAATTAGCCTATGAATCCATGACAGAATCTGGAATTATTGATGCTTCTGCATATTACGAATCTTTGCATGAAACTCCGTTAATTGCTAATACGATTGCTCGTAAAAAATTATATGAAATGAATCGTGTTATTTCTGATACTGCAGAATATGGTTGTTATTTATTTGATCACGCTTGCAAACCTTTATTGGCAGATTTTATGAAAAAAGTTTCCACAGATGTGATTGGAAAAAAATTCACCAATGATAATGGTGTTGATAATCAGCAATTAATTGCAGTAAATAAAGCGATTAGAAATCATCCAGTAGAAAAAATTGGGGCAACTTTAAGAGCGTCAATGACTGCTATGAAAGTAGTAAAAACAGCCTAATCAATTATATTTTTTAAAGTTTTAAAAGCATCTTTTTACAATAAAGGATGCTTTTTTTATAGAAAAACTCGAAATGCTTTTCGTGATTTTTTCAATCATTTTATCAAACAAACTATCAAAAGTGAACTTATTTTTTGTTACTTTGATTTCTAAATTACACAATTTTTTCTATGGAGATTACATTTAAAGAAATTCCTAATGAGTTTAAAATTGACGCATTATTGCATCAAAATACCTATTTAGTTGATGGCATTTTAAAAGAATGGAAAGGAAAAACAGCCAATGTTTTTTCAACCATTTCTTCTACCAAAGAATACAAACCAACATTATTAGGAACAGTTCCAGATTTAGGCGAAAATGAAGCTTTAGAAGCCTTGCATGCAGCTGAAAAAGCCTATGATCGTGGACAAGGTTTGTGGCCAACAATGAAAGTTGCTGACAGAATTGCAGCTATGGAAAAGTTCGTTTCGCAAATGAAAACCAAACGTGAGGAAATCGTAAAACTATTGATGTGGGAAATTGGAAAAACCTTACCTGATTCGCAAAAAGAGTTTGATAGAACTGTAGAATACATTTACGATACCATTGAAGATTATAAAAAAATGGACAGAACTTCTGCCAAGTTTGAAAAAAATTCAGGAGTTTATGCGCATATCAGACGTGGACCTTTAGGCGTTGTTTTGTGTTTAGGACCTTATAATTATCCTTTAAATGAAACTTTTGCGTTGCTAATTCCAGCGTTAATCATGGGAAATACAGCCATTTTTAAACCCGCAAAACATGGTGTTTTATTATTATCACCATTGTTAGAAGCGTTTCAAAGTAGTTTTCCTTCAGGTGTTGTAAACATCATTTATGGTCGTGGAAGAACTTTGGCAACACCAATTATGGAAACAGGAAAAGTAGATGTGTTGGCTTTGATTGGAAACAGCAAATCTGCAAATTCTATTCAAGCAAATCATCCCAATAAAAACAGATTGCGTTTAGTGTTAGGTTTAGAAGCGAAGAATCCTGCAATTGTTTTGCCAGATGCAGATTTAGATTTGGCAATAAGCGAATGTATTATTGGCACAACTTCATTTAACGGTCAACGTTGTACAGCTTTAAAAGTGGTGTATGTTCACGAAGCAATTGTTGACGAATTCAACAAGCGTTTTGCAGCTAAAGTGGATGCTTTAAAATTTGGAAATCCTTGGGAAAATGGCGTTCAATTAACACCTTTACCAGAACCAGAAAAGCCAGCTTATATTCAAGAATTGATTGATGATGCTACCAAAAAAGGAGCAAAAATCATCAATGAAAAAGGTGGAAAAACTACCGAAAATTATATTTTTCCTGCAGTGTTGTATCCTGTTTCTAAAAATATGCGTGTTTTTGAAGAAGAGCAATTTGGACCTGTAATTCCTGTGCTTTCTTTCAGCGATATTCAAGAGCCTTTAAATGACATGGCTGAATCCAATTACGGTCAGCAAGTAAGTGTTTTTGGAAGTGATGTAAAAACCTTAGCACCATTAATTGATACGTTAGTAAACTTAGTTTGTAGAGTAAATTTAAACAGTTCGTGTCAAAGAGGACCAGATGTGTATCCATTTACAGGACGAAAAGATTCAGCTGTGGCAACTTTGAGCGTCCATGATGCTTTGCGTTCTTTTTCAATCAGAACCTTTGTTGCTTCTAAAGATTCAGCATATAATAATACTATTTTACAACAATTATTAGATACAAAATCATCGAATTTTATCAATACAGATTATATTTTATAATCAAACAGTCTTACAAAAGAAGTTAAAAACCGCTTTTTCGAAAAAAGAAATCGCGGTTTTTTTATATTTGTAGAAATTGTTTAAGATATAACTCATGACTTTTTTCGATAAAATTAAATGGACTTTAGGAATTTTGATGGTTTTTGCATTGATTGTAATTACCAATTTAATAGACAAAAACAATTTTACAAGAGTAAAAGATTCTGTGGTTTCTATCTACGAAGACAGGCTTGTAGTAAATGATTTGATTTTTGAAATGTCAAAATTAGTCCAAGAAAAAGAAATGGCAATTGTACTTTCTGATGAAAATTTTTACACTAAAAAAAACGATGGTGTCAATAAAAAAATGAATGATTTTATTGAAAAATATGAAGCAACAAAATTAACAGTTGAAGAACGAAGAGTGTTTGATAATTTTAAAGATAACATCAATGAATTGTCAAAATTTGAAAAAACGATTATCAAAAATCAATTTAAAGATAAAGAAAATCCTATAAACCTTATTTTTGATATCAAAGAAAATTTATATGATTTAACCAAAATTCAATTAACTGAAGGACGAAGACAAATGTCTATCAGCCAAAAAGCGATTGACAAAGTTGAATTATTTACACAAATAGAAATATATTTATTGGTGTTTTTAGCAATTGTTATTCAAGTAATTGTGATGTACAATCCTAATAAAGAGAAAGCGAAAAAGCAAAATAAATCTACCTAAACACGAATCGTCAACATCGGTTTTAAGCCACTTTTTGACAAATTTTTGGTAACACTTGCTGAAAATAAATGCGACAATCCACTTCTTCCATGTGTACTCAAAGCAATTAAATCTGCATTGATTTGACGCGAAAAATTGAGAATTCCTTTTTCAACAGAAACATCATTATAAATAGAAATAGTGTGATTTGGCAAATTAAATTCGGCAACAAATTCCTTTATTTTTTCAGTGGCTTCAAAAGTACTTTCGAAATTAGAAGGCGTTGTTACTTTCAATAAATGAATGGTACTTTCGAAAATCAGTGCAATTTCAAGTAGCTTTTTTAAAACCTCTTTTTTATCTTCGTTTTTAAAACTTGACGCAAAAACCACATTTTTAAAATCGATGTTATCATTGTCTTTTTTCACAACCAACACAGGAATTGTCGATTTTCGAACCACTTTTTCAGTATTAGAACCAATCAAAATTTCCTCAAAATCAGAATGACCTTTAGAACCCATAATAATTAAATCAGCTTCAATTTTTTCTGCACAAGCCAAAATCCCTTCATACGGATTTTGAAAACGAATCAAATGATGCGCTTCTTGGTTTTCTGAGAAAAAACGTTCCTTAAAATCAACAATTCGTTCTCTAATTTTTCGCAAATACAACATGCTTTCAGGAATACTAAAATTACTTCTAGAACCCATATCTGCCATGCCTGAAGGCAATTCAATGATGTGCAAAAGATACACTGTGCTTTCAGATTTTTTGGCAATTTTTGCTGCCATTTTACAGGCAAATTCGGACGATTTTGAAAAATCAATAGGAACTAAAATTGTTTTCATAAATTACTGTTTTTTATATGATAGCAATGCGTTTTTAAATTTACAAAAAAGAATTGAATTACAATCCATTTGGTAAATCATAAAGATTTAGTATATTTGCACCGAAAAATAAGGAAAAAAGAAAATGAAGGGGACTAAAAGTCCCCTCTTTTTATATCTAAAAAGAAGTTTTTTTAGCAGTATTTTGAAACAAGTAAACATGGATCAAGCCAAAGTAAGATATTTAGTTGAGGAGGCATTAGCGGAGAATGAATCACTTTTTTTAGTGGATATTTCTATTTCCGAAACCAATAAAATCAAAGTAATTGTTGATGGCGATCAAGGAATTCCATTGAGTGAGTGTATTAGAATTAGTAGAAATGTAGAACACAATTTGGATAGAGAAGCTGAGGATTTTGCACTAGAAGTAACATCTCCAGATATTTCAAAACCAATAAAATTACAAAGACAATATAAAAAAAACATCGATAGAATTTTGAAAGTAATCACTTCAGAAGATGAGTTTGAAGGAACTTTAATCGCTGTTAACGAAGAAAATATTGTATTAGTTTGGGAAGAAAGAGAACCAAAACCACAAGGAAAAGGAAAAATTACTGTTGAAAAAACAGCAACAATAGCATACAAAGATATTAAAGAAGCAAAAGTGAAGATTGTATATTAAGAAAATTAGGTAATGGAAAATATAGCGTTAATTGAATCGTTTTCTGAATTTAAAGATAACAAAAGTATAGACAGAGTAACACTGATGTCTATTTTAGAAGAAGTTTTTAGAGCAGCTTTAAAAAGAAAGTTTGGCTCTGATGATAATTTTGATATCATCATCAATCCTGATAAAGGAGATTTAGAAATTTGGAGAAATCGTGTAGTTGTTGCAGACGGAATGTCTGAAGATGACAATGAAGAAATAGAATTGAGCGAAGCTCGAAAAATTGAGCCTGATTTTGAAATTGGAGAAGATGTTTCTGAAGAAGTAAAATTGGTTCAATTGGGTAGAAGAGCAATTTTGGCTTTGCGTCAAAACTTGATTTCGAAAATTTACGAACATGATAGCACCAATATTTTTAAGCAATTTAAAGATTTAGAAGGCGAATTATATACTGCAGAAGTTCATCATATTCGTCATAATGCCATTATTTTATTAGATGATGATGGAAACGAAATTGTATTGCCAAAAAGTGAGCAAATTCGTTCAGACTTTTTTAGAAAAGGAGATTCTGTAAGAGGAGTTGTAAAATCAGTTGAATTAAGAGGCAACAAACCAACCATAATTTTATCAAGAACATCACCAGTATTTTTGACCAAATTATTTGAACAAGAAATTCCCGAAGTTTTTGATGGGTTAATTACAGTAGAAGGCGTTGCAAGAATTCCAGGTGAAAAAGCAAAAGTAGCTGTAGATTCGTATGATGACAGAATTGATCCAGTTGGAGCATGTGTTGGGGTAAAAGGTTCAAGAATTCACGGAATTGTTCGTGAACTAGGAAACGAAAATATTGACGTTATCAATTACACAAAAAACGAACAATTATACATTGCTAGAGCCTTGAGTCCTGCAAAAGTGACTTCTATGGAAATAGAAATGTATGAATCCGAAAAAAATGGCAAAAAAGGTCGTGTAAAAGTAGTTTTAAAACCAGAAGAAGTTTCAAAAGCTATTGGTAAAAGTGGCGTAAACATTCGTTTAGCAAGCGAATTGACAGGCTATGAAATCGATGTTCAAAGAGAAGGTGCAGAAGAAGATGTAGAATTGACAGAATTTGTAGATGAAATTGAAGGATGGATTATTCAAGAATTCAAAAACATTGGATTAGACACTGCAAGAAGCGTTTTAGAAACATCTGTGGAAGAATTGGTAAAAAGAACTGATTTAGAAGAAGAAACAATTTTAGACGTTCAGCGAATTTTAAGAGAAGAGTTTGAAGAGTAATCTTCAAAACTAACAATAGTAAAAAGAGTATTTTTACAAAAATTAAAGCATAAAAAAACAAATATGTCTGTAGACAAAACAATGAGGCTTAGTAGTGTTTTAAAGGAATTAAATATTTCTTTAGACAGAGCTGTGGAATATTTAGGAAAAAATGGTCATGATGTAGAAGCAAGACCAACTACTAAAATTTCAGAAGATACCTATCAAGTCCTTCTTGATGGCTTTCAAACAGATGCTAGCAAAAAAGCGGCATCCATTGAAGTTGGAGAGGAAAAAAGAAAAGAGAAAGAAGCAATTCGTCTTGAAATTGAAGCTAAATTAGAAAAGAAAAAAGTAGAGGATGCAAAAAAAGAAGCAGAAATTTTAAGAGCGAAAGCTGATAAAATTGAGTTTAAAACTGTTGGAAAAATAGATATAGA
This sequence comes from Polaribacter sp., assembly GCA_036846425.1. GTDB lineage: Bacteria > Bacteroidota > Bacteroidia > Flavobacteriales > Flavobacteriaceae > Polaribacter. The sequence continues at coordinate 6,405 of DAIUBY010000046.1, forward strand.
AACTGTAGGTAAAAAAACTGAAATTGAAAAAGAAGTTGAAAAACCTGTAAAAGAAACTATTGAAATTCCGATTGCTAAAGAAGAAGCAGTTCAACCAATAGCAGAGAAAATAACTCCAATTGTTGCCGAGACAAAAAAACCAGAAATAACAATAGCTGAAACTCCAAAAGCTGAAATTTCAAATATTGAAAGACAACAGGAAAAATCCTCTCAAAAAGAAGAGAAGCAAGTTGAAATTACTGCTGAAAATGCAGAATCAATTGTAACACAGTATAAAAAACTAGATGGTCCAAAAATGACAGGTCAAACTATTGACTTAAAACAATTTGATAGACCCAAAAAGAAAAAACCTGAACTTAAAAAAGATGCTGCAATTGATCCTAGAAAAAAACGCAAACGAATCAGTAAACCAGGAACACCAGCTGGAACAGGAACACCAGGAACAGGTGTAAATACAAGACCACCACTAGACAACAGAAATAGACCAAACCAACCAAATCAAGTTGGGCAAGGAAATAACAAACAACCAGGAGGAGGTTTTAGACCAAGAGGCAATCAAGCGCCTGTTAAAAAAGAAGATCCTACTGAAGCTGACATCCAAAAACAAGTTAGAGAAACCTTAGAAAAACTTCAAGGAAAATCTTCTAAAGGAAAAGGCGCAAAATACAGAAGAAATAAAAGAGATGCTCACAGAGAACAATCTGAAGCTGAATCTGAGGCAAGAGCATTAGATAGCAAAATTCTAAAAGTTACTGAATTTGTAACTGTAAGCGAAGTTGCTACAATGATGGATGTTCCTGTAATTCAGATCATTTCTGCTTGTATGTCTTTAGGAATGATGGTAACCATGAATCAGCGTTTAGACGCAGAAACATTGGTAATTGTTGCTGAAGAATTTGACTACAAAGTAGAATTTGTTGGTGCTGAAGTAGAAGAATCCATTGAAACTGTTGAAGACAATCCAGAAGATTTAATTACACGTGCGCCAATTATTACAGTAATGGGTCACGTAGATCATGGAAAAACTTCGCTGTTAGATTATATCAGAAAAGCTAAGGTAACAGAAGGAGAAAGTGGAGGAATCACACAACATATTGGTGCATATCAAGTAAAGGTTGGTGATCAAAAAATTGCATTTTTAGATACACCTGGTCACGAAGCATTTACAGCAATGCGTGCACGTGGAGCGCAAGTTACGGATTTGGTAATTATTGTTGTTGCAGCAGATGATGACGTAATGCCACAAACCAAAGAAGCTATTTCTCACGCGCAAGCAGCAGGAGTTCCTATAATTTTTGCTATTAATAAAATTGACAAACCCAATGCAAATCCTGATAATGTAAAAACGCAATTATCAGCTATGAATTTGTTAATTGAAGAATGGGGAGGAAATATTCAATCCCAAGATATTTCTGCAAAAACTGGGCAAGGAATTGAAGAATTATTAGAAAAAGTTTTGCTAGAAGCTGAGGTTTTAGAGCTAAAAGCAAATCCAAATAAAAATGCAACAGGAACAGTTGTTGAAGCACAATTAGATAAAGGAAGAGGGTATGTTACTACAATTTTAGTACAAGCAGGAACTTTAAAAATTGGTGATTACTTGCTTGCTGGAAAAAACAGTGGTAAAGTAAAAGCCATGTTTGATGATAAAGGTTTGAAATTAAAATCAGCAGGACCATCAACACCAGTTTCGGTTTTAGGGTTAGATGGAGCGCCACAAGCAGGTGATAAATTTGTTGTTTTTGATGACGAACGCGAAGCCAAACAAATTGCAGCAAAAAGATCACAATTGCAAAGAGAACAATCTGTAAGAACTCAAAAAACATTGACACTTGCAGAAATTGGACGAAGAATTGCATTAGGAGATTTTAAAGAATTGAACATCATTTTAAAAGGAGATGTAGATGGTTCAGTAGAAGCATTGGCAGATTCGTTCCAAAAATTATCTACAGAAGAAATTCAAATCAATATTTTGCACAAAGGTGTTGGAGCTATCACAGAAAGTGATGTGTTATTAGCCACAGCTTCTGATGCTATTATTGTCGGATTCAACGTTCGTCCTCAAGGAAATGCAAGAACAATTGCTGATAGAGAAGAAGTAGATATCAGAACATATTCTATTATTTATGATGCTATAAACGACTTGAAAGATGCTATGGAAGGAATGCTTTCTCCAGAAATGAAAGAGGAAGTTACTGGAAATGTTGAGATTAGAGAAGTTTACAAAATCACGAAAATCGGAAATATTGCAGGATGTATGGTGATGTCAGGAAAAATATTTAGAGATTCTCAAATCCGAATTATTAGAGACGGAATTGTGGTTCATGATGGATATTTAGCTTCTTTAAAACGTTTCAAAGACGATGTAAAAGAAGTTGCAAAAGGGTATGATTGTGGATTACAAATCAAAAATTACAATGATATCCAAGAAGGAGATTTAATTGAAGCTTACAAAGAATTTGCGGTTAAAAAGAAATT
>DAIUBY010000046.1:8982-19889 GCA_036846425.1 Polaribacter sp.
AGAAATCACAATCAATCCTGAAAATTTATCAGAGAAATTTAGCAATGCTTTGTCAGCCTCTAATTTTGTTTTATAATTACCAACTTGAACTTTCCAATAAGGTTGATCATAAGTTAGTTTTGTAAAAACTTCGGGGTACGTTGAAGAGAACTTGGCTTGTGCGTTTTTTGCATTCGATTCTTCACCATAAAATATTTGAACACGATATCCAAAGCCAATATCTTTATTAAAAGCTCTCTTTTTTGCGATTAAATTTTTAATTTGAGGACTCATATTTGTGTTATTTTGAGCTGTAATGGTATGTAAACCTAATATCAAAAACAATCCAAAAAACCAATAAGAATAAGAATATTTCATAAAAAAAATTTTCACAAAAGTAATAACATCTATTTTAAAATAATCTTAAAAATCGATTATTTAGAATTATTATAAATTAATGTTTAACATTCTATTCCTTTTTAAAAATTTGTCAATAAGTACTACTTTTGTGCAACTGTTCAAAAAGCGTTTTTTTGAACCATTTTATACACGATACTAAAAATAGTTTGTAAATATGAAAAGTGTAGCATTACACAGTAAACGAACCCTAATTCTTCTTAAGAGTTTTACAATTATCCTGTTTTTTGCATTTAGCCTTTCTTCTTTTTCGCAAGAAGTAGATGAAGCACGTCAACAAGAAGGTAGAAAATTGTATAAATCTTTGTGTGCTTCTTGCCACAAATTAGACAAAAAGTTAGTGGGACCTGCTCTTGGAGGTGTTGAAGCAAGAAGAGAGCGTGAGTGGTTAATTAAATGGATTAGAAATAATGCTGAACTAAGAGCTTCAGGTGATAGAGATGCTATCGCGATTTTTGAAGAATATAATGGTTCTGCAATGTCTGCATTTCCTCAATTGACAGATCAAAATATTGATGATATTTTGTATTATACAACTGTTGGTGACCCAAAACCAAAGGTTGACCCAGCTGCAACCACGGATGCTGTTACTACTGGAGGTGGAAGCTCCTCAAATGCTCCAAGTTGGTTGATTTACATTTTAGCGGCTGCAATTGTTGTTGCTTTCTTAATGATAGCAAGTTTATTAAAACAAGTAAGTGAATTGAAAGGAAATACAGCTCCTGAAACAAAATCAAACCTAAAAAGAGATTTGCAAGAACTTTGGGAAGGTGTAAAACAAAATACATTTTTAAAAGTTGTTACAACTATATTCTTATTATTGATGGGTGCTTATGTTGGTTTTGGAACATTATTCAAAGTTGGAGTTGATCAAGGATATTCTCCTTTACAACCCATTGCATTTTCACACAAAATTCACGCAGGAGATAATAAAATAGATTGTCAATACTGTCATTCATCAGCAAAACATAGCAAACATTCTGGAATTCCATCAGTAAATGTGTGTATGAACTGTCATAAAAATATTGCTGAAGTTGCTGAAGGAACTAAAGTAGAATGGGATGGAGTAACTCTTGGAAAAGCTGAATTAGACAAAGAAATCGCAAAAATTTACACAGCTGCAGGTTGGGACCCAGAAGCTCTAGAATATACTGGAAATACAAAACCAATTAAGTGGATTCGTATTCACAATTTGCCAGATTTTGCTTATTTCAATCATTCACAACACGTAACTGTTGGAGGTTTAGAATGTCAAAATTGTCATGGTCCAGTAGAAGAAATGGATGAAATGTATCAATTCTCTCCATTAACAATGGGATGGTGTATTGATTGTCATAGAGAAACAAAAGTTGATTTGAAAGGCACAGAATACTATGACAAAATTCATAAAGAATTGGCTAAAAAATACAATGTAGGGCAAGTAACTGTTGCTCAATTAGGTGGATTAGAGTGTGGTAAATGTCATTATTAATTAAACAATAAATACAGTTTTTGTTTGCAATGCGAAAAACTAACAACCAAAAACTAAAAACTAATAACTAAAAATCAATGGCTTCAGACAAAAAATACTGGAAAAGTGTTGAAGAACTTACAAATAGTTCTTTTGTTGAGACGTTAAGTAAAAATGAATTTGTTCAGGAAATTCCTACAGATACATTTTTAGGAGATAAAGAAACATTGGCAAATTCAACTACTTCAAGAAGAGATTTCTTGAAATATGTTGGTTTTACAACTGCAGCAGCAACATTAGCTGCTTGTGAAGGACCTGTGAAAAAATCAATTCCTTATGTTGTAAAACCTAATGATATTATTGCTGGTGTTGCAGATTGGTACGCAACTTCTATGGCTGATGGATTTGATTTTGCCAACATTTTGGTAAAAACACGCGAAGGTCGTCCAATTCAAATCATGCCAAACAAAGATGCAAATGGAACAACAAGCGCTAGAGTTCAAGCAGCTGTTTTGTCTTTGTATGATGATAAACTTCGTTTAAAAAATCCTACAAAAGGAGGAGAAAAAATTTCTTGGACTGATGCTGACAAAGAAATAGGTGCTGCTTTAAACAAATTGAGAGACGCAAATACGCCTGTAGTTTTATTAACAGGAACATTGGCAAGTCCTTCAACTGAAAGAATTATTCAAGAATTTATTGTTGCATATCCAAATGTAACTCACGTAATTTATGATGCAGTTTCAGAATCTGCAGCTGCTGACGCAATGTTAGCAATGTATAGAAAACGTGCATTACCAAAATATCATTTAGAAAAAGCTTCAACAATTGTTTCATTTGGAGCTGACTTTTTAGGTGAATTCCATGGTGGATTTGAAAAGCAATATGTTGCTGGTAGAAAACCAGAAACAGGTTCAATGTCTTACCACGTTCAGTTTGAAAGCAACATGTCTTTGACAGGTGCAAATGCTGATAAAAGAATTGTTACAAAACCATCTGATCAAATTTTTGGATTGATTAATTTGTTTAATGCAATTACAGGTTCAAACGTGCCTTCAAAAGCAACTCCTGTTGATGCGCAAATAAAACAAATGGCATCTGTATTGAAAAAAGCAGGTAGTAAAGGTGTTGTAATGACAGGCATCAATGATAAAAATGCACAATTAGTTGCGTTGGCAATCAACAAAGCATTGAACAGCGAAATTGTTGATGTAAATAATACATTAAACATTCGTCAAGGAAATGAAGCTGATGTGAATCAGTTGATAAAAGATATGAATTCTGGAAAAATTGGAGGAATTCTCTCTTACAATGTAAATCCATTGTATTCATTACCAAATGCAAGTCAATTTGCAAACGGATTGAAAAAAGTTTCGTTAACTGTTGCTTTGTCAACTGAAAATAATGAAACAGTAAATGCTTCAAATTATGTGTTGCCAACATCACATTCCTTGGAATCTTGGGGAGATACTCAATTTGATGAAGTTACTTATGGTTTAATGCAGCCAACAATTCAGCCATTATTTAGTACACGTCAGTTCCAAGACACCTTGTTAGGCTGGACTGGAAATACTACAAAATATTACGATTATTTAAAAGCATTTGCTTCAACAACTATCTTAAATGGTAGTTCTTGGAATACTGCTCTGCATAATGGTTTCTTCACAAAAGAAATCACAACTACTACAATTGCGTCTGAAATTTCAGTTACTGAAGCTGCAATGCAATTGTCAAATACCGCAAAAAAAGCTTCAGGCTTTGAGTTGCAATTATATACAAAAACTGGTTTAGGTGATGGAAAACAAGCAAACAATCCTTGGTTGCAAGAATTCCCTGATCCAATTACAAGAGTTTCTTGGGATAATTACTTAACCATGTCAATGGCAGATGCAAAACAGTTAGGTTTTACAAATCCTGTGAAAGATAATGGAGCAATTGATGGTGATTATGCAAAAGTTTCTGTAAACGGAAAAGAAGTAATTGTACCAGTAATTATTCAACCAGGACAAGCAAATGGCTCTGTTGGATTATCATTAGGATTTGGAAGAACTTTCGGTTTAAAAGAAGAAATGCAAGTGGGTGTAAATGCATATCCATTGTATATAAATGCTAATAATATTCAATTTGGAGTTTCTATTGAAAAAGTTTCAGGAACACATCAATTTGCTTGTACACAAGTACAAAAAACAATTGCTGGACGTCATGATATTTTAAAAGTAGCTTCTTTAAAAGAGTACAAAACAGTTGAGCCAAAAGACCATCATCATGGATGGAATAAACCTTCTTATGTTTCTTACGATCACAAAGAAGTAGAAGCAAATACTATTGATTTGTGGGATGAGCACAACAGAGAATTGGGTCATCATTTTAATTTATCTATTGATTTAACTTCTTGTACAGGTTGTGGAGCTTGTGTGGTTGCATGTCATGCAGAAAACAATGTTCCAGTTGTTGGAAAAAGAGAAGTTAGAGTTGGTAGAGATATGCACTGGTTGCGTATTGATAGATATTACTCATCAGAAGTTGAAACAAGAGAAGATGCAAAAGAACTTGGTTTAAGTAGAGCTAAAACGTATGAAGTTTTAGAAACTGAAGCTGAAAATCCAGAGGTTACTTTCCAACCAATGATGTGTCAACATTGTAATCACGCTCCTTGTGAAACTGTTTGTCCAGTTGCTGCAACAACTCACGGTCGTCAAGGACAAAACCAAATGACCTATAATAGATGTGTTGGAACAAGATATTGTGCAAACAACTGTCCTTACAGAGTTCGTCGTTTTAACTGGTTCAATTATTCCAATAATAACGAGTTCGATTTCAACATGAACAATGAATATGGAAAAATGGTATTGAATCCAGATGTGGTTGTTCGTTCAAGAGGAGTTATGGAAAAATGTTCAATGTGTATTCAAATGACACAAGCAACTATTTTAAAAGCTAAAAAAGAAGGACGTGCAGTAAACACAGATGAGTTTGAAACTGCGTGTTCATCAGCTTGTACAACAGGAGCTTTAGTTTTTGGAGATGTGAATAACAAGCAAGATAAAGTAACAGCTTTAGCGAAAGATAAAAGAGCATACAACGTGTTAGATTACTTACAAACAAAACCGAATGTAATCTATCAAGTGAAAATAAAAAACACAAACGAAGCGTAATTAAATTTAAGATATAGAATATGTCTCATTACGAAGCATCCATTAGAGAACCTTTGGTTTTAGGTGATAAAAGTTATCACGATATTACCGAAGATATTGCAAAACCTATTGAAGGAAAAGCAAATAAAAATTGGTACATGGCATTTTATATTTCTTTAGCTGCAATGCTTTGGGGATTTGGATGTATCTTTTACACAGTTGGAACAGGTATTGGAGTTTGGGGTCTAAACAAAAATATTGGTTGGGCTTGGGATATTACCAACTTTGTTTGGTGGGTAGGAATTGGTCACGCAGGAACATTAATTTCTGCAGTATTGTTATTATTCCGTCAAAAATGGAGAATGGCAATCAACCGTTCTGCAGAAGCAATGACAATTTTTGCCGTTTTTCAAGCAGGATTGTTTCCAATTATTCACATGGGTCGTCCTTGGAATGCATTTTGGGTATTGCCAATTCCAAACCAATATGGATCATTGTGGGTAAACTTTAACTCACCATTATTGTGGGACGTTTTCGCAATTTCTACGTATTTATCAGTTTCATTAGTTTTCTGGTGGACAGGTTTATTACCAGATTTTGCTATGATTCGTGATAGAGCAGTAAAACCTTTCCAAAAGAAAATTTATTCATTATTAAGTTTTGGTTGGTCAGGAAGAGCAAAAGATTGGCAACGTTTTGAAGAAGTTTCTCTGGTTTTGGCAGGTTTGGCAACACCATTAGTACTTTCTGTACATACAATTGTATCAATGGACTTTGCTACTTCTATCAATCCAGGTTGGCATTCAACTATTTTCCCTCCTTATTTCGTTGCTGGAGCAATTTTCTCAGGGTTTGCAATGGTACAAACCTTATTGGGAATTATGCGAAAAGTGACAAATATGGAAGATTATATTACACGTCAACATGTGGAATATATGAATATCGTAATCATTTTAACAGGTGGAATTGTAGCTGTAGCTTATGCAACTGAATTTTTCATTGCTTGGTACACAGGTTCACCATATGAAAATTACACTTATTTGTCAGTAGGAGCTGCAACTGGTCCTTATTGGTGGGCATTTTGGTCATTAATGTTGTTCAACATCATTATTCCACAATTACTTTGGATTAAAAAATTCAGAAGAAGTTTTATTGTTTCATTTATCATTTCCATTGCAATCAATATTGGAATGTGGTTTGAGCGTTTTGATATCATCGCAATTGTATTAAGTAAAGGACATTTACCTTCAACTTGGTGGCGTTTTGAGCCAACATTTGTCGATGTTGGAATTTTTATTGGAACAATTGGATTCTTCTTTGTGTTGTTTTTATTATATGCAAGAACATTCCCAGTAATTGCACAAGCAGAAGTAAAAACAATATTGAAATCTTCTGGAGAATTTTACAAAAAAAGAAGCGAGCAAGGAATTCCTACAAAACCAGCAATTGTGGTTTTAGATATTGAGAAAAAAAGTGATAAATCAGATAAAAAAGACACAGAATAATGAGTTCATCAAAAGTTATTCACGCATTTTATAATGATGACGAAGTTTTGCTTGACGCAGTAAAAACTGTAAAAGCAGCACATCATCACATTGAAGAAGTATTTTGTCCTTTTCCAGTGCATGGTTTAGACAAAGCCATGGGACTAGCACCAACAAGAATTGCAATTACTGCATTCATGTACGGAATTACAGGATTGTCTGTAGCTATTTGGATGACAAATTATATGATGATTCAAGATTGGCCACAAGATATTGGTGGAAAACCAAGTTTTTCATGGTTTGAAAACATGCCAGCTTTTGTACCAATTATGTTCGAATTAACAGTATTTTTTGCAGCACATTTAATGGTTATTACTTTTTATATGAGAAGTAAAATTTGGCCATTCAAAAAAGCAGAAAATCCTGATCCAAGAACAACTGATGATCATTTTTTGATGGAAATTCCTGTTCATAATAATGAAGAAGAATTAACAGCTTTGTTAGCTAAAACAGGTGCTGTAGAAATTAATGTTGTAGAAAAGCACTAATATTTTAAATAATGAAAAATTTTAAATTAGGTATCGCTTTAGTTATTATTGCAAGTTTTATTTCTTGTAATAATAAAAGAACGCCTCAGCTTCAATACATGCCAGACATGTATGAGTCAGTTTCTTATGATGCTGATGCAGAAAAAGGTTTGAACAATAAACCTGTAAACAGACCACCTGTTGCAGGAACAATTCCAAGAGGAGGTTTTCCAGCGTATGATATTCCTGATACTCCAGAAGGATATGAAAAAGCTAGAATAGAAGTTTTGAATCCTATTGAAGCAACTGAAGAAAATCTTGCAAAAGGAAAACAGTTGTATGATATTTATTGTACTTCTTGTCATGGTGAAAAAGGAGATGGAAATGGCGCTTTAGTTCAAAATGGTAAGTTCGAAGGAATTCCAAATTATAAAGATAGAGATATCAATGCAGGAACTATTTATCATGTAATTATGCATGGTAAAAATTTAATGGGTTCTCATTCATCTCAATTAACATACACAGAACGTTGGCAGATTATCCATTATGTGGAACAGTTGCGTGCTGATTTATTAAAATAATTACAAAAAGATAGATTACGAAAGATATGTATCAATTCTCAGGTAAATTAAAAATACTCTCTTTAGCACTTATCATAGTAGGTGCTTTAGGTATTGGTTTCAGTTTTATGTCTGCTCCAAGTACAATAGAGGAATCTAAAGAAATGATTGCTGCAAAAGCTAGTCATGGAGATGCTCACGGTTCTGAACATGCAAGTACAAATAGTCATGACGAACATCATGATGCAGCACATGATGAGCATGTATTTCATCAATTAAAAAACAAACCTTGGTCTGCTTTGTATGTTTCGTTGATTTTCTTTTTAGGAATTTCATTGTTGGTTTTGGCGTTTTATGCAGCACAAAGAGTAGCACAATCTGGATGGTCAATCGTTCTTTTTAGAGTGATGGAAGCCATTACTGCAAATTTAGTTCCTACATCTATCATTATGTTGTTGGTTATTTTGTCTGCATCACTTTTCCATTATAATCATTTATTTTCGTGGATGGCAGAAGGTACTTTTGATCCAACAAGCGAAAAATACGATGACATTGTTGATGGAAAATCTTGGTGGATGAATACTACAGGTTGGACAATCAGAGGGATTATTTATTTAGTTCTTTGGAATGCATATCGATTTTTTATCAGAAAAAATTCTATTGCTGAAGATACTGCCAATGATGGAAATAAAACCTACAAGAAAAACTATCATGCATCTGTAATATTTTTAGTAATATTCATGCTAACAGAATCAATGATGTCTTGGGATTGGATTATGGGATTAGACCCACACTGGTTTTCAACTTTATTTGGTTGGTATGTATTGGCAAGTTTATTGGTAAGTGCATTAACTGTAATTGCTTTTGTAACTATTTATTTACGCTCTAAAGGTGCTTTGCCAAGCGTAAATGACAGTCATATTCACGATTTGGCGAAATTCATGTTTGGTTTTTCAGTGTTTTGGACATACTTATGGTTCTCACAATTCATGTTGATTTGGTATGCTGATATTCCTGAAGAAACTACCTATTTCGTAGCAAGATTTAATGAATACAAATTGCCTTTCTTATCAATGGTGGTTATGAATTTTGTTTTCCCAATTTTGTTATTAATCAATAGTGATTTCAAAAGTATTCCATGGTTTGTGGTTATGGGTGGAATCGTAATTTTAGCAGGGCATTATGTAGATTTCTTTGTGATGATTATGCCTGCAACTGTTGGTGATCAATGGTCATTTGGAATTGCTGAATTAAGCGCATTATTGTTCTTTTTAGGAATTTTTATTTATACCGTATTTAGCGCATTTGCAAAAGCAAATCCAATACCAAAAGGAAATCCATTCTTAAAAGAAAGTGAACATTTCCATTATTTTAATATTGAACATAGAGGTGAAAGTTCAGACAGTCATCATCATTAATTTAAGTTTTAAAACAATAAAGAAAAGATATTTATGCTAGCTCTATTTTATATTTTTATAGGTGTTGCAATTGGAGTAAGTTTTTGGCAAATTACCAGAATTCTTAATTTAAGAGAGTCTGTTGCCAACGACAATGACAATTCAAAACAAGGTAAATATGCATTGTTATTTATGGCTTTTTTATATGCAATGATGATTTATTGCTTGATTGCCATGAATGTTTTAATGTTGCCAGAATCAGCATCTATTGAAGGTGAACATGATGATAACTTATTCAACATCACTTTTTGGTTAATTGGAATCGTTCAATTTGCAATGCAATTTTTGATTTTTTATTTCACGTTCAAATACAGAGGAAACAAAAATAACAAAGCAAAATTTTATGCTGATAGTCACAAATTAGAAGCGATTTGGACAATTACTCCAGCAGTTGTTTTAGTTGTTTTAATTGGATATGGATTATGGCAATGGAACAACGTAATGGATTTGTCTGATGATAAAGACGCAATTGTTATTGAAGTTTATTCTCAACAATTTAGATGGGATGCACGTTATGCAGGTAAAGACAATATGTTGGGTTATGGAAATGTAAATTTTATCAAAGGAATCAATACAATGGGTGTTGACATGTCTGATAAAAATGCGCAAGATGATATTCAAGTAACAGAGTTGTATTTACCAAAAGGACGTAAAATTCACTTTAAATTCCGTTCGCAAGATGTATTGCATTCAGCCTACATGCCTCACTTTAGAGCACAAATGAATTGTGTTCCAGGGATGGTAACAGAATTTGGATTCACACCAAAATATACTACTGATGAAATGAGAATGCAATCAGAAGTGGTTGATAAAACGCGTGAAATCAATAAAATTAGAAAAGCAAAAGGCGAAGAAGAAATGTACGAATTTGATTACCTATTGTTATGTAATAAAATTTGTGGAGCTTCTCACTACAACATGCAAATGAAAATTACAGTTGTTGAGCAAGAGGATTATGACAAATGGATTGCACAGCAACCAACATTATCAACAGTTATAAATCAATAAATTTAAAATACACTACAAATAAATAAGATCATGTCAGAACATCATCATAAAGAAACATTTGTAACAAAATATATTTTCAGTCAAGATCACAAAATGATCTCCAAACAATTTTTGGTGACTGGTATTTTTATGGGAGTCATTGCACTTTTTATGTCAATGTTATTCCGTTTACAACTTGCTTGGCCTGAAAAATCATTCACAATTATCGAAGCTTTTTTAGGACCACATCAAACAGATGGAATCATGAATCCTGATATTTACCTTGCTTTGGTAACCATTCACGGAACAATCATGGTATTTTTTGTATTAACTGCTGGGTTGAGTGGTACGTTTTCAAACCTTTTAATTCCATTGCAATTAGGTGCAAGAGATATGGCTTCAGGTTTTTTAAACATGATTTCGTATTGGTTGTTTTTCTTGTCAAGTGTAATTATGGTAATTTCACTTTTTGTAGAAGCAGGACCAGCATCAGCAGGATGGACAATTTATCCTCCATTAAGTGCTTTGCCACAAGCAATTCCAGGTTCTGGGTCAGGAATGACTTTATGGTTGGTTTCTATGTCAATTTTCATTGCATCATCATTGATTGGAGCTCTAAACTATATCGTTACTGTTTTAAACCTTAGAACAAAAGGAATGAAAATGACAAGAATGCCATTGACAATTTGGGCATTTTTTGTAACTGCTATGATTGGTGTAGTTTCTTTCCCAGTATTATTATCAGCAGCGTTATTATTGATTTTCGATAGAAGTTTTGGTACATCATTTTATCTTTCCGATATTTTTATTTCAGGCGAAGTATTGCATTATCAAGGTGGATCACCAGTTTTATTCGAACATTTATTCTGGTTTTTAGGTCACCCTGAAGTATATATTGTATTGCTTCCTGCA
>DAIUBY010000047.1:0-19308 GCA_036846425.1 Polaribacter sp.
AAAGCTTGTTTAACAAACTTATAAACAGGCACTTGCAATTCTTTTCCTAAAGTACAAGCGTCATCACAAATTTCCCATTTATGATAATTTACAGCTGAAAATTCGCTATAATCTGTAACTCTAATTGGATATAAATGACAAGAAACTGGTTTTTTCCAAGTAATTTCACCTTGATTGTATGCTTCTTCAATGGCGCAAAGTGCAGTTTTGTGTTTATCAAAAATTACATACGCACAATCTTTTCCATCAATCAAAGGAGTTTCAAATTCTCCCCATTCATTCTCTACAAAAACACCCAATTTTTCAATGGTTTCAATGCCTTTTTTTCTAAGAAAAGGTTTCACTTTTGGATAAATTTCTTCCAAAATTTTGGTCTCTTCTTTTTCTAATGGAGCTCCAGCTTCACCATCAATACAACATGCTCCTTTGCATGCAGAAAGGTTGCAAACAAAATCTTTTTCAAGAATATCCTCAGAAATAATGGTTTTTCCTAATTGAAACATGTTGCAAAAATAGGCCTATTTTTTTCAATTTTTTTACACTTTGGTAAACTTAGTTGTCTAATTTTGTACCAATTTTAAACACACTCCAATGAACTTCGACTTTAAAGAAATTTTTACAGCTTTCATGGTTTTATTTGCGGTGATTGATATTGTTGGAAATATTCCAATTATCATTGATTTGCGAAAAAAAGTGGGTCATATTCAATCTGAAAAAGCTTCAGTAATTGCTGCTGCAATTATGATTATATTTTTGTTTTTAGGACAAAGTTTGTTAAAATTAATAGGAATTGATGTCAACTCATTTGCAGTTGCAGGTTCATTTATTCTGTTTTTTATTGCTTTGGAAATGATTTTAGGAATTACATTATACAAAGATGATGGTAGTTCTCAAAACCTTACAGCAACTGTTTTTCCATTGGCTTTTCCATTAATTGCAGGTCCAGGAAGTATGACAACTCTGCTGTCTTTGCGAGCAGAATTTTATGTAGAAAACATTATTGTTGCTGTCTTTTTTAATGTGATTGTTATTTATATTGTGCTAAAAACATCTTCAAAAATCGAACGTTTGATTGGTCCATCAGGAATTCAAATCATCAGAAAAGTGTTTGGTGTAGTGCTTTTGGCAATTGCTGTAAAATTATTTGCTCACAATATCAAAGCACTTTTTATTTAAAATGATTTTTGATGCTCTCATAATTGGAGGTGGAGTTGCAGGAATGCAATGTGGTTTAATTTTAGGTTCAGCAAAAGAAAAATCATTTGCTGCTGATAAAAAAATTGGGATTGTAATGCATCAAAGAGCATCACATTTAGAAACTGCACTTTTCAATAATGTTTTAGGATTGCAACCAAACACACTTGGAAAAGATATTTTGATTCAAGGAAAAGAACAGTTGAAAAGTTTATATCCTGATGTAGTTCAAATTGAAAATGAAAAAGTGATATCAATTTATCAAATTGGCGAAACGTATTCAATCAAAACCAATAAAAATAGCTATCAATCTTTGATTGTGGTGATTGCACTGAACTATGCAAAACCATTTACAATTGATGGTTTAGATGAATATGTAATTGCACATGAAAAATCTGCTATTGAAAAAGATAGAATCCAACTAAAAAACGATAATCATCTCATCAAAAAAGGCCTGTATTGTTGTGGAACAATTGCTGGTTTTCGCAGTCAATTTGCAATTGCTGCAGGAAGTGGAGCCTCAGTTGCTACAGATATTTTGACTCTTTGGAATGATGGAAATCACGTCAAAATTCATGATAAAATATGATGAAAGTCATATTTTAAACCCTAAAATCAATCTAATTTTATACGAGTTAATTGCTGTTATTTTTTATTAAAATAACAAACTGCAATTCGAAAACCTTAAAAAAGGATTGATCATGATACAAGTAAAAAAAAATCCTAGAGTAAGTCTGGAAAATTACAGCAAAATCCTATTTCAAATAGGCTTGGTATTGGCTTTGGTAATCATCTACTTTATGATGGAATATAAAACTTATGAAACTAACAGTAGCAATGGTTTGGGTGTAGTTTCTATGAATGAGGAAATGAAAGAAGAAATTCCAATTGTAATGCAACAAGAGTTACCTCCTCCACCTCCAACAGTTCCTATTATTATGGAACAAATTAAAGTGGTAGAAGATGATGTAAAAATTGAAGAATCAATAATTGAAACAACAGAAACTGATGAAAAAACAGCTGTTTTCAAATCCAATACAGAAATTGTTGAGGTAAGAGAAAGAGAAGAAATTATTGAAGATATTCCTTTTGTGTTGATTGAAGATGTGCCTGTTTTTCCCGGTTGTAAAGGAAATAATGCCGAACTTAAAAAATGCTTTTCAGACAAAGTAACTGATTTTTTTGGGAAAAACTTTGATCCAGCTTTGACTCAAGAATTGGGTTTAACTCCCGGAAAAAAGAAAATTTATGTGGTTTTTAAAATCAATAATAAAGGAAAAATTGGAACTGTAAATGCTAGAGCGCCTCATCCACTGTTAGAAAAAGAAGTTACTAGAATTATAACTTCGTTGCCAGAAATGAAGCCAGGAAGACAAAGAGGAATTCCTGTTACAGTTACTTATAGTTTACCAATATCAATTATGGTTGAAGAATAAGCAAAAAAAATCCAGCATAAAGCTGGATTTTTTTATATAGTCAGTTTCAATTATTCAACTGTAACTGATTTTGCTAAATTTCTTGGTTGATCCACATTTTTCCCTAACATTACTGCAATATAATATGACAATAATTGGAAAGGAATTGTAGTTAATAAAGGTGTTAATGCTTCTTCTGTTTCAGGAATTTCAATTACGTGATCTGCAATTTCTTTAACAGTAACATCACCTTCAGTAACCACTGCAATAATTTTTCCTGCTCTTGATTTTATTTCTTGAATATTACTTACCACTTTATCATAATGACCTTTGTTGGTTGCAATTACAAAAATTGGCATATTTTCATCAATCAAAGCAATTGGACCATGTTTCATTTCTGCTGCTGGATAACCTTCTGCGTGGATATAAGAAATCTCTTTTAATTTTAAAGCGCCTTCTAAAGCTACTGGAAAATTGAAACCTCTGCCTAAATACAAACAGTTTTTTGCGTCTTTATAAATAGCTGCAATTTCTTTTACTTTCGTATCAATATTCAATAAATCTTGAATTTGAGAGGGAATTAATTGCATTTTTTGAATGTAGTTTTTGAATCTCTCATCTGACAATGACTTATTAGCTTGACCTAGTTTTAACGCAATTAACGTTAAAACAGTGATTTGAGTTGTGAAAGCTTTTGTTGATGCAACACCAATTTCAGGTCCTGCATGTGTGTAAGCGCCTGCATGAGTTTCTCTTGCGATTGAAGAACCAACCACATTGCAAACTCCATAAACAAAAGCACCTTTTGATTTTGCTAATTTAATAGCAGCCAAAGTATCTGCAGTTTCTCCTGATTGTGAAATGGCAATTACAACATCTTTATCAGTAATAATTGGATTTCTGTATCTAAATTCTGATGCGTATTCTACTTCTACAGGAATTCTTGCTAAATCTTCAAAAAGGTATTCACCCACTAATCCTGCATGCCAAGATGTGCCACAACCAATGATAATTATTCTGTTTGCATTTAAAAATTTATCTAAATTATCTTGAACACTAGACATTTTGATGATGTTTTCATCTGCCAACATGCGTCCTCTAAAAGTATCAATAATTGCTTTTGGTTGCTCATGAATTTCTTTCAGCATAAAGTGGTCATAGCCTCCTTTTTCAATTTGCTCTAAACTCATCTGCAATTTTTGAATCATTGGATCAACTATAGAATCATCAAAAATTTTGTGCACTTTTGCAGGTCTTCCTAATCTGATAATTGCCATCTCTTCATCTTCTAAGTAAATGGCATTTTTAGTATATTCTAAAAAAGGAGATGCGTCTGAGGCAACAAAAAACTCACTGTTATCCTCACCAACACCAATTGCTATTGGGCTCCCTAATCTTGCTACAATTAATTCATTGGGTTTGTCTTTGTCAAAAACAGCAATAGCATATGCCCCAACAACACTGGTTAAAGCAAGTTGCACTGCTTTCCCAAGTTTACAGTCTTCGTTTTTCTTAACTTCTTCAATCAAGTTGACCAAAACTTCAGTATCTGTATCGCTTTTAAAGGTATAGCCTCTGTTAATCAATTCTTTTTTAATGGTATCATAATTTTCAATAATTCCATTATGCACCAATACTAAATTTCCAGATTGTGAGGGATGTGGATGCGAATTTACATCATTTGGAACTCCATGAGTTGCCCAACGTGTGTGACCCATTCCAATTTTACCTACTTTTCTTTTTGGATCTTTATCGATAATTGCTTCTAAATCAGAAACTTTCCCTTTTGTTTTTGAAAGTTGCATTTTCTCTCCATCATAAATCATTACACCTGCACTATCATAACCTCTGTATTCTAATCTTTTTAGACCATTAATTACAATTGGATAAGCTTCTCTGTAGCCTATGTAAGCTGAAATTCCACACATATTTGGTTAATTTTTTCTTTCTGAATATGATATTTTCAATGTGGCTTTTTTAGCGCCATTTATGGGGGAATGATTAAAAAGTGTTACTGCTTTAGGATTCCAACTAAAATTTCTAAAAATAGAATCAATTTCAGGATTATCAGAAGGATTGTAAACTTTTATCTTTAAAGTTGGTGAATAATTACTTGTTCCATTCATTAAATCAGAAACATAATCTGTTATTTTAAAAAGATATTTTTCTTTTTTTCCTGTTGCATCTCTTACCAAAAATCCGCTAATTCCTCCAAAAGAAGCTTCAGTAATTGCATCTTTAACTTGACTTGTAACCTCAGTTCCTGAAGATTTATCACTTTTATAAATATACAATCTTTCTGGAACAAATGAAGTATCAATTGCTTGATTGATATAAAAAGTTAATGTAGCATCATTAATCAACCAGTTATTTGCTCTAAGTTCTTCAATTTTATCTGCAATTCCATTATTATTTGTGTCAGCACCAAAAAGATTGATGATTGCTTCACTGCCAGCAGCACCTTGAATTTTAATTTCATTGTTTGATGGATAGATTTTATCCTCCATTTTAAATTTATTGATTTTAAATCCATTCATTCCGAAACTATCATTACTAGAAAAAACAGTATCAATAATTGAAGTCCCTGTTTTGACAATTGTATTTGTATAATACACTTCAATTGAAGGTCTTAAATTGGTGTTTGCATTATCAAAACTCAATGAGGTTAATGAACCTTCATTTCCTGTAGCTTCTAAAATAATTCCTCTGAAATAATTATTGAAGGCTTGTTGAGAAGCAAAATCTCCAGAACCGTATTTATCTAAAAAAAGCGATTTAAAAACATCTTCTTTTAGTGGAATTCGTGCAAAAGGAACAGGAATTTTACTGGCAGTTGATACTGTGAATCTTAAGCTATCTGTTTTATACACTGAATTATTAGAATTTCTTCTTTTAATCACTAAAAGTGTATCTGCTTTTGAGGGTTTAAAAGGAAAATTAACTTGCGCATTCAGCTCTGAACCCGTTTTTTGAAAAGTGGCATTTGAAAAATAACTATTAATTTTTGATGGATCAATTGGGCTAAAGGTATTGATGTATGTATTTGATCTATAAACATTTAGGCTAAAAGCTTTTGAAACATCTCCAAAAACAGAATCTAATAGAAAGCTTTTGTCTGTAGCATTTACCAAACGAACTTGATAGGGTAATTTTATAAAAACAGTATCAATTGTGGTAATTAATGTTTGATTGGATTTGATGGTAAGTGTATCTTTATATACCTTCAAATCATTGGTAATTGATATTTGTGAAATAATTGATGCTTCTAATTTTTCGTAATTTGAATTTGAATAAACACCTAATAAATATTGACCCAATTGTCTTGAAATATTGTCAGACTGCACTTTTTCTAATGGACTGTTTTCAGCAACAATGTCAATAACAATAGCATCTGTATCAAATTTTGTATTGCTTATTACATTTGAACCAATGTCAGTAAATTCATTTTCGCATGAAAAAATGATACTGACAAACCCAACCAAAATAGCAACGTAACTAACTTTTAATATATGTTTCTTCACTTTCTAAATAATTAACTAAACTGACACTACTTCAGTATAAAACTTTAAATACGCATCTCTTTGATTTTCATACTGATATCCCAAAACTGGCACCTTTTGTGTTTCTAAAAACTGAGATAATTCTGCAGGAATTGTTTCACTTCCATACACTACAGCATCCGAATTTTCAATAGCACACTTTAAGATATTTACATAATTTGGAGTTTCCAACTGCGCAACTTTTTTCTTGTCTTTGATATCAAAAAATACTTTACTTGCAAAATCTTCACACAAATTCCCTTCAAAACCACCATTATAAAGGGATGTTACAATTTTACTATCTGTAAAAAGTGGTTCTTCTTTATAATATTCTTTCAAATATATAGGCAACATTGATGCCATCCAACCATGAACGTGAATAATATCTGGTGCCCAATTTAGCTTTTTTACAGTTTCAACAACGCCTTTTGCAAAGAAAATGGCTCTTTCGTCATTATCTGGAAAAAGTTGGTCATCTTCATCTGTAAAAACAGCTTTTCTCTTAAAATATTCTTCATTATCAATAAAATACACTTGCATTCGTTCTTTTGGAATAGACGCAACTTTGATAATCAAAGGCATATCAACATCATTCACCACCAAATTCATTCCTGATAAGCGAATAACTTCGTGCAATTGATGTCTTCTTTCGTTGATAACTCCGAATCTTGGCATGAAAATTCGGGTTTGAACGCCTTTAGAATGGGCGTTTTTAGCTGCATTAAATGAGGTTGAAGAAAGCTCTGTTTCTGGTAAATACGGAACAACTTCTGATGATACAAACAATATTCTCTTGTCCTTCATTAAATCATACTCTTTTATGAGATGGGCAAAATTACAAATTTATCTTCAAATATCGTGTTAAAATGCTAAGTTTGCAAGCGATAACCATCATTTTAGTATGAAAATTTTTAAAACCCGTGAACAATTAAAATCGTTTTTAAAAGAATCTCAACAAAATTCGAAAACGATTGGTTTTGTACCAACAATGGGCGCTTTGCACAAAGGTCATCTTTTTTTAATTGAACAAGCAAAAAAAAAAAATGAGCTAGTTGTAGTTAGTATTTTTGTAAATCCAACACAATTTAACAATCAAGAAGATTTAGAAAATTATCCAAAAACACTCGAAAATGATATAAAACTCCTTGAAAATGTGTGGTGTGATGTGCTTTTTGTACCAAGTGTTGAAGAAATTTATCACAAAAATATAGTTTCAGAAAAATTTGATTTTGATGGTTTAGAACACGAAATGGAGGGAAAATTTAGAACTGGACATTTTGATGGAGTTGGCACAATTGTTAAAACACTTTTTGAAATTGTGACTCCAAAAAACGCTTATTTTGGCGAAAAAGATTTTCAGCAATTGCAAATTGTCAAAAAGTTAGTTGCTAAAAATAAGCTTCCCATTACCATTAAAGGATGTGCTATTTTTAGAGAAAAAAATGGTTTGGCAATGAGTTCAAGAAACGCACGTTTAAGTGTTGAACAAAGAAATGCTGCTCCATTTATTTACAAAGTTTTGAAAAAAGTGAAAAAGAAATTTCAAGAACAAAATGTTGATGAAATTTATGAATGGGTTGAAAATCAGTTTAAAAATCATCCTCTTTTACAAATTGAATATTTTACAATCGCTGACGAAAAATCATTAAAATCAATAAAAGATAAAGAATCTGATAAAAAATACAGGGCTTTTATTGCTGTTTTTGCAGGAAATATTCGATTGATTGATAACATTCAATTAAAAAATTAATAACCAAAAAAATACTATTTTTGCTTCATGTTAGTACAAGTAGTAAAATCTAAAATCCATCGTGTAAAAGTTACAGGTGCTGATTTGAATTATATAGGAAGCATTACCATTGATGAAGACTTGATGGATGCAGCCAATATTATTGAAGGCGAACGTGTTCAAATTGTAAATAACAACAACGGAAACCGTTTAGAAACCTATGCAATTCCTGGTCCAAGAGGAAGTGGAGAAATTACCTTAAATGGAGCAGCATCAAGATTGGTTGCTGTAGGAGATGTGTTGATTTTAATTGTTTATGCTTTCATGGAATTTGAAGAAGCAAAACAATTTAAACCCGCATTGGTTTTTCCGAACGAAAAAGACAACACACTCACTTAATTTTGAGCTTACAAAAAACCTTAAAAATTTCAATCCCTCTCATTTTGGGAGGTCTTTTAGTTTGGTACTCTTTAAGCATTATTTCTCCCGAAAAATTACTTTTTTATTTTAAAAATGCCAAGTACTCTTGGGTTTTATTAGGATTGATTTTCGGAATTTTAAGCCATGTTTCAAGAGCGTACAGATGGCAATTTTTATTAGACCCACTGGGTTTTAAACCTAAATTTATCAATTCGTTTTTGGCAGTTTTAGTAGGGTATTTTGTGAATCTACTTTTACCAAGAGCAGGAGAAATTTCGAGAGCAGCTGTGATGGCAAATTATGAAAAAATTCCTTTTGAAAAAGGTTTTGGAACTATTGTTGCTGAAAGATTGGCTGACTTGTTAATGCTTTTTTTAGTAATTTTAATAGCACTTTTTATTCAGTTTGATTTTATTTGGGATTTACTCCTTAAAGGATTCAATCCAACAAAAATGATTTTAAAAATTTTATTCCTAATTATAATTGTTTTTATTGTTTTTCGAATCATTAAAAAAAGCAGTTCAAAAATTGTTTTAAAAATAAAATCATTCCTTTTTGGATTGAAAGAAGGTCTAACAAGTATCTTTAAAATGAAAAAAAAATGGGCATTTATTTTTCATACTTTTTTTATTTGGGCAATGTATATTGCCATGTTTTGGGCAACAATTCCTGCTGTTGATGGACTTAAAATTCCATTTGGAGGTGTTTTAATTGGATTTATTGCAGGCGGATTTTCGATTGCTGCTACCAATGGTGGTTTAGGTTTGTATCCTGTTGCAGTGGCAAGTGCTTTGACTTTGTTTGGTGTTGATGAAGTTACAGGAAATGCTTTTGGTTGGATTATGTGGACAGCACAAACAGTAATGATTGTTGTTTTTGGAGCAGTTTCTTTTTTAATATTACCCATTTTTAATAAAGTAAAATAAATTCAGTAAAATCTACTAGTTTTGTTTTTTAACTTTGAATCTTAAACACTGAATTTTGAATCGTCAAAATGTCTAAACTAAAAACATCCTTTTTTTGTCAAAACTGCGGAACGCAACATGCAAAATGGGTGGGTCAATGTGGCGCTTGCAAGGAATGGAACACGATTGTCGAAGAAGTCATTCAAAAAGAAGAAAAACGCGAATGGAAACAATCCAAAACTGCAAAACAAACCATCAATAAACCACTAAGAATTGCCGAAATTATCCTAAATCCTGAGGAAAGAATTGTAACAAACAATTTAGAATTAGACACGGTTTTAGGAGGTGGATTAGTAAAAGGTTCTGTGATTTTATTAGGTGGTGAACCTGGTATTGGAAAATCGACCTTATTGTTGCAAATTGCATTGAACATTTCTCAAAAAGTATTGTATGTTTCTGGCGAAGAAAGTCAATCTCAAATAAAAATGCGAGCAGAAAGATTGGAAGCTATAAACTCCAATTGTTTGATTTTAACGGAAACAAATACCCAACAAATTTTTAAAAATATCGAAGAAACTAAACCAGAAGTTTTGGTAATTGATTCTATTCAAACCTTGCACACAAATACCATTGAAGCTTCACCTGGAAGCATTTCTCAAATCAGAGAAACTGCTGCAGAATTGATAAAATTCGCCAAAGAAACTGCTACTCCAGTTTTGTTAATTGGACACATCAACAAAGAAGGAAATATTGCTGGTCCTAAAATTTTAGAACACATGGTAGATGTTGTACTTCAATTTGAAGGCGACAGAAATCATACTTACAGAATATTACGCTCTCAAAAAAATAGGTTTGGCTCCACTTCCGAATTGGGAATTTACGAAATGCTTTCTGATGGTTTGCGAGAAATTTCCAATCCATCAGAAATTTTAATTTCCAAAAAAGATGCGGATTTAAGTGGAACAGCAATTGCTTCAACTTTAGAGGGAATTCGTCCTTTGATGATTGAAATTCAAGCGTTGGTTTCAACTGCAGTTTATGGAACTCCACAACGTTCTACAACAGGTTACAATCTCAAAAGACTACACATGATTTTAGCGGTTTTAGAAAAAAGAGCGGGTTTTAAATTAGGCGCAAAAGATGTTTTTTTGAATATTACAGGTGGCATAAATGTAGATGATCCTGCTATTGATTTGGCAGTTGTTGCAGCAATTTTATCATCAAATCAAGATATTGCTATCAATCCAAATGTGTGTTTTGCGGCTGAAGTTGGTTTGGCTGGAGAAATTCGTCCAGTTTCAAAAATTGACCAACGAATTTCAGAAGCTGAAAAGTTAGGATATAAAACTTTTGTTGCCTCAAAATACAACAAAATCACTTCTAAAAATCACGGAATCAAATTGATTTTAGTGGGAAAAATTGAGGAAGCTTTTGCTACGTTGTTTGCTTGAGAAAATAAAAAAACCGAACATTTCTGTTCGGTTTTGCTAACTATTGCAATCTTTATTTTTTATTCACTTCTTTGATATATTTTTCCAAAGCCATTGTCATTGAGGGCGTTTCTTTGGTTGGTGCCTCAATATTACAAACTAAACCTGCTTCTTTAACAGCATCAACTGTTGTTTTTCCAAACGCTGCAATTCTTGTGTCATTTTGTTTGAAATTTGGAAAATTATAAAACAACGATTCAATTCCTGATGGACTAAAAAACACCAAAATATCGTAAAATACATTTTCTAAATCCGACAAATCACTTGTTACAGTTCTATACAAATCTGCTCTTGTCCAATTCACACCAGAATTGTTCAAATCTATAGGAATACTTGGTTTTAATTTGTCAGATGAAGGCAATAAAAACTTTTCAGTTTTATGCTTTTTAATCAATTTTATCAATTCCGGAAAATCTTTTGTACCCACATAAATTTTACGTTTTCTGTAGATTACATATTTCTGTAAATAATAAGCAACAGCCTCAGATTGACAAAAATATTTCATATCATCAGGCATTTTAAAACGCATTTCTTCAGCAATTCTAAACAAATGATCAACTGCATTTCTGCTCGTTAAAATAATCGCTGTAAAATTTTTTAAATCGATTTTTTGAGCACGAACATCTTTCACTGAAATTCCTTCAACGTGAATAAATGGTCTGAAATCTACTTTTACTTTATGCTTTTCAGTAAGCTCAAAATATGGTGATGCGTCGCCTTTTGGGTCAGGCTGTGATACTAAAATCATTTTCACTTTCATATGGCGTCTATATAATCTTTAAAACATCAATTTAAACAGTATCAATAGCGGTGCTATTTCGAACGCGCAAATGTACAAAATAAAATAAAACAAGTGATTTAATATCAGGTTTTTGTTACTTATTAAATGAAAAATAAAACTGATTCCAAATAAAAATCCTGCAACATAATAAAGAAGTGTAGAATTGAAATTTGTGTACTCTTTTAGTAAAATTAGAATAAAAAGATAACTTGAAATTGCGAAAAAATAATTCGCTTCAGAAACTACGAAATACGCAAGTCCTCTTTGCAACATAAATAAATAAATTAGTGCATTTTCGATAAAGCTTTTCAAGAAAAAATATATGAAAAAAAGCCTAAAAACGTTAAAAAATTCTTGAAAATTTTGAGAATTTGCGCCATAATAATACACCTTCACCTCAAAAAAAAAAAATGAAAATACCGTTATTGATAATAGCGTGAATAACAAATGAAAACCGCTAAAAATACTGAAAGTTTCAACTAATTGCTGCTCCAAAAAACTAATCTTGAATAATTTAGATACAATTTCCTGAAATCTAGTAACATCCATCAAACTCAATAAAAAAAACACCACAAAAAGTGACATTAAAATCAATGTCATCCAATCGTTTGATAAAGGCATTCTTTCTATTGCTTGCAAGTGGATTTGATTTACAGAATTTAAAACAAAATTAGTAATTAAAAAACGTATATTTGTTTACTTTTTACACGAAAATTACTGTATGTCAGATACCCTTGTCATCATTCCAACTTACAACGAAAAAGAGAATATTGAAGTAATCGTAAAAGCTGTTTTTAAACAAAAAATAGCCTTTCATATTCTAATTGTTGATGATAATTCTCCTGACGGAACTGCTGAAATTGTAAAAAAGTTAATGATTGAATTTCCAAACCAACTTTTTTTAGAAAGCCGTTTGAAAAAAGAAGGGTTAGGAACTGCTTATATTCATGGATTTAAATGGGCAATTGCCAGAAAATACAACTACATTATTGAGATGGATGCAGATTTTTCTCACAATCCAAAAGACCTCAACAGACTTTATAAAGCATGTCATATAGAAGGCGCAGATGTCGCCATTGGCTCACGATATTCTCAAGGTGTGAATGTGGTAAATTGGCCTATGAAACGCGTTTTATTGTCATATTTAGCCTCAAAATATGTGCGTTTTATAACAGGAATTCCTGTATTTGACACCACTGCAGGTTTTGTTTGTTGGAAAAGAAATGTACTTGAAACTATTCAGCTTGATAAAATAAAATTCATTGGATACGCATTTCAAATTGAAATGAAATTCATAGCTTGGAAACTTGGTTTTTCTATCAAAGAAGTTTCCGTTATTTTTACAGATAGAACTTTAGGCGCTTCAAAAATGAGTGGAAATATCGTATATGAAGCCTTGTTTGGAGTATTGAAAATGCGATTGAGAGGATTGCCAAAATAAGTATTGAAAATGACTAAAATTTTAATTAAAAGCGCAACAATCATAAATGAAAACAACACTTTTTTTAGTGATGTTTTGATTGAAAATGAATACATCAAACAAATTGCAACAAATATCAAAAGTGATGAAAACACTCAAATTATTGATGCCAAAGGAAAATATTTAATCCCTGGTTTTATTGATGATCAAGTGCATTTTAGAGAGCCTGGATTAACTCATAAAGCAACTATAGCCTCTGAAAGTAAAGCTGCTGCAGCTGGAGGAATTACGAGTTTTATTGAACAACCAAACACAGTTCCTAATGCAACAACTCAACAATTATTAGAAGAAAAATTTGAAATTGCATCCAAAACCTCTTTTGTAAATTATTCGTTTATGTTTGGTGGAACCAATGATAATTTGGATGAGCTATTAAAAACCGATCCAAAAAAAGTAGCAGGAATCAAATTGTTTTTAGGTTCGTCAACAGGAAATATGTTGGTTGATGATGTGGAGGTTTTAGAAAAAATATTTTCATCTACAAAAATGATTATTTCTGTGCATTGCGAAGATGAAGCTACAATCAGAAAAAATACCGCTTTTTACATAGAAAAATTTGGGGAAAATATTCCTGTAAAATATCATCCTATCATCAGAAGTCAAGAAGCTTGTTATATTTCGTCATCAAAGGCAATTGAATTGGCAAAAAAAACAGGCGCACGTTTGCATATTTTTCATGTGTCAACTGAAAAAGAAACGCATCTCTTTAGAAATGATATTCCGTTAGAAGAAAAGCAAATAACTGCCGAAGTTTGCATTCATCATTTGTGGTTTAATGATGCTGATTACGATGAAAAAGGTACTTTTATCAAATGGAATCCTGCTGTAAAAACTGAAAAAGACAGGCAAGGTTTATGGAAAGCGTTGTTGGATGACAGAATTGATGTTTTGGCAACAGATCATGCTCCACATACTTTAGAGGAAAAAAATAATGTATATTCAAAAGCGCCAAGTGGAGGGCCTTTAGTGCAACATGCTTTGATGGCAATTTTAGAAAAAGTCAAAGAAGGTGTGATTTCAATGGAAAAAGCGGTCGAAAAAATGAGTCATAATCCAGCAAAATTATTCCAAATCGAAAAACGTGGATTTATCAGAGAAGGTTATTTTGCAGATGTAGTTTTGATTGATATCAATAAACCGCAAACGGTTTCTAGAGAGAATATTTTGTATAAATGTGGTTGGTCACCATTTGAAGGAACTACTTTTTCTAGCTCAATAACACATACTTTTGTAAACGGAAATTTGGTGTATGAAAACGGAAATTTCAATGAAAATATTCGTGGAAAACGTCTCACTTTTAATCGATAAAATGAAGAATATTTACTACTTTTTTTGTGCAATTTTTTTGTTTTCTTGTACAAGTAACACCATTCTTGAAAAACCTAAAGACCTAATTCCTAAAGATTCTATGAGTTTGTTGATTGAAGAAATGATGATTGCTTCGTCTTCAAAATTCATCAAAAACAAGTTTCAAGAAACGGAAATAAACTATATGGGTTTATTGTATGAACGTTTTAAAATTGATAGTGTCCGTTTTCAAACAAGCAATTTGTATTACATGTCCAAAATTGATGATTATCAAAAAATTTTAGAAAAAGCGACACAAAGCTTAGAAGCAAAAAAAGCACTGTTTGCAAAACAAAAAACACGATTAGATTCCATCAGAAAAGATTCCGTTAAAAAGTCACAAACGAATGTAAAGTTGTTGGATACTGTTAAAAATCAAGAAATAAAACCTCTACAATAACACTATTTTTTAAGAAAAGTAGTAACAATTTCTTGAATTGTTTGGTCTATTTTTTCAAACTCAAAATTCAATGTTTTCTGTATTTTTTCAGAAGTATATCTTGAAATTGAATGTGATGATCTCGCTGAATATTTACTCAACAAAGGTTCTTTTCCACTAAATTTTGAATACAACCAAGCCAATCTCCAAAAAAATTCAGTTTGCCAAGAAGTTACTTTTTTTGAGGGCCTTTTTTTTCCGAAAGCATCAGCAATCAAAAAGAAAATTTCTTTGAATGATTTGTTTTCAGAAACTAAAATAAATCTTTCATTTAAAACATCTGATTTCATCAATAAAATCATGGCTTTTGCAACATCTTTTACGGAAACAAAACCCGTAATTCCTTCCGTATAAAAATCAAATCCTTTGTAAACTTTAGTGAATAATTTTCCTGAACCTGCATCCCAAAAACCGCCTCCTAAAATTACTCCTGGATTTACTATAACTACTTTTACTCCTTCTTGACTTGCGCGCCAAACTTCCATTTCAGCACCAAATTTTGTGATGGAATATCCACTGTTATCCAATTCTTTATTCCACTCATTTTCTTCAGTAATCACCTCATTTGTCAAAGATTCTCCAACAGCGGCAATTGAACTCACAAAACAAAATTTTTCCACTTTTGCATCAATGGCTAGGTTTACTAAAATCGCTGTTCCATGAATATTTATTTTTCGCATTTCGCGATAATCTCTCGGATTGAAAGAAATAAAAGCCGCACAATGATACAAGTGTTTTACGCCAAAAAATGCAGGAATCATGGAAGGAACATCAGTAATATCTGCCTGAAACCACTCAATTTTATTAAAAAGAGAAGCGTCATCTGTATATGAAAAAAACACATTTTTCACCTTTTCTAGAGATGAATTTGTTCTAAAAATCGCTCTGATCTTATCATGTTCCAAACACAATTGATACAACAAATGCGAACCCACTAAACCTGTGCCTCCTGTTACTAAAATCATAACACGAATTTAGCATATTTTAGGGGATAAAGGTATATTTGCAACCTGATAAATTGAACAAAATGAAGAATTTTATTGAAGAATTGCAATGGCGTGGAATGATGCATGATAGCATGCCAGGAACTGAAGAACATTTACTAGAAGAAATGAGAAGTGCGTATGTAGGTTTTGATCCAACTGCGGATTCTTTACATATTGGAAACTTGGTTCCAATTATGTTACTAGCTCATTATCAACGTTGTGGACACAAACCAATTGCTTTGGTTGGTGGTGCAACAGGTATGATTGGTGATCCCTCAGGAAAATCTTCTGAGCGAAATTTGCTGGATGAAAAAACGCTGAGATACAATCAAGAATGTGTAAAAAACCAATTATCGCACTTTTTAGACTTTACAAGTGATGCAAAAAATGCGGCAATTTTGGTGAATAATTACGATTGGATGAAAGAATTTTCGTTCTTAGATTTTATTCGTGATGTAGGCAAACACATCACCGTAAATTATATGATGTCCAAAGATTCTGTAAAAAATAGAATCAGTTCAGAATCTAAAGAAGGCATGTCTTTTACTGAGTTTACCTATCAATTGGTTCAGGGTTATGATTTTTTACATTTATTTAGAAATCAAGCAGCAACTTTGCAAATGGGAGGTTCAGATCAATGGGGAAATATCACTACAGGAACTGAATTGATTCGAAGAATTGGTGGTGGAAAAGGATATGCAATAACTTGTCCATTAATCACAAAATCAGATGGTTCAAAATTTGGAAAATCAGAAGGAGGCAATGTTTGGTTGGATGCTAAAAGAACTTCGCCTTATAAATTCTACCAATATTGGTTAAACACGTCTGATGAAGATGCTGAAAAATACATCAAAATTTTTACGTTTTTAGATCAAAAAACGATTGAAGATTTAATTATTGAACACGCAAAAGCGCCACACACAAGAATTTTACAAAAACGTTTGGGTGAAGAAGTAACTTTATTAGTTCATGGAAAAGAAGCGTATGAAAATGCGATTGCAGCTTCCGAAATTTTATTTGGAAACTCAACTACAAGCGCTTTAAAATCATTGGATGAGCAAACATTTTTAGATGTTTTTGACGGAATTCCACAAGCTGTAATTTCATCAGAATTATTGCAAGAAGGAATTTCAATGGTTGATGCTTTATCAGGCAAAACAAATTTTTTAGCATCAAATGGCGAGGCAAAAAGAGCTCTAAAAGAAAATGGAATTTCAGTGAATAAAGAAAAAATTAGCGAAGATTTTATCATTACAAAAGCTGATTTAATCGCTGAAAAATATGTGTTGTTGCAAAGAGGTAAAAAGAGTTATTATTTGATATGTTTTGAATAAAAAATAGCATACAAAATTCCTTACATTTACGAAAAATATTACTTTATGGATATCCAATTAGAAAAATATAAATTGATAGAGTGGCTGACAAGCGTCAATGACGAGTCAGTTATTAGTACTTTGAAAACTATCAAAAATAACTTTTCTGAGGCTGATGATTGGGATGTTTCAATTTCTGAATC
This sequence comes from Polaribacter sp., assembly GCA_036846425.1. Classification (GTDB taxonomy): domain Bacteria; phylum Bacteroidota; class Bacteroidia; order Flavobacteriales; family Flavobacteriaceae; genus Polaribacter. The sequence continues at coordinate 17,242 of DAIUBY010000047.1, forward strand.
TGAAAAATTATTGATTCAAAAAGGCTTGAAAGATATTGAGGAGGGAAATTTATTAAGTCATGAACAAGTTATGAAAGGGATTAAAGAGAAGTATAATCTCTAATTTTATGGAAATTATTTGGACAAGATTAGCAAATAACACCTTCAGTGAAATTTTTGAAAATCTTGATTTTAGATGGACAAAAAAAGAAATGAGAGATTTTAAAGACTTAACAGATTCAATGTTAGAAAAAATTAAAAATGAAAAAATCATTCACTCTTTTAGTATTAAAAAAACAGAAATAAGAAAGGCTTTCATCCATAAAAATGTTTCATTGTATTATAAAATTGACAACAAAAACAACAAAGTTTATTTACTTACTTTCTTCAATAACAGGATGAATCCTGAGACTCTACAGAAATTATTAAATCAAATATGAATTATTTTTTGATACGTTTTGAATAGTGAAAACCCAAATTCCAACCATCGATTTTACAAATTTTTACACCCTAAGCTCAATTTTTTTGACACTGACTGTCATCATTTTTGTGCGTTATTTGGTGGTTTCAGGAATGTATCATTTGATTTTTTTTGAGTTTTTAAAAAAGAAGTTTCAACATCGTTTTTTGAGAAAAAAATCTCCCAAAAAAGCGCAATTGCAAAAAGAAATTTTCTGGTCATTTATTAGCGGACTCATTTTTGCAGCAACAGGATTGTTAATTTATTTTCTGTATGCAAATGGCTTTACCGCAATTTATACCGAGTTTTCAACAGCCTCTTTTTTCTATATTCCTTTGAGTGTTTTTGTCTTTTTATTTTTGCAAGATGCTTATTATTATTGGTTTCACAGATGGATGCATTTGCCAAAAGTGTATAAATATTTGCATTTAATTCATCATAAAAGTATTCATACTTCTGTGCTTACTTCGTTTTCATTTCATCCTTTGGAAACAATTTTTCAAGCGGCTTTTTTGCCCATTGTAATTGTCATTTTGCCATTGCATTTGTATGCTTTTCTGTTTGCGCTTTTAATTATGACAATTTCAGCAACCATCAATCATGCAGGGGTTGAAATTTATCCTTCAGGAAAATTTGGAAAATGGTTCCGAAAATGGTTTATTGGCGCAACACATCACGATTTTCATCACACAAAATTCAATTACAACTACGGATTGTATTTTACGTTTTGGGACAGATTGATGAAAACCGAATTTGAAAAGTAAAAATTACTACTTACAAAACCATCAAATTACAACCTCTGATATCAGCATTGTCAAAGCGTCCTATGATTTCAAAAGTACCTTTTTGATGAGTTTTTCCTAAATCTTGCGTAGCAATAAATGAACAGGAATTATAATTTGCCAAATCAATAACATTGATTCCTCCTGTTTTTTCATTCGATAAAATTGTCAAAGCGTCTTCTGTGTCCCTAACCAAAATTTTCATCCAATTTGGCGTTTCAAAAATACCATTTCCTCTGGAATATGCTTGACTTAACAATTCTGTCATACCATATTCTGAATGAATTTCAGCAACACCAAAACCATTTTTTAATACGTTATGAAGTTCAGCTCTCACCAATTCTTTCCTTCTTCCTTTCATTCCTCCAGTTTCCATAACAATTGTATTTTTTAGCGAAAATTGGTTTTTTTCAATCAAATCCAACAAGGCAAATGAAACTCCAATCAACAACACTTTTTGTCCATTTGCATCCAAAAAACGGAGTTTTTGAGCCAAATCCTCCAAATTATGCAAATAAAATCCGCTATCAGCATTGTTTGATTTTTCAATCAAATCATTCACCATAAACACCAAAGAAGAACCATTTCTTTCTAAATAATTGGGCAATAAAGCCAATACAACATAGTTTTTAATGTCGCCATAAAAATGGGCAAATCCTTTCAAATAACTTTCTTTATAGAGCTGAATATCAGTGATAAAATGCTGACTTGTAACACTTCCTGTAGTTCCTGAGCTTGTAAAAATTTCTTGAATTTCGGCTTTGGAAGACAACACTTTTCGTGTTTTAAAAAACTGAATTGGTAAAAAAGGAATTTCCTCAATTTTTGAAATATCAGCAGGATGAA
>DAIUBY010000048.1:0-14278 GCA_036846425.1 Polaribacter sp.
TCAAAAATGTACTCAAAAAATTACCAGGAGTTGAAGTGGATAAAAGTGGAGGTGTCACTGTACAAGGCAAAAAAGTAACCACAATGTTGGTAGATGGTAAAAAGTTTTTTGGTGGAGGTTCAAAATTAGCCGTTGAAAATATTCCTGCAGATGCTGTTGGTGATGTAGAAGTGATTGATAATTACAACGAAGTTTCTTTCTTAAAAGGAGTTTCGGATTCTGATGACATGGCTATGAACATCAAACTTAAAAAAGACAAAAAACGCTTTATTTTTGGGGATGTAGAAGCTGGCAAAGGCAATAAATCATTCTATAAAACCAGTGCCAATTTGTTTTATTATGCACCAAAAATCAATCTCAACTTTATTGGAAACAGCAATAATACTGGCGAAAAAACCTTTACATTCAAAGATTATTTGAGTTTTTCTGGAGGTGTAAATGCTATTTTTAGTGGGAATTTCAATTGGAGAGGTGGCGATTTTTCGCAGTTTATGGAAAACAATGATGTGTTGACAAGTGAACAAAATTTTGGTGCATTGAACATTACAAAAACGGCAAGCTCCAAGTTGGATGTGGCTGCTTATGGTATTTTTTCAAACAATAAAACCACTAGTTTAATCGAAGATTTGAACGAATATGCTACCTTTTTTGAAGAAAGAAGCAATGAAACAGCCACAGATAATTTGCTAGGAATTGTCAATTTGAACTTAGAATACAATGCAACTTCACAAGAAAGATGGGTTTTTAGAACGCAACTAAAAAGAACCAATAACGAAAATAACAATATTTTAGAATCGATTATCAATTCGCAAACAAATCGCATTGTTACCGATCGAAATTTGAAAGCCAATTATGCCAATCAAAATATAGAATGGCACAAAAGGCTCAATGCAAAGCATACGTTTTCGGGAATTGTCAATTTTTTGTATGATGAAAATAACAATGATGCTTTTTGGCAAACGCAAGACCCCATTTTACAGGGTTTGATTCCTAGTGATAATACTCAAAACTTGTTGCGAATTCAGCAAGAGAAACAGCAAATTTCGCGCAATTTTGATGCGGTTTTCAAGCATTTTTGGGAAGTGAATAACAGCAATCACATTTATACAACACTTGGAAATAAATGGCAACAACAATCTTTTTTTACAGATGACAGTCAATTGTTGGATAATGGAAATTCCAATAATTTTGAAACTGGAGGTTTTGGAAATGAGGTAGATTTTCAGCTGAATGATTTTTTTCTGGGATTGCATTACAAGTTCAGAACAGGAATTTTTACCGTAAAACAAGGTTTTGAAGCGCATAAATATACGTGGAGCATTGTACAACAAAACGAAATCCATAGAGATAAATGGGTGGTTTTGCCTGATTTTTTAGCAACAATTGAGTTTAATAAATCAAAAAAAATTCAGCTGAATTACAACTTAAAAACCTCATTTTCAGAAGCTAGTAATTTTGCCAATCGTTTTTATTTGCGTTCCTACAATTCCGTTTTTAAAGGAAATGAAAACTTGGAAAACAACTTGTTTCATGCTGCACGCATATCTTACAACCGTTTTAGTTTGTATAAAGGCATCATGTTTTTTACAAATTTGAATTATAACAAACAAGTAAATGGTGTTAGAAATACGGTTGATTTTCAAAACATCAACCAGTTTTTAACGGTAAGAATGTTTGAAAATCCAAATGAAAATATTTCAGTAAGTGCCAATTTAGACAAAACAATACAAAAGATAAAATACCAGTTTGAAGTTGGTTACAATCACTCAAATTTTATCCAAGAAATCAATAGAACATTGCAAACGAACAAAAATGATAGTTATGATTATCAATTAGGATTTACGACGTTGTTTGATAAATTTCCGACAATAGAATTTGGATTGAAAACAACTATTGGTAAATTCACTTCAAGCGAAAATACCTCCAAATTTGTGACAACACAACCATTTCTAAACATTGATTATGCATTTTCTAAAGGATTTATTTTCAATTTTGAATACATTAAAAGCAACTATGAAAACAAAAATTTAGGTCAAAAAAACAGTTATGAAATTGCAAATACTACGTTTTCTTATCGAGGTGAAAATAGTGGTTGGTTGTTTAAAATTTCGGCTCAAAATTTATTTGATGCTCAATTCAAACAAAGCAATAGTTTTTCAAATTACATCATTTCAGATACCAAAACTTTTATTTTACCAAGAATTTTGTTGTTTTCAATTGGGTATAATTTGTAAGAAGATTCAACTAATTTATCAATTATAATGACAACAATTCCTCCAAAAATTCCCTTTTATTAGACAATCTTGGCACTTTGTGTTGACCACCCAATTTTCCTTTTTGCTTCAACCAATCATAAAATAATCCTTTTCTTGCTATATTTATTTTTGGAAAAGTCAGGGTTAAATTGTTATATCTTTTTGCTTCATAATCCGAATTGATTGATTTTAAAGCATTGTCTAACAACTCCGTAAAATATTGTAAATTTTCTGGAGCATCTTTAAATTCAATCAACCATTCATGACCACCACTATTTTTTCCTTCCATAAAAATAGGAGCTAAAGTGTAATCTGTGATGGTTGAGTTGGTTTTTTTACAAGCCAAGTTCAATGCATCTTCTACGTTTTCAATATTCAATTCTTCCCCAAAAACGTTGATATAATGCCTTGTTCTTCCTGTGATTTTTATTCTGTAAGGATCTAAAGAAGTAAATTTGATAGTATCACCAATCATATATCGCCATAAACCTGCATTTGTGGTAATAATCAATCCATAATCAACATCTTTCTTAACTTCGGATAAAGGAATTGCTTTAGAACTTTCTCCCTTATAATAGCTCATTGGAATAAATTCGTAAAAAATTCCATAATCCAACATCAACAATAATTCTTTTGAATAGTTTTGATCTTGAATGGCAAAAAATCCTTCAGAAGCATTGTAGGTTTCATAATAACGAAAGTTCTTTTTCGGGATGATTTTTTTAAATTGTTCTCTGTAAGGATTAAAATTGACACCACCATGAAAATATACTTCTAGATTTGGCCAAACTTCCAGTATATTATTTTTGCCTGTTTTGTCTAAAACTCTATTCAAAAAAACCAACATCCAACTTGGAACACCTACCAAACTTGTTATGTCTTCGTGAATTGTTTCCTCAATAATTGCCTCTAATTTGGTTTCCCATTCAGCCATTAAAGCGGTTTCTTGTTTTGGAGCAGAACTAAAATCTGCCCAAAATGGTAAATTCTCAGTGATAATTGCGGATAAATCTCCAAAATAGGAATTATTGTCTTCATAAATAGCTGAACTTCCTCCTAATTTTAATGCTTTTCCAGCAAACAATTGACTTTCTTCATTGTTGGTAATGTATAAACACAACATGTCTTTGCCTGCTTTTAAATGGCAATATTCTAGAGCTTCATTGCTTACAGGAATAAATTTGCTTTTTGCATTGGTTGTTCCACTCGATTTTGCAAACCATTTAATTGGTGTTGGCCAAAACAAATTTTGCTCTCCTTTTCTGCAACGTTCTATTAAAGGCGCTATACTTTCATACTTTTGAATGGGTACATTTTTTACAAAATCTTCATAATTTTCAATTTCATTAAAATGATGTTCTTTTCCAAATTCGGTTCTTTTTGCAGTTGTCACTAATTTCATCAGTAATTCTTCTTGCACATCAATAGGATATTTTAAAAACAATTCAATTTGATGAATACGTTTTTTTAAAAACCATGAAATAATAGAATTAACAATGAAGTATGGCATAAGTTAACTTGCGTTTTTTATGTAGATTTGTAAAAAGCTAAAATTACTAAAATTTGGTCATGCAATATCAAGGAGTGTTAAAAAAAATGAAAACGGAATATTTGGATGAGATTCAATATTATTTGGATATGCAGTCCGATTTTTTACACATGAATCAATTGTTAAATACACAATTTTCAATTTCATTTGTAAAATATGAGTGTTTACAATGTCATTTAGAAAAGCCAATTTACAGACAAGGATTTTGTAAATCGTGTTTTTTTGAAACACCAAACGCAGGTGATTGGATACTAAAACCTGAGTTGAGTAAAGCGCATTTAGGCATTGAAGACCGTGATTTAGACTATGAAAAATCGGTGCAATTACAGCCACATATTGTGTATTTAGCAAATTCTAGCAACGTGAAAGTTGGTGTAACAAGAAAACAACAAGTGCCCACAAGATGGATAGATCAAGGTGCGCACGAAGCCATTGAAATTGTAGAAGTTCCAAATAGATATTTAGCAGGAATTACAGAAGTTGCTTTGAAAGAGCACGTTGCAGACAAAACCAATTGGCGCAAAATGTTGCAAAATGATTGTAAAAATGAAGATTTAGTTTTGTGGAGAGATCAATTAAAAAAATACATTCCTGAAGAAGTATTGCCTTATTTTATCGAAAACAATCAAGAAAAGCAAATTCATTTTCCGGTGTTGAAATATCCCGAAAAACCGAAAAGTTTGTCTTTAGAAAAAGAAAAAACATTTTCTGGAAAATTAGTTGGAATCAAAGGCCAATATTTGATTTTTGAAGATGAAACCGTTTTTAATATTCGCGCGAATGAAGGTTTGGTGGTTGAGATTGAGTTTTAAAAAAATCTATTAGGATTGATATAGTAACTTTTCCAACACCATTTCTACACCAAAATTGTTATTAGATTCAGTGCTGTATTTTGCAATTTTTTTGATGTCTTCGTGAGCGTTTTTCATGGCAAAACTCATCCCAGCTTCTTGCATCATCTCAATATCATTGTGATAATCACCAAAAACCAAGGTTTCTTGTTTTGTAACATTTAAAAGTTTTTGAACCTCTTTCAAAGCATTGCCTTTGTTCGCTTTTTCATCAGAAATATCCAACCAATGTTCACCAGAAATTTTAAATAAAACTTCGTTTTTAAAATCTTGCACTTTAGGAAAAATAAACTTTTCTGAGGAATCAAAATGATATACTGCAATTTTAAAAACAGGAATTGTTTTGGCAATTTCCATTACATCTTCCACTTGTTGAAAACTGTGATAATATTCTTGAAAAAGATTGATAAAACGTTCGTCTTTACTTTCAATATACGCTGAATTATCGCAACAAAGCACCATATTTGCTCCAGCAATAGTGCGCAAAACAGGAATGATTTCTTGTACTTTTTTGGGATTTAAAAAGTGAGTAAGCAGTGTGTTTTCTCCTTGTTTTACAACACCTCCATTTTCGGCAATTACATAAATTTGGTTTTTTATTGCCTCTAATTTGGAAACAATACTATTGTGTTGTCTGCCACTTGCAGCACAAAAATGAATGTTTTTTTCTTGCAGTTTTTCAAAAAGTGTGAAGAATTTTTCACTCACTTTTCCTTTGGAATTTAGCAATGTGCCATCCATATCAGAAACTACCAATTTAATTTGGGAAAAATCCATGAATTATTTGCTAGAATCTCTGATTACTAAATCTGTTTTGATGATTTTGGTAGTAAATTCTGTTAATTTATTTTCTAGTCTGTCAATTAATATTTTGGCAGCAGTTTCGCCCATTAATTCTCCATGTTGACTAATTGTAGTCATTTTTGGACTAGAATGTCTAGCTAAAATTCCGTTTGAAAATGCAATTACAGAAATGTCTTTTGGAATTTGATGCCCTAATTTCAGGGAAGATTTCATAGAAGCAACAGCTGCAGATTCGCCAGTTGTGATAACGCTGTCAAGTTTATTTTTTTTCAAGAAAGGCAATAAAATCTCCTCGTATTTTTTATAATCTGTGTCAATAATATTAATCACAAAATCTTCATTGTATGGCAAACCAACTGATTCTAAGCCCTTTTTGTAACCCAAAAATCGTTGTTGACCAATGTGTAAATTACTCAAAGTAGAGACAAAACCGATTTTTTTATGACCATTTTTGTGCAAATGTTCTACAGTATGTAAAGCGCCATTAAAATCATCAGTAATAATTTTGTCACATTCAATTGTTGGGGCAACTCTATCAAACATTACAATTGGAATTCCGTTTTCGATAGTTTCTTGCAAATGAGCAAAATTTGCATTGATTTCCGTTTCTTTTGCCATTGACAAAATAAAACCGTCAATACTTCCATTGGAAAGCATTTCTATAATTTCTAATTCTTTATCATAAGATTCATTTGATATACAAGTAATTACCTTATAACCTCTTTCCAAAGCCGTTTTTTCAATCCCGTTAAAAACTTGTGCAAAAAAATAGTTTAACATTGTTGGAAGAATAATTCCAATGGTTTTTGTACTTCTATTTTTTAAACTTAAGGCATTAAAATTAGGTTTGTAGTTGTTTTCTTTCGCATATTTTTGAATTTTTTCTTTGGTAGCATCACTAATTTCATAGCTGTCATTCAACGCTTTAGAAACTGTAGAAATAGAGACATTGAATTTTTTTGCAATGTCTTTTATTGTGAGTTTATTCATAAGAAAAAAATTTAACCACGAAGATATAAAAATAAACCTAGTTTTTTGATAATTAAAGATTAACTAATTGTTTTTTTTACAATATGTTTTTTAATTTCATAGATTATATAAGAAAATAACAAAATATATTGAAATGCAACTAAAAATAAATTTTCATTCCAAGTTAAACTTGAATATGTATGATAACTTAAAATGACCACAAATGACCAGAATATTGGAAATGTATATTTTGTAAAAATGCACAAAAGTAGTGGAGTTGCAACATACCAAGGATGCACAGTGCTTGAAAAAAAATAGTAAAAACTGATACCAAAAAGCATGGAAATCAACAGGTTTTTAGTTGAATTATTTTTCTTGAAAAATGCTAAAAATAAAATGAAAATTACTGTTACAATTGCGGTGATTTTTCCAATAATTGCGATTTGATTGTAACCACTCATATAGTAACCAATTTCTCTAAAAATATAATAAATACTTGCATTAAACTCGAAAGTTGTAAACCATAAACTTACTGATTTTGAAAAATTTAAAATCAAATTTTGAGATAAAAATGGCAAAAACAATATAGAAATTGTAAGTATTGTTATGGCATAAAAAGATACCAATTTGAATATATTTTGATTTTGAAAAATTTCCAAAATTCTATTTTTTTTAGATGAATTTTTATTTGATTTTTTTGATTGAAACCATTGAAAAAATAATGGTAAAAAAAGCAAAGGAATCAGTTTTACTGAAATGGCACAACCCATAAAAATTGCTCCTAAAAGCCATTTTTCTTGATGAATTTTATACAAACTTAGTATCAAAAAAAATAACATTACTGGTTCAAAATGCAAATTTCCAGTCATTTCAATAATGATAAATGGATTTAATATGTACCAAAAAATAGTGTGAATAGGAAGTTGTATTTTTTCTAACAATTTTTTCCCAACAATTAGAATTCCAATATCTGCTAAAATGAGTATTATTTTTAAAACGATGATACTTCCAAAAATGGATTTATTGGCAAAAATGGCTGCAATCAAAAATCCTAATTGATGAATTGGTGGATAATTGGTAAAATGACTTCCGTTTAAAACACCCATTCCTTCATATAAAGTTTTGGCATCTGGTATTGGAAATAAATCTGCATTTATAAACGTTTCAGGTTTGGAAAGATAGGGATTGAGACCCTCAAAAAGCATTCTTCCATCCCAAATAAATCTGTAAAAATCTTGAGATAAATTTGGTGTTGCCCATAGAAATAATACTCTGAAAAGAATCGAAATCGCGGCTAATTCTTTGAAAGAAAGTGAGTTATTTTTTAATAAAAAATAAAAACATCCAAATAGAGAAATCCAGCAAAAAAGTAGTTTTTCAAAAGAAGTTCGCTCTAAAAAATAGGCAAAAAAGATGTAGCAAAAGATACTTCCAATAACAAAAAGCCAAGCTTTATGCTTGTTACTAAAAGTCATTATGCCTTTGAAAAAATAGATTTAAAAAACACGTAAAAATATCCAATGAATAGCATTAAATGGAATGGAAATAATCCAAAATCACCTCCTTGATTACCCACAATAAAAGCGCTATACATTCCAAAAACAAAATAAAGAGCTAATAAACCTTCTAAAATAACGTGAACAGAGGGTCTTTTTTTGATGTATTTGTTACTTTTCCAACTATCTTTTAAAGTTAAAATATTGAATTTTGGAGTTCTAACAAATTCACTTTTTTTACCAATATGACCTTCTAAAACAGCAATTGTATTGTGTAAAGAAAATCCCATTGCAATTGAAAAGAACGTAAAAAATGCGCCAATATAAATGATGAAATTCTTAAATCCTCCACCATAAATATTTTTGTACATGTGCCAATAACATACAAAAAAGATGAGTGAACTAACCACAAAAAAGCTCATTACATAAAAATAAGGTTTTAAATGTGCATACTCATTTTTGATATAAAGCATTGGAACACTCAATACAGAAACCAAGAAAATAAAGGTAAACATGGAACTATTCAGCAAATGCAATACACTATGAACTTTGGTTTTGAAAGAACTATTTTTATTGAAAATAATGCGTTTTATCATTTTTTGAAAATTCTCTGCACCACCTTTATTCCATCTAAATTGTTGAGATCTTGCAGCACTAATGACCACAGGAAGTTCAGCTGGCGTTTCTACTTTTTCTAAATATTTGAATTTCCAATTTTTAAATTGTGCTCTGTAACTCAAGTCTAAATCTTCAGTAAGTGTATCTCCTTCCCAGTTTCCAGCATCATAAATACATTCTTTTCTCCAAATTCCTGCAGTACCATTAAAATTGATGAAATGTCCTTTGCTATTTCTTCCAACTTGTTCCAACGTAAAATGCGCATCTAAAGCAAACGCTTGAATTTTAGTTAAGGTTGAATAATTACGATTGATATGACTCCATTTTGTTTGAACAACACCCAATTGTGGATCAATAAAATAGGGAACAGTTTGCTTTAACCAGTCTTCTTTTGGTAAAAAATCGGCATCAAAAATGGCAATAAATTCACCTTTGGCAGTTTTCAATCCTTCTTTTAAAGCACCAGCTTTGTATCCATGTCTATTTTCTCTTCTAATGTGTTGAATATCAATTCCTAACTTTTGAATTTTTTTAATTTCTGCTGCAGTAGTTTCCACAGATTCGTCTGTAGAATCGTCCAAAACCTGAATTTCCAATTTTTCTCTTGGATAATCAATTTTTGCAATATTTTGCAATAATCTTTCCATCACATACAATTCGTTGTAAACAGGCAGCTGAATGGTTACGTAAGGAATTTCATTAGGATTATTGAAATCAAATTTTGGTGAATTATCGGGTTTACTTCGATATTTCAAGTAGTTAAAAAGTAAGTTCAATTGTGCTATTGCATACATAAAAATAAGCAACAAGCTGATGGTATAAATAGTGATGATTAAAGTCTCTATAAACATTATTTAAAACTATATTTGAAAATCCAACTTAGAATTTTTATTCCTGCAAATATACTACCTTTTACAGTTCCTGAAACTTTTGAGGTGCCAATTCTGTTTCTATATTTTACTGGAATTTCGATGTAACTCATTTTTAGTTTTAGTACTTTCAATTGCATTTCCACTGTCCAACCATAGGTTTTGTCGAACATTTTCAATGCTACTAATTTGTCATATTTTATGGCTCTAAAAGGGCCTAAATCTGTAAATTTCGAATCAAAAAATACACTCATTAAAGTTGTTGCTAGCCAATTTCCAAAAATTTGTTGAGGTGTCATTGCGCCTTGTTCGCGCAAATGTTTTACACGAGCTCCAATTACAAAATCAATATTTTCTTCAATAATTGGTTGTAAAATTTCAGTTAATTGCTCAGGATAATCTGAATAATCTCCATCTAAAAAAACAACTATTGTGGGTTTTTCTGTTTGCGAGGCTATATAATCGATACCTTTTAAACAAGCAAAACCATACCCTTTTTTAATTTCTTTTAATACAGTTGCTCCAGCATTTTTGGCATTTTTTGCTGTATTATCTGTCGAATTATTATCTATCACAATAATTTCATCTACGATTTTTGGAATATCATTGATGACTTTTGCAATAGAATTTTGTTCGTTAAAAGCAGGGATTATTAGCTTTATTATTGACTTCATTTTATAATTTTTAGTTCAATCAAAATTTTTTTATTTTGAAAAACAAAATCAGTCAATTGTCTTTTTTTACCTACTTAAAAATTCGGATGTAAAAGTATAAATATTTTTGTCAAAATATTAACAATTGTATTTTCTTTTTTTAACAAATATTTTTGATAAAATTTCAAAAAATATATTTCTAAATTTTTAAAAAAAGTGCCTTTTTATTTTATTTATTCTTACGTGTTTTCAAAAAAAAATCTTGTTTTGAATTTTTTTTGGTTGAATTATTATTGTTTTTTTAGTTCACTTTTTTATTTTACAAACCAGTAAAACTTCCATTTTTATTTCTTTTTTAATAAATTTCGCTTATAGTATGATGGAGAAATTTCCATGATATTTGGTTTTGATTATTTTAAATCATTCAGATTGTTTTCTTTTTTGAAAGTTGAAATATCTGTCCATTCTTTTTCTTTTTTCCCAGCTTTATATTTGGAAGCTTTTACAATTTTGTTGTTTTGATACATTAAACAATAGCCATTTTTTTGATTGTTTTCTAATTGGCATTTTTGAGATAAGTCGCCATTTGTATCATAAAATAACCACCAATTATTTTTTTTTCCTAAACTAAAATGTCCTTCTTTTTCTTTTAAAGCATTTTCTGTAAAAAAATACCAGTAATTTGTTTCTAAATTATTTTTAAAATTACCCTCTTTTTCTAGTTTTCCATTTTGATAATAAAATCTCCAATAACCTGTTTTTAACCCATTTTTATAAGTTCCTTCAGATTCTTTTTGACCATTTTCATGGTAAATAATCCAAAAACCAGTAGGTTTGTTATTGAAAAAAGTTGCTTTGTATTGTATAGTTTTATTTGGATGATAACCCACCCAAGTATTTGATTTTTTATCGTCTTTAAACCATCCTTCTTCTGATATATTTTTGTTATTGTGATAAGAAATCCAGTAGCCGTTTTTTAGATTATCAATATAAACACCTTCATTTTTTTTTATTCCATCTTCATAATATTCATTCCAATTGCCGTTTTTTAGGTCGTCAATAAAAACACCTTGCTTTTTAATTTTTCCATTTAAATGATAATAATTCCAGAAGCCATTTTTTTTATTTTCAATATAATATCCTTTGGAAGAAATAGTATTATTGGAAGTATAGGTAATCCAAAAACCCATTTTTTTATGTTCAATTTGCCATCCTTCTTCTTTCAATTGATCATTTTCAGTGTATATTTTTTTATACTCTATTTGTGAAAAGAGCATACAACTAAAAAAACTAAAAAAAAGGAATAAGCTATTTTTAAGCATTGTTTTTGTTTAGCAATTGCATTAAATCCACATCATTTCCTAACAAAATTTCTGTGGGATTTATTCTGCCTTTTACATCACCATTTTCCAATTTTAAAACTCCTCTTGGACATACTGCACTACAAATGCCACAACCAACACAGCTAGAGCGAACTATGTTTTCGCCTTTTTGCGCATAAGCTCTAACATCAATTCCCATTTCACAATAGGTAGAACAGTTTCCACACGAAATACATTGACCACCATTTGTGGTAATTCTAAATTTTGAAAACATTCGTTGTTGAAATCCTAAAATTGCAGCCATAGGACAACCAAATCTGCACCAAACTCTATTTCCTAAAATTGGATAAAATCCTGTGCCAATAACTCCAGAAAATATAGAACCAATATACAAACCATACACACTTCTTAAGGTATCAGACTTTATCAAAAATAGTTCTTGTGAAGTACTTGTAAAATGTAGAATGAAGAGTAAAAATAGCAAACTAAAAAAACCAATTGCCCCATAACGTGCATCCTTGCCAAGTTCTTTTCGTTTAAAAATCATCACCAAACCAAAAATCACAGAGAGTATTAAAATTACACCAATCAAAAAAGTGGTTCTTGTAAGCCAAAACTTAGTTGTATCATTTCCTAAAAATGAGTACAAAACTGCGGTTGTCATAATAATAGAAAAAACCATGACTGTATGAATTAACCAACGTTCTATTTTCCATGAACTTAGCTTTTTACTGCTCAATTGTCTGAAAGAATCTCCAGCAGTTTCTGCCAAACCACCACAACCACAAACCCACGAACAATACCAACGTTTGCCATATTTGTAAGTTAAAAATGGCGAGATTACAAAAATAGAAAGGATGCCAAAAAGCAACATAATCAATCCTAAAGCACCAGATGATAACAAACCTTTTAGTGACCAACTATCAAAAAGATAATAGTTTAGTGGCCACATGCTTTTTAAATCATAATATGGAAGGTTATAATTATGACTTTCGTTTAAAAGCGACATCAATTCAGGAATCAAAAAAGCAAATCCTAATTGAAAAAACATCACTGAAACTGTGCGCAATTGTTCGTATCTATTATGCCTATATTTTAAAATAAATTTATATCCAAAAACTAAAATTGCCACTGTATAAAGCGTTCCATATACAAACCATTGGCTTGCAGGTCTATTTGCTAATAAATGACTTAGTGGATCAAAAAGACTAATTAAACCTGTGTTTTCAGCACCATTTGTTTGTTGTCCTAAATACTGAGGATAAAAGTAAAGAACGATGTAAAATCCTGTAAGTACAATTCCTGTAACCCAAGCCAAAACGCCTTTTGATGAAATTGATGAAAACCAAACGCCATCATTTTTAATGCCTTTTTGTTTTGTTAAATACAAATCATTGGAATAGATAATTACTCCAACACTTATCAAACTTAAAGACAATGTTAAAAACAACGATTTATTCGGAAAATTTGTATTCAGTAATGCTAAAACAAATAAGAACAAACCAACAACACCCATTGTGATGCTAATTTTTTGTTTGATTGATATTTCTTGTGCAGCATTTGAAACCAAAGACATGCTTTGCAATTTATTATTTTTCATGAGCTAAAATTAAAGAGTGATGTTTAAAAGCTGCTAATATTAATTTTTCATATTGCGTAAAAAATTCAGGGTCAAAATTTGCTTTTGATAAATTTTGAACAACTTCTTCAACAGAGTTGTTTTCTGAAAGCCACTTGTCAAAAATTTCGTGTCGCATTCGAATTCCGAACGTATTGATGCCTAAAAATTTAGAAGTGTTTTTATCATAAGCGATAGTTACACAAATGTTTTCTAAGGGATGTCTCCATTGAAAATGAAGCTCATTTTCGCTTTTTGTCTGTTCACTAAAAACCCAACCATAAGTTTGGTATTCAATATCCAAAAACTTTGCAGAATTGAACCAATTACCTGGTTTGTATTCGGTTTTGTTGCCACATATAGTCTGAGCTACAGTCTCGCCCATCATTCTTCCAGTGTACCAAACTGCTTCAATATTTCTGCGATTTCCAATAGCGATTTCCTGTTCTGCACAATCGCCAATTGCATAAATATCAGGAATATTGGTTTCCAAAAAACGATTTACCAAAACGCCTCTTTTTGTGGCAATTTTGCTGTTTTTTAGAAAATCAATGTTTGGTGAAACGCCTGCTGTTAAACCAACAACATTGCAAGGAATTTCTTCGCCAGTTTCCTCAATAATTATTGATTTTACATGCCCATTTTCATCTGCAATAATTTCTTTTAAATTGGTATTCAAACGCAAATCAATGTGATGTTCTAAAATGTGTTTATTAATCATTTCCGATTCTTGATTTGGCAAAACTCCGTTCCAAAAGCTGTTTTCACGCACTAAAAAAGTTACGGGAATTTTTCTACTTCGCAACATTTCCGCCAATTCAATGCCAATCAAACCTCCACCAACAATGACTGCTCTTTTACAAACTTCATTATTTGGTGCGTACTTTTCTAAACTTTCCAAATCTTGTTTGTGATAAAATCCCATAACTCCTTGCAAATCTTGCCCTTTCCAACCAAATTTGTTGGGTTTTGAACCTGTTGCAATGATTAGTTTATCATAAAAAATTGAAGTGTCATCTTTTAAAATGAGTTCTTTTTTATCAGTATCAATATGTGTTACAAAACCTTGTTTTAAATCAATCTTATTTTTTTGCCAAAACCAATTTTCATAAGGCTGTGTGTGTTCAAATTTTAAATGTCCCATATACACATACATCAAAGCAGTTCTTGAAAAAAAATAGGGATTTTCTCCAGAAATAATAGTAATTTTTTTGTTCGATTTTTTTCTGATATGCCTTGCAGCAGTTACACCTGCAATACCATTTCCAATGATG
>DAIUBY010000048.1:14378-19190 GCA_036846425.1 Polaribacter sp.
TTTTTTTCTGATATGCCTTGCAGCAGTTACACCTGCAATACCATTTCCAATGATGACTATGTGTTCCATGGCTTTTTGATTGATGTTTTTGTTGTCGTAATGAAAGGTAATAACTTAATTTTGATATTCAATTTAGAAAGATTTTAAATAGAAATCGAAGTTTTATTTTTTTAAAACATGATATTTATCGTTTTTTTTAAAAATTGAACTCTCTAATTTTGTGTGAATATCAAAATACAAACATCATGAAAAATATAATTGTACCTGTAGATTTTTCAAATCATTCAGAATATGCGCTGAAAACAGCTGCTTTATTGGCGCAAAAAAATGATGCCACAATTTATGCACTGCACATGCTAGACATGCAAGAAATGTCTTTGTCAGAAAGTGAAGTGTATTTGCACGAGAAAACAGCTTTTTTCTTGAAATTAGCAGAAAAAAGATTTCATGATTTTTTGAAAAAAGAGTATTTGAAAAACATAAAAGTAGTTCCAATTATCAAACATTACAAAGTTTTTAAAGAAGTTGATGCAATTGCAAAAGAGGTAAATGCTGATTTAATTATCATGGGCTCACATGGTGCAAGTGGATTTAAAGAATTTTTTATTGGCTCAAATACTCAAAAAGTAATCAGACATGCAAATGTGCCAGTTTTAGTTATCAAAAATGAAATGGCTAATATTGAATTTACGGATATTGTTGTTGCTTCAGATTTTTCATCAGAAAGCATTCCTGCTTTTCAAAAAATGCTGAAAACACTAGAGCCTATGAACGCCAAAAAACATATTGTGTATGTAAATGCTCCTTTTGATTCTTTTAAAACAACGCCAGAAATGGATGCCTTAGCTGATGAATTTTTGATGAAATTAGAGGGGAATACAGATAGAAAAATAAATGTTCATTTTGTTTGTGCAAGAACTATTCTGCAAGGAATTTTAGATTTTTCCAATTCAGTTGGTGCAGATTTAATTGCAGTAATTACCCATGGCAGAACTGGTTTTGCCAATTTTATGGAAGGAAGTGTTGCAGAAGATGTTACAAATCATGCAACCTTGCCAATCATTTCATTCAAAATTTAAGTTTAAAGTTCTAATAAAAAGAAAGAAAGTTTTTGAGAAAGGAAATCTGAAATAAAATCAGATTTCCTTTTTTTGATGAAAATTTTACTGATTTCTTTTCAAAAAAAAGTAGTTTTGCTGAAAAGAAACATCATGCAAACGTTTGCCATTGGCGATATTCATGGAGGTTTAAAAGCCTTGTTACAAGTACTGAATCAACTAGAAATTACCGAAAAAGATACACTCATTTTTATGGGTGATTATGTAGATGGTTGGAGCGAATCTGCTCAAGTTGTGGAATTATTAATGCAACTATCACAAAAAATTAATTGCATTTTTATCAAAGGAAATCATGATGTTTGGTGCGAAGATTGGTTGAAAAATGGTACTGTAAATGCGTCTTGGTATTTGCATGGAGGCAAAGAAACTATGGATAGTTACGAAGGTTTTTCATCCGAAGAAAAAAATATTCATCTGAAATTTTTCGAAAAAATGCCTTTGTATCATATTGATAATCAAAATAGATTGTTTATTCATGCAGGATTTACTTCTTTATATGGTGTTCAAAGAGAATTGCATGAAGGGATTTTTAACACAGACCGTTCTTTGTGGGAAATGGTTTTGGCAATAGATAAAAACCTTGAAAAATCGTCACCATTTTTTCCAAAACGATTGCAATTGTATCACGAAATTTATATAGGTCACACACCAACTACAAATTACAATGAACCTTTGCCTGTAAATATTTATAATTTATGGAATATTGATACAGGAGCAGCTTTTAAAGGAAAAATTTCAGCCATCAATATTGAAACCAAAGCAATTTTTCAAAGTGAAAATTTACCTCTCTTATATCCAAATGAAAAAGGGAGGAATAAATAGCTTTTAGCAATTGGCTTTAAAGCTTTAAAACTTTTCCCATATCTTTATAACCTAAATTACACTCAAAATGAATAAAACAATAAGTATATTTTTATTGATAGCCACTTTTTTTGGTGGAGAAATTATCTCTCAAGAAAAAAAATCAGATTTAAGTATCAACTATAAAAAAATAACATTGAACAATGGTTTGGATGTTGTTTTTCATGTCGATAATTCAGATCCTGTTGTGGCTGTAGAATTGATGGTGCATGTGGGTTCAGCAAGAGAAATTGCTGGTAGAACTGGTTTTGCACATCTTTTTGAACATTTATTATTCTTAGAATCCGAAAATTTAGGGAAAGGTGGTTTGGATAAAATGACTGCCAGAATTGGTGGCTCAGGAGCTAATGGTTCAACATCTAGAGACAGAACAAATTACTTGCAAACCGTCCCAAAAGATGCTTTGGAAAAAATGATTTGGGCAGAAGCTGACAAGTTGGGTTGGTTCATTAATACTGTAACTGACCAAGTTTTGGCAAAGGAAAAGCAAGTGGTAAAAAACGAAAAAAGACAAAGCTATGATAATCGTCCTTATGGACACAATCAATATGTAATTGGAAAAAATTTATACCCAACAAATCATCCTTACAATTGGGAAGTGATTGGTTCTTTGGAAGATTTGCAAAATGCCACTTTGGATGACGTAAAAACGTTTTTCAAAAAATGGTATGTTCCAAACAATGCCACTTTAGTTTTGTCTGGAGATTTTGATATCAATCAAGCTACAAAATGGGTGCGTAAATATTTTGATGAAATTCCCAGAGGAAATGAAATTCCTGCTTTGGATAAAAGACCAGGAAATGTTCCTGAAACCAAGTTTTTATATTATGAAGACAATTTTGCAAGAGTTCCTCAACTTACCATGGTTTGGCCATCAGTAGAATTATATCATCCAGATTCGTATGCTTTAGAAGTTTTGGCTGAATATTTAACCAATGGAAAATCAGCACCTATGAATCAAGTTTTGGTGGATGATTTAAAATTGACTTCAAACACAACTATGTACAATTACATTTCAGAATTGGCTGGTCAAACTCAATTGATAGTGAGATCTTTTGATGGAGTAAAACTAGATTTAGTAAAAGCAGGAATTGAAAAAGCATTCGCAAAATTTGAATCAGAAGGGATTTCTGACAAAGATTTAAACAGAATAAAAGCGTCTCAAGAAACCAATTTTTATAGCAGTTTGTCTAGTGTTTTAGGCAAAGGAACAAGATTGGCATCTTACAATACCTATACAGGAAATCCAGGTTTTGTAACTGAAGATATCAATAATACGTTAGCAGTTACTAAAGAAGATGTGATGAGAGTGTATCAAAAATACATCAAAAACAAAAACTACATTGCTACGAGTTTTGTGCCAAAAAACAAGGCTGATTTGGCACTTTCAAATGCTGTTTTGGCTGATGTTGTAGAAGAAAAAATTGTGATTGGTGCAGAGGAAAATTTTGATGCAAAAATAGAAGCAACCTACACTAAAACACCTTCAAAAATTAACAGAAGTGTTGAACCTCCTTATGGAAAAACGCTGGAATTAAGTGTTCCTGCAGTGTATCAATCAAGTTTGAAAAATGGTTTGAAAATCTATGGAATTGAAAATGATGAAGTGCCTTTAGTGCGATTTAATTTGACAATTGATGGAGGACAATTATTGGAATCTTTTGACAAATTGGGTGTTGCAAAAATGACAGCCAATTTGATGAACAAAGGCACCAAAAATAAAACAGTACTTCAATTAGAAGAAGAAATTCAACTTCTAGGAGCAAGTATTTTTGTGAATTCTGAAACTGAAAACATCACCATTAGTGGAACAACCTTGACTAAAAATTATGACAAAACAATAGCTTTGGTTAAGGAAATTCTTTTAGAGCCAAGATTTGACGAAACCGAATTTGAATTGTTGAAAAAAGCAACTATCTCCAATTTACGTCAACAAGAAGCAAATCCAAATGCTGTTGCAGCAAATATTTACAATGAATTAATCTATGGAAAAGACAACATTCGTTCAAAAAATAGTTTGGGAACAATTGCTTCTATCGAAAATATGACTTTGACAGATTTGAAAAACTTTTATACGAATTACATTTCGCCATCTGTAGCAAAAATGCTCGTTGTTGGAGATATTTCTCAGGACAAAGTTGTTACTTCTTTAGAAAGTTTACACACAAATTGGTTGCCAAAAGAAGTTACAATTCCAGCATATAAAACCCCAAATGCACCTGAAAAATCAGTGGTTTATTTTTATGACATTCCAAATGCAAAGCAATCTGTTTTACAATTTGGTGCTCCAGCTTTATCAGCAACAGATGCTGATTTTTATCCTGCAAACGTAATGAATTACATTCTTGGTGGAGGAGGTTTTGCCTCAAGATTAACGCAAGAATTGCGTGAAGGAAAAGGCTATACTTATGGAATTCGTTCCAATTTTTCTGGCACAAATGCAAAAGGATCATTTACCATTTCAAGTGGTGTAAGAAGTAACGTAACGTTAGAATCTGCTCAATTGATTAAAAAAATCTTGGAAGAATATCCAACAACTTTTTCTGATGCAGATTTAGAAACCACCAAAAGTTTCTTGATTAAAAGTAACGCACGTGCTTTTGAAACAGCAGGTGCAAAACTGAATATGTTATCCAACATCAGCGACTTTGGATGGAAAGCAGATTACGTAAAAGACCGTGAAAAAGTGGTAAAAAACATGACCAAAGAACGCATTGCTGCATTGGCAAACAAATACGTAAACCCAAACAAAATGATTTGGTTGATTGTTGGTGATGCTGCAACCCAATTAGAACGAATGAAAGAATTGGGTTTTGGAGAGCCTGTTTTGTTG
>DAIUBY010000049.1:0-12443 GCA_036846425.1 Polaribacter sp.
AATCCTTTTTCTTTCGCAAAAGCTGATGCTCCTTCTCCAGAAAGCATCACATGTTCAGAATCTGTCATGATTTTAATTGCCAATTCAATAGGACTTTTTACGTCTTTTACACCAGCAACAGCTCCTGCATTTAAGGTTTTTCCATCCATAAAAGAAGCGTCTAATTCATTGGTTCCTGCGTTTGTAAAAACAGCACCTTTTCCTGCATTGAATAAAGGTGATTCTTCCATTATTTGAATCGTTTTCATTACAGCTTCTGTAGAAGTTCCTCCATTTTTTAAGATATTATACCCTACTTTAATAGCTTCTTCCAATTTTGCTTTGTAAGCAGCTTCTTGTTCATCAGTCATGTTTTTTTTCAGAATTGTGCCTGCACCACCATGAATGATAATTGCAAAATCATTAATTTTTTCTTCTTTGGGAGTTGTTTCACAAGCCATTAAAAACAGCAAAGAGAAAACTAAAAAAAATATTTTTTTCATATAATTTGTTTGATATTAAACAATAAGTATTGTTTTTGTTGGATTTAGATAACTCTAAAAGATTTCGTACTTTCGGACTTAAAAGTAATCAACTTAAATTGAAACACAAAATGACAAATTTTGACTTGAAAGAATTGCAATCTCAATTAGGATTAAAAACAATAAATGATGGAACTTCCACAGGAAAAAATTCTTTTTCTGATGTATCAATAATGGAAAGTTTTTCACCAGTTGATGGTTTATCAATTGGAAAAGTAACCATCACAAGTAAGGAAAATTATGAAAAAGTGATGGAAACTGCTACAATTGCTTTTAAAACTTGGAGAACAAAACCTGCACCTTTTAGAGGAGAAATTGTGCGTCAATTTGGACAAAAATTGCGTTTGAAAAAAGAAGCTTTGGGAAAATTAGTTTCTTATGAAATGGGAAAATCTTATCAAGAAGGTTTAGGAGAAGTCCAAGAAATGATTGATATCTGTGATTTTGCAGTTGGTTTATCGCGACAATTGCATGGATTAACAATGCATTCAGAACGTCCTGGACATAGAATGTACGAACAATATCATCCTTTAGGAGTTGTTGGAATTATTTCTGCGTTCAATTTTCCTGTGGCTGTTTGGGCTTGGAACACAGCTTTGGCTTGGGTTTGTGGCGATGTTTGTGTTTGGAAACCATCAGAAAAAACACCTTTGTGTGGCATCGCTTGTCAACAAATCATTGCAGAAGTTTTGGCTGAAAACAATTTGCCTGAAGGAATTTCATGTTTGATAAATGGTGATTATAAAGTTGGTGAATTCATGACAAAAGACGTTAGAATTCCGTTGATTTCTGCTACAGGAAGTACCAGAATGGGGAAAATTGTAGCCAAAGAAGTTGCAGGACGTTTAGGAAAAACATTACTAGAATTAGGTGGAAATAATGCCATTATTGTAACTCCTGATGCTGATATCAAAATGACAGTGATTGGAGCTGTTTTTGGGGCTGTAGGAACAGCTGGTCAACGTTGTACATCAACTAGAAGATTGATAATTCATGAATCCATTTTTGACAAAGTCACAGAAGCGTTGACAAAAGCGTATCAACAATTGCGCATTGGAAATCCGTTAGATGAGAAAAATCATGTGGGTCCTTTGATTGATATTCAAGCTGTAGAAATGTATGAAAATGCGCTTCAAAAAGTGGTTGAGGAAGGAGGAAAATTGATTGTTGAAGGTGGAGTTTTATCTGGAAAAGGCTTTGAAAGTGGTTGCTATGTAAAACCTGCAATTGCTGAAGCAAAAAACAATTTTGAGATTGTGCAACATGAAACATTTGCGCCCATTTTATATTTGATAAAATATTCAGGTGAAGTAAACAAAGCCATTGACATTCAAAATGGAGTTGCACAAGGATTATCTTCTGCAATTATGACAAATAATTTGCGTGAAGCAGAAGCATTTTTATCAGTAAATGGTTCAGATTGTGGAATTGCAAATGTAAATATTGGCACTTCTGGAGCTGAAATTGGAGGTGCTTTTGGTGGTGAAAAAGAAACTGGTGGAGGTCGTGAATCTGGCTCTGATGCTTGGAAAGTCTATATGAGAAGACAAACAAACACCATCAATTATACTACTGAATTGCCTTTAGCACAAGGAATAAAATTTGATTTATAACTGCTTTACTTTGTGTAAAAATTTAAATCATCTATACTTTTATGGATGATCTAAACGTTTTACCATTTTTATAGTCTAAGCTACATGAAAACAAAACAACTTCAGCATTTATTTTTACGAGCAGGTTTTGGAATTACTCCCAAACTTGCCACTGATTTATCAAAAAAAAATAGAAAAAAAGTTGTTGAATTTTTATTTACTACAAACCGTTTTCTTCCATTGGAAATAGATCTTTCTGATTTTTCTATTTATACTAAAGAATACATGAAAGAAATGCCTAATTCAATGGAATTTCAACGAAAAAGCAATGAAAAAATTAGAGATTTTAACAAGCTTTGGATTGAACGTTTATCAAATTCTGAGGTGCTTTTAAGAGAAAAAATGACACTTTTTTGGGCAAATCATTTTGTGTGTAAAAATCAAAATATAAATTTTGTTCAGCAATATAACAACGCACTTAGAAAAAATGCGCTTGGTAATTTTGGCGATTTTGTAAAAGAAATTTCTAAAGAGCCTGCCATGTTGAATTACCTAAACTCAAGACAAAATAGAAAAAAACAACCCAATGAAAATTTTGCACGAGAACTCATGGAGCTTTTTACTTTGGGTGTTGGAAATTATTCAGAAAATGATGTGAAAGAATGTGCCAAAGCTTTTACTGGCTATAATCATACTTTTAAAGGCGAATTTGTAATTGGAAAATATCATCATGATGAAGGTTTAAAAACTTTTTTTGGAGAAACAGGCAATTTTTCAGGTGATGACATCATTGATATTATTTTAAAACAACAACAATGTGCTCGTTTTATTTGCGAAAAAATATATCGTTATTTTGTAAATGATCAAGTAAACGAAAAGCATTTGGATGAATTAAAAGCCGTTTTTTTCAAAGATTACAATATCGAAAAACTCATGAAATTCTTGTTTTTAAAAGATTGGTTTTATGATGCTGAACATATTGGAACAAAAATTAAATCGCCCATTGAACTTTTGATTGGAATGCAAAAAATGGTTCCTTTTTCGTTTCAGAACACAAAAGATGTTCAAAAAATTCAACGTTTATTAGGCCAAGTGCTTTTAGATCCTCCAAATGTTGCAGGTTGGAAAGGCGGAAAAAATTGGATTGACAGCAATACCATTATTTTACGGTTGAAATTGCCTTCAATCTTATTGTCAAATGCCGAAATTTCTATCAAAGAAAAAGGTGAATTTGAGGATTCATTTGAAAAATATCATGCCCAAAACAAAAATCAAAAAAACTTTGCTGAAGTAACTGTTGATTGGGATTTTTTTGAAGATAGTTTTAGACAAATTAGCTTTGATGAAATGAAATCTATTTTTCTAATTACTGCTCCAAATGAAGGAACTGAAACCTATTTAAGTCATCTTTCAAAAACCTCTAAAAAAGAATTTTGCATTCAATTAATGTCACTCCCAGAATATCAAATTTGTTAATATGAAATCGACAATAAAAAAAAGTTTGCGCAAGCAAACACCATTTAATAAAAAGTCGATCGCATATGTGACCGATAAAAAATATAATTTGCACATATGAAAAGAAGAGATTTTTTGAGACAATCTGCACTAGCAAGTAGCTTATTTTTTATTCCAGGATTTTTAAAAGCTTTTGAAAATTCCAATCCAAATAATTTTGGTTATAAGCGATTGGTAATGATACAATTAGCAGGAGGAAATGATGGTTTGAATACGATTGTTCCATTTACAAATGACGATTATTACAGCAATAGACCTAAAATTTCTCTTCATAAAAGTGATATTATTCCTGTTTCAGATTCTTTAGGATTTCATTCGAGTTTATTGCCGTTGAAAAATTTATACGATCAAGGAAACTTAACTGTCATAAATAATGTTGGGTATCCAAATCCTGATCGTTCGCATTTTAGAGCAACAGATATTTGGCAAACTGCCAGTAATTCCAATCAATATTGGCAAACTGGTTGGATTGGAAGATATTTAGATGCTTATGGTTCAAATGCCTACAATGCCATAGAAATTGATGATAGTTTGTCTTTGTTGATGAAAGGCGAAAATATCAACGGAATTGCAACTCAAAATCCAACGAATTTATTCAAATTATCGCAAGATCCGTATTTTAAAAATGTGCTAAATCACTACAATGATGAGCATTTGAGTGAGCATAATTTGGGCTATTTATACAAAACCATGATTGATGCTAAATCATCATCAAAGTACATTTTTGAAAAAAATAAAATTGCTTCAAACAACGCAGAATACCCAAATAATCAATTTGCAAACCAATTAAAAACAACTGCAAAATTGATCAATTCTGGCTTGGAAACTCGCGTATTTTTCTCTTCCCTTGGCGGATTTGATACGCATGCAAATCAATTGAATTCGCAAAAAAGATTGTTGGATATTTATGCTTCAAGTATAGAAGCATTTGTGAATGACTTAAAAAAACAAGGAACTTTCAATGATACATTGATTGTTACTTTCTCAGAATTTGGAAGACGTGTCAAAGAAAATGCTGCAAATGGCACTGATCATGGAGCTGCAAGCAACGTTTTTATCATTGGAAATCAATTAAAAAAACAAGGATTTTATAATGATTTGGCAAGTTTGTCTGATTTGGATTCCAATGGAGATTTGAAATATAGTGTTGATTTTAGAACGATTTATGCAACGATTTTAGCTTCTTGGCTTGAAGTAGATGATGCGCAAATTTTGCGACAAAAATTTTCGCCTTTAGCGTTTATATAACTCAACTATACTTCACTTTTCGTAAAATTCGCATAGTATCTTTATAAATTTCATAGATTTCTTCACTGTGATTTTTTATATACATTCTGGCTTCATTGAGTTTGTCAATAGCTTCGTGAAACAAATTGAGATAGCAAATTAAATAGGTTGCAGGAAGGTTTTTTAAATCAATTTCTTCGCTTTTTGTAAGCGTTAATCCTTTTTTTAATTTTTCTAAAATAGTATTGTTTGCGTTGTAAATATGATGCAACACTTTTTTGTCAAATTGAGGTGGTTCAAACAACAATTTAGAATCTATTGTGTAATTGGCGTTGTTGCTAAAATCGATAATTGTTTCTTCCAATTGGTAATATTTGTAAGAATTTTGAAGTCCTAAATGCACATATTCAATAATTTTGAATTGATTTTCTGTAATCTCAATTGAAACCTCATCAAGTTTGGAAAAGAACAATCGAACTTGTTCATTTATCAACTCAATATCAACTCTTGAATAAAATGTTTCTTGCTTTACTACTTTTTTTTGACCAGACCAACACAACACGAAATATTCTTTAAAAACCTTATATTGAGGATGATAGTTTTTTCTTGTTTTCATAAAATCGAAAACAGCATCTAAGGTAAGTTGGATATTGTTTTGAGAATTATTTTCAATGGCAGTTACAATTTGTGAGTTGACATCTTTAATTTTGATATCGAAAACTTTGGGCATACTGATGCTTCCATCTCTAAAAAAAACGGAACCTCCATAATATTTCCAGATGTTTTTTTTGAGTGAAGTCAGTCCTTCATTGGGTCTAATAGTTACCAAACCAACTACTTTATCTTCATTCAAATGCGGAAATGGAATATTTTCATATTGAACAATTGGCGGATTTGTCAAATAAGCATTGATAAGATTTTGGATTTTACTGTCATCAAAAAAATCAACACCCACAATTGAGTTATCTTCATCTTCCACACCAATAACGATGTAAGAATTGTTTTTAGGATTGCTGTTGGAAAGTGCGCAAATATGTTTTAAAAATTTTGCTTTTCCTTCTTTTTCGCCAATTTCAATTTTTCGCTTTTTATCATAAAAACTATTCTCATCATTGTGAGCAATTAGATTTTTTATAAGTAAGCGTTTATTGATCACTTTGGGATTGTTTATTGTTTATTAGTATTATTTATTAGGACTAGTTAATCATATTTTGACCCTTTTTTTTCAGAAGTTTTTAGGTAATTGATAAATTTGGACAGTTGGTCTATCAAATTATTTGCATCTAAATCTAGCTTCATAAAAAGATCTTTTGAAATATGATTTCTATTAAACGCTCTTAAAAGTTGTGCTTTACTTTCGCAACAAGAACCTCTTGCATAGCTTAAAAACATAATAAACTCTTTATTTCCTCCTCTTCCAAATCCCTCTGCAATATTATCCATCACTGAACCAGATGAACCATTTATTTGCTCCTTTAATTTATAGTCTTTTGATAATGATGTTTCTGTAATTATTTTCCATATTTCATCACAAAAAAGGACTGCTTCTTTATAAACTTGTAAATTTTAAAATGATTTGAAATGAGCCATAATATCTAATAATAATAAACAATATCAATTCTAATTATTTTCTTTTCTTATAACTCCTGAACTTGCTTGCGCAGTTGGAAACACTACCAAATCTTCAATATTTACATGATAAGGTCTTGAAATAACAAAATAAATAATATCAGCAACATCAGCTGCTTGCAAGGGTTTAAAACCTGCATAAACGCTTTTTGCTCTTTCAATATCGCCTTTAAAACGAACTTCAGAAAATTCGGTTTCAACCATTCCTGGATTGATTGCAGAAACGCGAATGTTATACTCATTCAAATCCAATCTCATGGATTTATTGAGTGCATTCACTGCAAATTTTGAAGCACAATAAACGTTGCCATTTTTATACACTTCTTTTCCAGCAGTTGAACCAATATTCACAATAAAACCTTCGTTTTGAGCAATCATTTGAGGAATAATTGCTTTGGTAACATATAATAATCCTTTCACATTGATGTCTAACATGGCATCCCAATCATCTATATTTCCATCTTGAATTGTTGACAACCCATGTGCATTTCCAGCGTTATTGATGAGAATATCAATTTTTTTAAAATTCTCTGGCAAAGATTCAATAGCTGCAGCAACTTCTTTTCTTTTGGAAACATCGAATTTAAGTGTAGTTACTTCTGTGAAATCGCTTAAAAAAACTTTGAGTTTATCCAATCTTATTCCTCTTCTTCCGCAAAGAATTAATCGAATTTTATTTTTCGCAAATAACTCTGCTGTTGCTTTTCCAATGCCTGATGTAGCTCCTGTGATGAGTGCCGTTTTCATGAATTTTTATGGATTTTTAGTTTACTTAAAATTAGTGAAACTTCTCATTTTTGTGGATTTTTCAGTGGTAAATTTTACACCAATTATTAACAAAGAAAAAACCGCCCATTTCTGAACGGTTTCTCTTTCAATTGGCTATTGAGAAATAGCCAACCAAAAATCAACTAACCAAACTTTATTTTAATATTTTTCTCTCTTTAATTTCTCTTTTAATAATTGTACGTTTTCTGTCATCATTCCTTACGCTCTCTTTGGTATCTTTAACAGATTTTTCACTTTTTAAATATTGAGTAAATCCTCTTCCTCTAAAATTGTATGTAGTATTAGAATTGATGTGAAACAATCTGATAGTACTATCATTGATAACGCTCAACTCAAACTCTTCAATATCTCCACCACCATAATTTAATGTTAAAATCTTTAGATTTTGAAAACCTGCAACATCAAAAACCTGATAACTTCCTACATAATCCCATAGTATACTGTCAATATTTGTACCAAATGAATCCTGAGAACTATAAAATGTTGTTATATTTTCAGGCGTAAACTGTAGATAATTCTCATCATCAAATGCGTTTGGAGTTCCTCCATTAGTTGCTGTTTTTTCCCAAGCTTTGTATTCTTGTAAAAAATATTCGATGTTTTCGTAAAATAATTTATCATAATCAAAATTATTTATCAAGTATCCTATCAAAAAATACGTCACATTTTCTCTGCGATTGTATAATTGAATTTCATTATTTGATCGAACAAAAACTTCAAAATCATTATAACCATCTAAGGTGTGAACGGTTTCTAAAAATCCATTGTAGGTATTGTAATTTCCTACTCTTATTCCTAAACCATTTCCTGTTCTTCCAATATTTACAATGTTATTATTGGCATACATTGTTCCATTTAAAAAAGAAAGTGTAAAAGCTCTAGAAACAAAAGGAATATCACCATTTCCAGTGGTTCTATGGATATCTACATACCAAACATCGTAGTTAGAAACAACTTCCTCTAAAGTTGGCTGATAATTATCAAAAGAATCTTGATAAAACGTTGTACAAGCATTGAAAATGAAACTTGTACTTAATAGTATAAAAAGTAGTTTTAAAGTTCTCATAAGCCAATAATTTTAGGTTATGAAAAGGACATTTCAAATTGTATGCCAAAAAAAAAGCGAACCAAATTGGTTCGCTTTTACTATTGTCATCTTAAGATTAGCTTTTCAATGCTTCTGCACCACCAACAATTTCTAAAATTTCATTTGTAATGGCAGCTTGTCTGGCTTTGTTATACGTTAATAACAAATCATCACGCAAGTCTTTTGCATTGTCAGTTGCTTTGTGCATTGCAGTCATTCTAGCTCCATGTTCAGAGGCAAAACTATCTCTCAATGCTTTGTATAATTGTGTTTTCAAAGCTTTTGGAATCAACGCTTCTACAATTTCTTCTTTTGAAGGCTCAAAAATATAATCAGAATTTGTGGTTGTATTTGCTGAAATTTCAATTGGTTTAATTGGTAAATATTGTTCCACTTGTGGCAATTGAGTTGCAGCATTTTTAAATTGATTGTAAACCAATTCAATTTTATCATACTTTCCATCAACATACATTTCCATCAATTTTTCAGCAATTATTGCTACATTATTGAACGTTAATTCATCAAAAATATCATTTCTTTTTTCAATAATATTGTAGGTTTTTCCTAAAACATCTCCACCTTTTTTCCCAATTGCAAACAAATCAACAGAAACATTTTTATATTTTTCTTTGATTGTTTTTACAGTTTCTTTAGTTATTGATGAGTTAAATCCTCCACACAAACCTCTATTTGAAGTAACTACCACTAAAAGAACTTTTGAAACTTCTCTTTGCGAAGCATAAACTCCTCCAGAATCGCCATCTAAAGTTGCGCTTAAATTTTGCAACAACTCTGTCAATTTTGATGAATATGGTCTCATCGCAACAATTGCATCTTGTGCTTTTTTCAACTTAGCAGCAGAAACCATCTTCATTGCAGAGGTAATCTGCATTGTAGACTTTATGGAAGTAATTCTATTACGTATTTCTTTTAAATTTGCCATTTCTGAGTTGTTAGTTATTAGTTTTTAGTTTTTAGTACTACTGTTCTAAAAGCTGAAAGCTAACGTCTATTTTATGCAAAATGTTTTGAAATTTCTTTTGCAGCAGCTTCTAAAGTTGAAATTGCTTCGTTTGATAAATTTCCTGATTTTAAAACGTCTAACACATCTCTGTGTTTTGCATTTAAATAATCAATATAATCTCTTTCAAACTTTTTCACTTTATTAACTGGCACATCTTTCAACAAGTTTTTTGACCCTGCATAGATAATTGCAATTTGATCTTCCACTGCGTAAGGATCATTTTGAGCTTGTTTCAAAATTTCCACATTACGTTGTCCTTTTGAAATTACACTCATTGTTGCTGCATCTAAATCAGAACCAAATTTTGCAAAAGCTTCTAATTCACGATATTGAGCTTGGTCTAATTTTAATGTTCCTGATACTTTTTTCATGGATTTAATCTGCGCATTTCCTCCAACACGAGATACAGAAATACCTACATTAATTGCAGGACGAACTCCTGAGTTGAATAAATCTCCATCTAAGAAAATCTGTCCATCTGTAATCGAAATTACGTTTGTTGGAATGTATGCAGAAACGTCACCAGCTTGTGTTTCAATAATTGGCAATGCTGTTAATGAACCTCCACCTTTTACGATTCCTTTGATAGATTCTGGTAAATCGTTCATTTCACTTGCAATTTTATCATCATTGATGATTTTTGCAGCACGTTCTAATAATCTTGAGTGTAAGTAAAATACGTCCCCTGGATATGCCTCACGTCCTGGTGGTCTTCTTAACAATAATGAAATTTCACGGTAAGCAACAGCTTGTTTTGATAAATCATCATAAATAATTAAAGCTGGTCTTCCAGAATCTCTGAAATATTCTCCAATAGCAGCTCCAGCAAATGGTGCATATACTTGCATTGCTGCAGGATCTGATGCATTTGCAGCTACAATAATGGTGTATTGTAAAGCTCCTTTTTCTTCTAACATATTTGCAATTGCAGCAACAGTTGATGCTTTTTGACCAATAGCAACATAAATACAAAATACTGGTTTTCCAGCATCAAAAAATTCTTTTTGATTTAAGATAGTATCAATAGCTACAGTAGATTTTCCTGTTTGACGGTCGCCAATAATCAACTCACGTTGACCTCTTCCAACTGGAATCATAGCATCAATAGATTTGATTCCTGTCTGTAAAGGTTCAGTTACTGGTTCTCTAAAGATAACTCCTGGAGCTCTTCTTTCTAAAGGCATTTCAAAAGTTTTTCCTGAAATTGGTCCTTTTCCATCAATTGGATTTCCTAAAGTATCTACAACTCTCCCAACAATTCCTTCACCAACTTTTAAAGACGCAATTCTTTCAGTACGTTTTACAATAGAACCTTCTTTGATTGATGTTGAAGCTCCTAATAAAACAACACCTGCATTGTCTTCTTCAAGGTTTAAAACGATCCCTTCCAATCCGTTTTCGAACTCAACAAGTTCTCCATATTGAACATTTGAAAGCCCGTAAACACGTGCAATTCCATCTCCTACTTGTAAAACAGATCCAACTTCGTTTAAAGACGCTTGCACTTTAAAGTTTGTTAGTTGTTCTTTTAAAATTGCTGATACTTCAGCTGGTTTAATACTTGCCATATTATTTTAGTTTTTAGCTTTTGGCTTCTAGCTTTTCGCTATTTACTTTTAACTTAATTTAATTTTTGCTACAACTAATGGCTAAAAGCCAAAAGCAAATAGCTAACTATATTTTTGGAATGTAATGACTATTGTCAAATTCTTTTCTCAATTTATTCAAATGATTGGAGATGCTTGCATCATATTGCAAATCTCCAACACGTAAAATAAATCCACCTAAAATTGCTGGATTTACAATGTTTTCTATTGATGCATCATGTCCTGTAAGTTTCAAAATTTTAGCCAACACTTGATCTTCTAATTCTTTAGTAATTGGAACTGCAGTAGTTACTTTTGCAATTTCTATACTTTTTAGATAATCGTAAATGATGGTGTATTGTTTTGCAACTGGATATAAAATGTCCAAACGCTTATTGTCAAGTAATAAATGAAAAACTCCTAATGTAAGCTCATTTACTTTGTTTTCGAACAAGGTATTCAATACATTTTGTTTTGCTGTAGCTTTGATAATTGGGCTTCTCAACATCACATCTAAATCGTGATTTTCAGAAATAGTAGAAGCAACCAAAAGCATATCGTCATTAACTTTAGTTTCAATTTTTGAATCTTTTGCTAAATCTAAAATTGCTTTTGCATAACGCAATGCAGCTCTTGAATCTTTCATTTTTTAATTAATTTAAAGTAACGTCTTTTAACAACCCTTCAACCAATTCTAGTTGATCTTTTTTAGAAGACAATTCTTTTTTAATAACAGATTCCGCGATTCCTATAGACAATTCAGCAACATTCTTTTTGATTTCAGCTAAAGCTGCTTGTTTTTCATGTTGAATAGAAGCTTGCGCTTTTTCAATTAAACCAGCAGTAACTTCTTTGGCATCTTCTTTTGCGTCAGCAATCATTTTATCTCTAATTTCTCTTGCTTCTTTCATCATTGCATCTCTTTCTGCTCTTGCTTCTTTGATGAGTTTTTCATTATCAGCTTGTAAATTTTGCATTTCTTTACGAGCATTCTCTGCAGCTGCTAAAGCATTTTCAATTCCAGATTCTCTTTCTTCCAAAGAATTTAAAATTGGTTTCCATGCAAATTTTACCATCAAAGCGATTAAAGCCAATAACAGAATTGTTACTACTGCAAATAATCCTGGTGAAAAATCGTTTAATAAAGTTTCCATTTTATAAACTATTTATTTTTTAAATTTTTGTGTTTAATTTTAAAAACAGGTTCTGTAACCAACCGTTACAGAACGCTATTTTTTGTTTTGAGTTGGATTAATTTCCTAAAATTAATGCTCCAAATGCTAAACCTTCTAATAATGCAGCGATAATAATCATTGCTACTTGGATTTTTCCAGCTGCTTCTGGTTGACGAGCAATACCTTCCATTGCTTTACCTCCAATTTGACCTAATCCAATACCTGCTCCAATTACTACTAATCCTGCTCCAATTAAATTGTACATAATAAATGTATTTATATGAAATTAAACAAACTT
>DAIUBY010000049.1:12543-19053 GCA_036846425.1 Polaribacter sp.
GGAACTCCTGGCATCCAAATCATATGCATCCAATATCCTTTTGTTCCGCTAACAGAATAAATAATTAATGTAAAAATTGCTAAACATGCTGTTACTGCTAATTGCCCTGTTACGTTGAATCCTAATGGAGTCAAACCAGCTAAATTTAACAACCAAATGAAAAAGAAAACTGTTAATAAATAACCTGTAAATCTTCTGTAATGTTTTTCACCAATATTTGGTTTTGCAATTTCATCGCGAACATAAATTACTAAAGGTTCTAAAACTCTTGCAAAACCTGTAGGAATTTTTTGGGTTTTGTATTGTCTTGCCAAACTTGAGAACCAAAACAATAATAAAAATCCAATTAATAAAACACCAACAACACTTTTTGTGATAGAAAAATCCAAAACTTTGTGAGCATTTGTAGCATGATGCGTTTCATCAAAAGTAACCTCTAAAGCACCTTTTTCTAATTCGTAAATTTTTGAATGAATTTTTGCAAATTTCAATCCGACTTTTTCAACTATTACATGACCATCGTCATTATGATGAAATTCTGAAGACATAAAAGTTACTAAACCTTCACTTGTCCATAAAATAATTGGTAAAGGAAAACCAACATGTTTTCTTGCGCCTGCATCATTTGTATAAGAAAATAATGAAAAATCGTGCGAATCTTTGATGTGATGCAAAATGTATGCTTCTACTTCTTCTTTCGTATTTACACGACCACCATCATTTTGGTTGTCATGATTTGTATCTGAAATAGCTGCAAAATTTACAGATGTAAAAAGAGCTATGGCAACTATTGAGAGAAATTTGATTGATTTTTGTGCAATCTTCATTGTAAAAATACGCTTTCTAAATTCGGCGCAAAGGTAAGTAATAATTCAAAAAAACAAACCTTTTTTTTACATTTATTAACTATCCTTTTTTATTCAAGATTTTTGCTACAAAAATAGCCTCTGTTAATAAAAAAATAATCATTGGAATAAACAATGAAACTCTTGATGAAAAAGTTAAATTTTCCTCACTAAATATAGGGTTGTAGAAGGTGATGCTAAAGACAACTATTTTTAAAAATATAGCACCTAAATAGATAAAACCTAGTTGCTGAAAAATTTTATCAACAGTTGAAAAAAAAGTAAAATTGACACAAATTAACAAAGAAAATCCAAAGTGAAAAAGGTATACTTTTTTGAGTGAAAATGGGGTTTCTATTTCGAATTTATTTAGAATTATTTCGTGCAAATGAAATCCTAAAAAATACAGTGCTAAAAAAATCAAAAATTGAATAAAAAGTTGTTTACTCATTGAGTTTATTGGGTTGTTTGATGAGTGAAAACATCGCTAAAAAAATCGCTAAAAGCGTAATTGTTTCTGTTAAAAAGGTAATTTGAAATTTAGCATCTAACCATTTTCCTAACAAAAAACCAAGATAAATAGTCAATCCCATTTGGAGTCCAGCTCCAGAAAGTTGCAACGCTTTATTTAAAGGTTTTTTTGATTGGTTTTGGTTTTTCATGCTCCTTTTTTTGCTCTTTTGCAGTGCCTTTCATAATGCAAGATGCATTGAAAGTGGCACCTGGTTCAATAGATAATTTTCCAACAACAACATCACCAGAAATTTTTGCAATTGTTTTGACAGTTAAAATCTTTTCTACTTTTAAATTTCCCGAAAATTCTCCTTCAATATCTGCATTTGAAGCTTCAACATCTCCTTTTACAACAGCTTCTGCAGCAATAATTACTCTTCCTTTTGTTTTTAAAGAACCTTCTAAAACTCCGTCAATTCTGAAATCTCCTACAGCTTTTATATCACCAATAATTGTTGTGTTTTTTGCGATAACGTTTCTTTCCATACTTTTTGTAGGCTTTTTTTATCGTTAATTTATCAATCCTTAGATTTTTTTTCTAATTGATTTACAATGGTTTGTGCTTTTTTTCCTTCTTCTGTTGTGCTATAATTTACAGAAACATATTCCAATGCTTTTTTATAAGTTTCTTTGTCTTTAGATTTTCCTAATGCATAGGCTTTTAACAACTCAAATTTTGGTAATAAATCCGCATTTGAAATTGTTGGTAAAATGACATCAATAGCTGTAATTACTTCCTCGTATTTTGATTCTTTGTATAAATAATAAATTTCCTTATACTTGGTTTCAACTTCATTTTCTGCAACTTCATCTTTAATTGCAGCCTCTGGATTGAGTAATATTTGCGCAAATTTTGTGTCAGGAAACTTAGAAATAATGAAATTTTTATACTCAGCTGCTTTTTCAAGATTTTGTAAAGTATTTTCTAATTGATACAAATGCCAATTGATAGGCAAAACCAAGTCTTCATTTGTGTTTAAAGAGGCTACTCTTTCCAGCCTTGATTTTGCCAAAGTGGGATTGTTGAATTGTTCTTTATAAATCAATCCCAATTCGTATAAAGCCTGATTTCTGTTAAAATTCAAACTATCAATAACTATTTTGTCTGATGGAATTTTACTGATATAAGCATCCAAATCATAGCGTTCGTTTTTCTGACTTATTTCTGTAATTTCTTTTTGTTGGATTGCATTTTTAGCTTTTTCAGCCCACCTCCAATCGTCTTCCAATTTTCTAGCTCCCCATATTTTTCTGAATTCTGTAGCGCCAAAACTAGTAGATTGTGTATTATAAAAGTACCATTTTCCTTGATTTGCTGAAGCCAGAGAAGTTTCGTTATTACCAAAAGCCATTTGATTTAATTTCAATTGTGCAGCTGCTTCATCTGCTTTTTTTATTTTTTCAATATACTTTTCAAAAAAAGCTTTTTGATCATCTTTTGACAATGCAGTTAATTGTAAAATACTGTCGTTTTCAGTTACTAGATTTTCGAATTTAATCAAAGAAACCAGACTTTTCTGCTTTCTTTTGATGCGTCTAATTCGTAAATCTAAAGTGTCTTTTGAAATTTGTAAAACACTATCAAAATAGGCACTTGCATTTTGATAAGCCGCATTTTTAAAGTGTAAATTTCCTAATTTTTCGAATGTAAAAGTGCGTTGTTTTTCATTTCCATTAGGAGCTCTCAAGGATTTATTATAATCAATAATTGCTAAATGAACACTATCTTTTTGTTCGTTTAAAACACCTGTTTGATAATACAACGCATCTAAATAAAGTCTGTTATCTCTATTTTTGATGA
Source organism: Polaribacter sp. (assembly GCA_036846425.1). Taxonomy (GTDB): domain Bacteria; phylum Bacteroidota; class Bacteroidia; order Flavobacteriales; family Flavobacteriaceae; genus Polaribacter. The sequence continues at coordinate 15,703 of DAIUBY010000049.1, forward strand.
GTTTTTGCAATCTTTCAAATGAAATTGCTGCCATTGAATCGTTGATGGCATTTTTAGCCAAAGCAATTTCTGCATGAATTTTATATTTTACAGGAGCATTACTAAAATTGATGAGTTTTTTAAATTGGATTGCTGCTGAATCTTTTTTGTTTTCTTCAGCAAATAATTGTCCTAAAATATAAAGATTTCTTGCAGCTTGATCTTTGTTTTTCAAGGTTCTTGTTGCCAACAACAAACTTTCTTTCGCTTTTTGAATACTATCACTTTTAATGTATGCCATTGCAAGTGTTGTGTAGCCAAGTTCCTTAGTTTCGTCAGGTAAATTTGTTTCTAATGTGTCTCTAATAACCAATAATAATTTGAGAGTTTCAACTGCCATTTCTTCATTATCAACTCTAATTTCTGATTTTGCGCGCCAAATTTTAGTGTCTGCAATTAAATTAGCATCAGGATAATTAGCAATTACATAATTGAAAGCTTCAATGGCAGGAATAAAACGTTGTTGATAATAGCGTGCTTTTCCAAGTAATAAATACGCATCATCAATTTGTCTATTTCGTTCTAAACCATCAATATTCATTTTGTGAACTTGAATGGCTTTTACTGCTTTTTCTTCGGCTTTATCAAAAGTGGTGAGTGATTTTTTGGTGTCATCTTCTTTGGAATCAAAACCTGCTCCCAATCCAAATTCTGTAACGTCTGCTCGTTTTTCTTCAAATTCAATGGGTTCAATTGGCAATCTCTGAAACCAGTCGTCTTTGTAATTTGCATTGATTTCGTCAATACCGCTTTTTAGTGCTTCATGACCATTGAACAACACATTGTATTTTGTGGTTAACGCTTGATAATTTCTACTTATGAAGGTGTTTTTTTTAGTGCCACAAGAAATTGCAACTGCCAAAAGGAATCCACTAACAATAATTTTATGGGTGTTTTTCACTCGGAAAAAGCTTTATTTCATCAATTATTTAAAAATCAAAAACTCTTATTGATAACTAATTTCGGATGAAAATAGTATCAACAAGAGCGTAAAAATAGTAATAAAATGAGAATTCTCTACTTAAACCGCAAAATAGCTTTCCAACTCTTGTAAAGTTTCTGCAGAAGTTTGAATGTCTTTGACAATAGTTCCTTTTTCTAATACTACAATTCGTTCGCAAACTTCGGTTATATGTGTTAAATCGTGGCTTGAAATTAAAACAGTAATTTCTCGATTTTCAGCTAAATCTTTGATGATTTTTTTCAATCGGATTTGCGTTGTTGGGTCTAAGTTTGCAAAAGGTTCGTCTAAAATAACAACTTTTGGATTTCCCATCATTGCTGCAATGATGCCTACTTTTTTCTGATTTCCTTTGCTTAAATCACGCAAATATTTTTTCTTTCCAAGGATTTCATCATTGAAAAAATCTTCATAATTTGCTGTAAAATTCTTAACATCTGCTTTGTTCATTCCTCGTAAATCGCCAACAAATTCGAAATATTCATCAGGAGTTAAATAACCAATCAAAAAAGATTCGTCAATAAAAGAACCTGTGAATGTTTTCCATTCTTCAGTGGTGTTTACTTGAAAATCGTGGTTGATAATTGAACCTGTTGTTGGTCTTACCAAATCTAATAAAATATTGAAAAAAGTAGTTTTTCCTGCGCCATTATTGCCTGCCAAACCAAAACTTTGTCCTGTTGGAATTTCTAAAGAATGGATATTCAACACTTCTGTTGGTCCGTATTTTTTTGATAATTGATTAGTTTGTATCATCGTTTTTTAGTTTTCTTGATTAAAAGCGTGAATCATTTTGTATTTTGATTCTTGGTATTTTTTAGTAATAAATATCATTAAATTTTTGTGAAATGCGATTCCTGCAAATCCTAAAATTAGCAATGTTAAGGTTGCTGTTTCAAAATTTACGAGCCAACTAATCAGCCAAAAAAGTCCCATTGGAAAAAGCATTAAAGGAATTCCAATCAACCATTGAACAGCACCTGTTCCTTGATAATTGAAAGCAGCTTTTTCATCTAAATTTATTTTTTTTCGATTGAAAGAACCTCCAAACATAATTACGTGCGTGTTTACACCAATATTGTAAATCATGGCTGCAAAATGTACTGCTAAAATTTTCCATCCAAAATACACATATGGAATTCCAAGTACAAAAAGAACCACAATACTAATGGTCATAATCATAAATTTTGATTTCAAATAACGTTCATATTTGATGTTTTGACTCATCAACATTTTGTAATAACTGCTGTCCCATGCAGGAATAAATTGCCCAAAATTCATCAAGAAAATTCCGGTTGAAAAAATTCCAACTAATACAAAAATTACTTCAATATCTGCATAAATGGGTTGTGTGTAAAAAACCAAACCATATAATAAACCCATCAATAACATCCAAAGAGATGATTTTGTGCGTTTATTTCGCATCATCAAACGCAAATCATTTTTGATGAATGGCGCAATATCTCCAAATTTGTCTGTAAAAGATAAATCTACAGAAGAGGCCTCTTTTGATTTTTCAGAAATAATAGCATCCAAATACACTTCATTGCGCAATTGTTTGTAATTGAATTGGTATAAAAACAGCAGCAAAACAACAAAAATGAGCGCATAAACAGGACTTGAATAAATGGCATCAAATCCTTGACCAATAAATCCTGCCAAGTTAAAAATTTCAAAATGATGTATCAAATAACCAACAATCAATAAAGCAATTAAACCAACAAAAGCTTGATTGTTTTTATTGATGAGAAAGTTGAAAAAATTGGCACTTTGTGTTAACAAAATCATGCTAAACAACCAAGCCAAAACTCCACTGGCATCATATCCTTCACGAATTAAAACAACCGAAAATGGAATGTAGAAAAAAAGTGCAAAAAGATTAAAAAAAGAAACTGCTGATTTGAGTAAAATAAAATGAACAATCTTATTTTTTTTAATGGGCAATGTCAATAATGGTTTGATGTTCATTACTGGCAAATTTTGCATCATATATCTAAAAATTAAATCGCCAACAATTGCATACATCAAAAAGCTATTTACCAATACTAAAGGGTCTTGCGTAGGAAATAGGTCTTTTAAAATATAGTAACCTCCAATTCCAATAATTAGAAAAGACGCCATAAAATAAAGTGCAAAAAACACCAACAAAATGTTAAGGAAAATACTTTTTTGCCAATAAGAAGAACGAAAATATTGTTTCCATTCCAACTTTAAAAAGTGTGCAATCATTGTAAAAAATTTAGTTAGTTGATTGATAAGTAGCCTGACAAAGGTATTTGTTACAAATTTTTTACCATTTTATATTCAGGATAGGTTTCTTGGAGTAGTTCTTCTGCTTTTTGGGGAATTAC
>DAIUBY010000050.1:0-4045 GCA_036846425.1 Polaribacter sp.
CGTTTTCCAGGAAAATTGATGAAAGATTTGGGTGGAAAACCTGTTATTGTTAGAACGTATGAAGCTGCTTTGAAAACCAATTTGTTCCAAAATGTGTATGTTGTTTCAGATTCTGATGTTATTGCAGATGCTATAAAATCTGTTGGTGGAAATGTCATTATGAGCCAAAATGAACATGAATGTGGTTCTGACAGAATTGCAGAAGCTGTGGAATTTATGGATGCAGATATTGTAATAAATGTACAAGGTGATGAACCTTTTATTGATGCAGTTTCGCTATCAAAATTGATTGAAACTTTTAAAAATGATGCTCAAAACGAGATTGATTTAGCATCGTTAAAAGTGCAAATCACCAACAAAGAAGATATTGAAAATCCCAATAATGTCAAGGTAATTACAGATAATTTTGGCTTTGCTATGTATTTTTCAAGAAGCGTAATTCCTTTTCACAGGGATCAAGAAATTGATGTAAAATATTACAAACACAAAGGTGTGTATGCTTTTAGAAAAGCAGCTTTACTTGATTTTTATCATAGAGAAATGACACCTTTAGAAGCTGCTGAAAAAATCGAGGCAATAAGATATTTGGAAGTTGGGAAAAAGATAAAAATGATTGAAACCAATGTGGAAAGTATTGGAATTGACACTCCTGAAGATTTAGAAAAAGCCATTCAATTTTTAAAAGATGGATAAAAATATAAAAGTAATCGCTTTTGATGCTGATGACACGCTTTGGGTTAATGAAACTTATTTTAGAGATGCTGAACTGGCTTTTGCAAAGTTGTTGGCAAAATACGAAACTGCAAATACCATTGATCAAGAATTGTTCAAAACCGAAATCAGAAATTTGGAGTTGTATGGTTATGGAATCAAGGGTTTTATGTTGTCTATGATTGAATGTGCTTTGGAATTGTCAAACTATAAAATCAATCCAAAAGTGATTCAAGAAATTTTAGAAATTGGCAAAGAAATGCTCAATAAACCTCTGGAATTATTGGATGGAGTAGAAGATGTTTTACGTAATTTACAGCCAAATTACAAAATTATTTTGGCTACAAAGGGTGATTTATTAGACCAAGAACGCAAATTAGAAAAATCAAATTTAGCGCAATATTTTCATCATATTGAAGTGATGACTGATAAAAAGGCGGCTGATTATCAAAAACTTATTAAGCATTTAGACATTCATCCTTCTCAGTTTTTAATGATTGGAAATTCATTAAAATCGGATGTTTTACCAGTTTTAGAAATTGGCGCAACAGCCATTCATATACCATTTCACACGACTTGGATACATGAGGAAGTTTCTGAAAAAGACACTTCTGATAAAAATTTTCATACCATATTAAATATCAAAGAAGTATTGTCGTTCTTTTGAATAAATAAAGTATCTTTGCAACCGTAAAAATAGAATTATGTCAAGTATTAAAAATTTAAAAAAAGATATCAATTACGTGTTAGGTGATGTAATTGAATATGCATTGGATGTTGCTGCTTTGAAAAATCAACCTAAAAAAGGAAACGAAATTATTGACGAAGCAATCGTTACTTTTGATGATTTGATTTCAAAAATCAACGCTAAAAAAGTTCAAGATAAGAAAGCACATTTTAAAATGTTAAACCAAGAATTGGAGACAAAAGCAAAAGGTTTGGTTGAAAAAATCAACAGTTTGTAATATTAACATTTGTTAAACAGAATTTTAAGACCAGCATTTTATTAAAATGCTGGTTTTTTTGTTAGATTTGTAATTTCGAAATCGATTTCGTAAAAGGATAAAAAAATAATTTTAAACTTATTTAAAATATGGCTAGAGCAATGTTTGAGTACACAAAAACTGTGTTACAAAAAGTGAGTTTTAATTCGGAATTGTTTTGCAAAGAATTGGAAAAAGCCTTGAAGAGATTATTGCCTTATGAAATTAAAGAGTTGACAATTTGGCTAAAACAATTTACCGCAAATAAACCAGAATTACTGGTTTGTATGACATTAATCAAATAAAAAAAGGGAGCAAATTTGCTCCCTTTTCTATTCTTTCTTGTCTCTTTCTTGATATTTTTTGAGAAGTTTTCTACCAAATTCCATCTCAGCTACTTGCAGTTTGATGATTTTTTTATAAGGAATAACACCACTAATTTTTTGAATAAATTCTTTTTGAGTTTCATACAATTGTTTGTCTGTAGTCAATTTAAAATTAATCAATTTTTCGGCTTCTTTTTCTTCAATTTCAGCAACATCATTTTCTTTTTTAAATACTTTTCTCATTTCAAAACGAAGTTTGTTTCTTAGTTCGTGTTGTTCTTTATCATAAGCATTGTAAATTGGCCAAAATTTTTCAGCTTCATTAGTAGTCAATGCAAGTTGTTCCGTTAAATAAGCAATTTTTAATGCTTTTATTTTTTCTCTACTTTCATTTTTATCTTGTGAAAAGGAAGAAAATCCAATCATTAAAAATAAAAATAGGGCTGTAATAGTTGTTTTCATAAGTTGTTTTTTAATCAATATCGTTTAATAAATCTTCGGTATCAATAGTTGTAATGTAATCTTCGAGTGTTTCTGTTTGAAATTCTGCAAATGAAAAATCGTTCATGTCTAAAAAATCATCGCCAATTGCAGTGGCAATTTCTGTATTTGTAAATGATTTTAATTCCATCCAATTTTCTATGTCTTGTTCAGAAATGTTTTCTAAAGAAAATGGTACTGCTTTTTCAGAAAATATAGATTGAAATGTGATAAACAAAACAATAGAAGCTGCTGCAACAAATGGTGCAATTTTTAAAATTCTTGTTTTAAAATCAATTACTTTTGGTTGCTTATTTGTTGTTGAAACTGAGTCTAAAATATTGTTTTCTAGCGTGTTAAAATAATTTTCAGGAATTGTAAATCCAGTTTCTTTTTTGAATTCTGAAGTTGTAATTTTTGCAAAAACAATTTCTTCAATTTCAAAGAAATAATTTTCTGGAACAATAAAACCTGAATTTCTTTTGGTTTTGTTGTTCAAAAATTCAATACTATTTTTCAACTCGCTTTTCATTGTTTTTTAGACGCTTTATTTTTAAAAAGGTTTAATCAGATTTTGATTTTATATAGTTTTCTATTTTTTTAACGGCATGAAAATATGACGCTTTCAATGCGCCAACTGAAGTTTCTAGAATTTCAGAAATTTCTTCATATTTCATCTCATCAAAATATTTCATATTGAAAACCAATCGTTGTTTTTCTGGTAAAGTGGCTATGGCTTTTTGTAAAATCAATTGAATTTCTTCGCCAGAAAAGTAATCATCACTTTCCAATGAACCAGCTAATTCTTTGTAAACATCGTCAATATCAATGTTTTTTTCTTTAGCTCTTTTATTGATAAATGTGATAGATTCATTGGTTGCAATTCTGTACATCCAAGAGTAAAGTTTGCTTTCTTGATTGAAAGATTCAATGTTTTTAAAAATTTTGATGAAAGTATTTTGGAGTACATCATCAGCATCATCATGCGAAATTACAATTTTTCTGATGTGCCAATACAAGCGTTCTTTGTATTGTTTTACCAATTCACGAAACGCCTCGTTTTTTGAGGATGCATCTTTCAGTTGCTCAATTAAAGTGATTTCGCTTATCAAAAAGAATATTTTTTTATAAGACTGAAAGGTATAAGAAAGGTTTAACTGATTGAGAAAAATTATTTTTTAGCTCTTGCTTTTGAATATCCGAACAATCTTTTTTGTTTGATGGTTTCTGCAATTCCTTCAGGCAACATTTCTTCCCAACCTTTTTCACCATCCATAATCATTTTTAAAACAGTTCTTGAAAAAATGTCTAAACTATTCTTATCAAAGTCTTTAATGTCCACAAGTCGTCCATTATTTTTAAAGAATTTATACAATTCTTTCATTCTTGGATGCACTTTTAGGTTTTCGCTGTTGATATATTCGCCTGTTTCTTGATCGTGATATGGATACATGTAAACCTTCAAATCTCGATAAAATAATTTTCCAAAAGCTTCCAAAATTCCACCACTCAAATCACGATAATATTTTTCGTCAAAAATTTGAA
>DAIUBY010000050.1:4145-18777 GCA_036846425.1 Polaribacter sp.
TCAGCAAGAAATAGTTTTTTTGAGTTTTCAAACATGTCCATATTCACTTTGGTAACTGGTCTAAAACTTCCACGTAAAGCCAAAATATTCTTTTTATAAAGTACTTGTGCAGGTAACAAATTGTTTCCATCAGGACCAAACATCACTGCGTTTGTCATGCCGTTTTTCAACAAAGTTAAACTCATCAATCTGTTATCAACGTACATAAATCTTGGTCCAGAAAAATTAACCATGTCAATTTCTAATTGATGACTTCCTAAATTATCATAAAAAGACTTCACCAATTCTTTTGGATTATCATTCAAATAAAATGCACCATAAATCAAATTTACTCCTAAAACGCCTAATGTTTCTTGTTGTAAACGTGCGTCAGTTTCTTTAAATCGTAAGTGCAAAACAATTTCATTATAACCTTCTAAAGGATCTAGTTGAAAACGAATCCCAACCCAACCATGACCTTTAAAAGTTCTGGCGAAATCAATTGTTGTAACAGTATTTGCGTAACTAAAAAAAAGTTTATTTGGATGTTTTTCTCGGCTTAATCTGTCTTCAATCAAATCCATTTCATGACGCAACATTTTTTGCAAACGAGATTGCGAAACATAACGTCCATCTTCTTCCATTCCATAAATTGAATCAGAAAAATCTTTATCATAGGCACTCATGGCTTTCGCAATAGTTCCTGATGCGCCTCCAGATCTAAAAAAATTACGAACAGTTTCTTGTCCAGCACCAATTTCGGCAAAAGTTCCGTAAATATCTTTATTTAAATTGATTCGCAAAGCCTTGCTTTTTGTGTCAAGTACATTGCTAATTTCTTGATCGCCTTTTAAAGAAATCGCCATTACAAATAATTTTTTGATTTCTACAAAAATACTATTTTTAAAGGGTTTTCAGCAAATTTATTTTATTTTTGTTCCAATGAATGGTACTAAAAAATTGTTAAACATTACCTTTTTAGGAACTGGCACATCTCAAGGAATTCCCATGATTGCCAATAATGATCCTGTTTGTTTATCTAAAGATTCAAAGGATAAGCGTTTGCGTTCTTCCATTTTGATTTCTTGGGATAACAAAAATTTTGTTATTGATTGTGGACCAGATTTCAGACAACAAATGTTACGCGAAAATGTGCAACAACTTCAAGGTGTATTTTTTACTCATGAACATGCAGATCATACAGCAGGAATGGATGATTTGCGCCCATTTTGTTACCAAATAGGAGAGATGCCTATTTATGTAAATCAAAGAACTTTGGATAATTTAGAGCGAAGATTTGAATATATTTTCACGAAAATTAATAGGTATCCTGGAGCACCAAGTGTTTTGCCTATTCTTTTTGATAAAAACCCTTTTTTGGTAAATGATTTGGAAATTATTCCAATTCATTTTTTACATGGGAATTTGCCAGTTTCAGGATTTAGATTTCAAGATTTTGCATATTTGACAGATGTAAAAACAATGGAAATCACCGAAAAAGAAAAACTTAAAAATTTAGATGTTTTGGTGGTTAATGCTTTACGAATTGATCCTCATCCAACGCATTTCAACTTGGAAGAAGCTTTAAATTTTGTAGCTGAAATTCAACCAAAAAAAACCTATTTTACGCACATCAGTCACAAACTTGGTTTTCATGAGGAGATTTCTAAAAAGCTTCCAAAGAATGTTTTTTTAGCTTTTGATGGATTGAAAATTGAAGTTTAGATTCTTTAAAAAATTACAATCTTTCTAAAATCCAATTTTTAAAACTGTAAAAATTTTGTGGAGCAACTCCATGTCCAACAGGATATTCAAAATACACATTTTTCAATCCTAAATTAGTTAAAAATGGACTGGTTTTTCTTGCCCATTCCACAGGTAACACCTGGTCAACAGAACCATGAGAACAATAATATTCTGTTTTGATTGTTGTTGAAATTTTTGTTGGCAACAATTCCTGATTTACATAACCACTTAAAGCAATGACATATTGCACCTTATTTGGATAGAAAAAACTCCAAGAATAACTCAAAATAGCTCCTTGACTAAATCCTAACAGAAAAGTTTTTTCAGGATTTGTTTGGTATTTTTCTTTAATTTCATCTATAAATTCAGCAATTGCATCAATCGAATTTTTTGCTTGTTCTAAATCTGAAAATTTCCCATTTACGTCATCAAAATTAATGGCATACCAAGCAAAACCTCCATAACCCATTTCATTAGGAGCTTGTGCACTTATAATCAAAAAATCTTCTGGCAATTCTTCAGCAAAGGAAAATAAATCATCCATATTGCTTCCATAACCATGCAATAAAATCAATAAAGGTGGATTTTTAATTGCTTTTTTTGGGGTTCTAACTAAATATTGTAAACTCATTTATTGAAATATCAAATAAGTAATAATTGTAATATTATTTTAAAATAAGCTGATTATTCCCAAAAACCCCATACACTTTTCCTTGCAGATTTTTCCCTATAAATGGACTGTTTTTTGAGGTTGATAAAATTTCTTTCTCTGAAAATACGAATTTTCCTGTTGGATTAAAGAGAGTAATATCAGCGTTGCTTCCAACTTGAATATTCGTTTTTTTCAATCCAAAAATTGTTCGAGCTTTGTTTGTTAATAATGGAATAAAATCGTTGAAATTAAGAACGCTGTTCAATGCGCAAAAGGCACTTTCTAAACCAATAACGCCATTTTTTGCCTCGCTAAACTCCACTTTTTTATGTTCTATGTCAATTGGATTATGGTCTGAAGTGATGATATCAATAATTCCAGATTTCACCGCTTTTTGCAATGCTTTTACATCGTCTTTGGTTCGTAAAGGTGGAGTTGTTTTAAAATTACTATCAAAACCATGCAATTCATCATCTGTTAAAACCAAGTGATGCACAGTAACACTGCAAGTTACTTTTAAACCTTTCTTTTTGGCTTCCTGAATCAATTCCACAGATTTTGAGGTTGATATTGTTGGAATATGCAATTTTCCTCCTGTATATTCCAATAAAAATAAATCTCTTGCAATTTGAATATGTTCAGCCAATGCTGGAATTCCTTTCATGCCTAATTGCGTGCTGTTTATACCTTCATTGGCAATTCCTTCAGCTGCAATCGAATTATTTTTTGGAAAACTCAATACTAATCCATCAAAATTTTTAGCGTACAATAAAGCGATTTTCATCAAATTATCATTCGAAATAGGTTTGTTATAATCTCCAAAAGCAATCGCTCCAGATTGTTGCATGTCAAACATTTCAGCCAAATCTTTGCCTTCACAATTTTTGGTCAAAGCTCCAATAGGATATAATTTAGTGGCAAATTTCGAAGCTTTATTGATTAGAAATTCAACATCCGATTTTGAGTCAATTACAGGATTTGTATTTGGATTTACGGCAACTGCTGTAAATCCACTTTTTGCAGCTACTTGTAATCCATTTTTAATATTTTCTCTTTCTTCAAAACCTGGTTCGCCAAAACAAACACTCGTATCAAACCAGCCACATGAAATATGTAAGTTTTCTAATTCAATTGTATTAATTTCTGGTGAAGATTTTATAGAATTTGCAATTTTTTCAAACTTTCCATCACTAATTAAAACATCCATTTTTTGTTCGTGAAATTGACTTTCAGCATCTATAATAATTGCGTTTTTAAGAAGTGTTTTCATGGTTTATAGAATTTCAGAATTAAAATTTCTAAAAACAAAGATACAATTGCCAACGCTAAAAACCATTTCCAAAGCGATTGAACTTCATTTTTTTTCTTGATGTTTTTAAAAACACTTGATACATCATCAAAAACCGTAATTTTTGGATTTGTTTTTTCAAGAGAAACAATATCTAAAAATCGGAGTAAGCTTTCTTCTTTTGGAGTGTTGAAAGCTATTTTTTCTATAATTTCATTCTTTTTTTTGATGTTATAAAATCCAGCCTCTGTAGGATTTTCTTTCGTGGTTATGGTTACTTTATTTTGAAAAGTTTGCTGAATAGGAATAAAATTTTCAGTAGCATTTGAAATTTCCAAAATTTCATCTTTTTGCAATTGAATATCCACATCCATCTTATTTTCTTCATCTAAATATTGGTATAATTGAGATTGTTGAAAACTAAATTTCCCGAAATTAAAAAAAACAGGAACTATTAAAGGTGAATTCTGAAACGTGCTGTTTTTTTTGTTGAGCGCACTTGCAAACACATACAATGCGCCATTTGGAATATTTATTTGACTCAAGAACGAGGCATTATTTTCAAAAGTGATCATTTTAGTATCATTTTTTGAGTTGATTTCATAAAAATGATTGACAGTTGGATATTGAAAATTTTCTATTTTTTTGGAGAAAACATTTTTAAAAAAAGGATGACTTTCATTGATGTTAGTAATTTTTAAAGAATCTGTTTTTTTTGATGAAAAATTAGAGGAATTGAATTTTTTTAAAAATTGATTGTAAGAATTTATGTCAGAATTCTGGTTTGGAATAATCACAACACTACCGCTTTTTGAAATAAAATCTTGTAAACTATTTGATAAAATATCCGTAATTTTTTCAAGCTCATGAAGAATTATTATTTCCTGTTTTGGCAAAAAATTATAGTTGATATTTTCGGGTGAATTTTGACTAAAATTAAATTCATCTTCAGTGTAGATTTTTGATAAAAAATCTGTCTCATTTCCAATGGCTAAAACGTTCAATTTTTTAGTTGACTTTTGATGAAAATAAAAAGTATTATCAAATGAAAAAGTATCGCTAGAAGTGATAATAATTTTCCCATTAAAAGCTTCCTTTTTTTGAATAGAAAACAAAATAGTTTTTGTTGAATTTTCATCAATAGAAAATGATTGTTTAATCAATAATGCTGTTTCATCATACAAAGCAATTGGAACATTATTTTTGCTTTCTCCTTGATTTCTTACAATGACATTTAAGGTTGTTGCATTCATAGAAACGCTTGTAAAAACACTGTCAATGGAGAGATTGTTTTTTTGAGATTCAGTCAGTTGAATTACCGAAAAAGAGGGTGTTACATTTGTAAACTCTTTATTGTATATATTCTGAAAATCAGATATTAATAAAATTTCATTTGAAGTCTTTATTTCATTTTTTGAAAATGCTTTTATTTTTAGAAAAACACTACTTAAAGAAGGTTTTTTTGCTGTATATCTCAATCCTAAAAGAACTTTTTTAAGTTCTGAAAAGGAAATGTTTTCATAAAAATCATCGTTAGTTAGTAATGAATAATTAATGGTTTGTGGAGCGTTTTCTATGATTTCTTTTGCGGCAACTTGCATTAAAAAACCCTTTTCCCCTTTTGCTTGTGTACTTAAAGAATTGTCAATATACAGCACAATATTTTGATTTAAAGCGCTTTTTTCGTCACTGAAAAAAGGTTGTGAAAAGGCAAAAAGTATCGCTGAAAGTAATAGCATTCTTGTAGCTAAAATCAACCATTTTTTTAGCCTAGAACTCTTCCTGGAATCCTGAATAATTTTCTTTAAAAAAGCAACGTTTGTAAAAGGTACTTTTATAAATTTTTGTAGCTGAAAAAGATGCACCAAAATTGGGATAATCAGCAACCACAAAAAGTATAAAACCTCAGGATTTTTAAAGTGCATTTAACTAGTATTTTGCAGGTTTATTTTTAGATAAACTATTGTTTATGAAATCACGTAAATCGTCATTTGATTTCTGCAAATCTTCATTTCTTAAATACATCATGTGTCCACTTCTGTATCCTTTAAATGTAAATCGATCTTTCATTTTTCCACTTGGATCAATTTTCCACATGGTATATTTTGCAGCTGAATAGGTTGTTGCGCCATCATAATATCCTGATTGAATCAAGACTTTTAGGTATGGATTTTGAGCCATTGCTTGACGTAAACCTTCCCTAACATTGTCATTGTTGTTATCCCAGGGTGAAACAGAACCAAAAAGATTGTATTTTACATCTGTTTTGAAATTTAATTCTTCTTTAATATAATAGTTGATTGCGGGTGTAAATGAATGTAACCAAGAAGTCAATTCAGGATTGTAATCAGTAGATTCGCCAATTTCGCGCTTGTCAATTCCTAAATATCTGGAGTCTAATCTGCCAATGGTTTGTCCTGTTTTATCTCTTAATAATTCTTTCCAAAAGAAATTTGGTTCAATTTCTAAGTTATTTTGAAGTACTACTTTCTTGCTTAATCCTGAGTAAAAAGCCACTTTTTCTGCAATGTCATTTTTTTCAATTTCACTAATAAATCCACCTTTTGCAATTGCTGGCAATAATTTATTGATAGCAAAATCTTCAGCTTCTGGCAAAATTTCTAGCAAATCTTTGTTTTGAAGTTCTGTTGGCAACATTTTGTGATACCAAGCTGTTGCTGTAAAATAGGGTAAATTTATTGCGTAATCCAAAGAACTTTCTGTACGCAAAACTTTATAATCTGCAGGCGAAACCATTATTACTCCATTCAAATACATCCATTGTTTGTTTTGTAATTCAGCAGCTAAACCCATCACTCTTGTGCCTCCATAACTTTCTCCAATAAGATATTTTGGTGATTTCCAACGATTATTTCTAGTGATAAAAGTGTTAAGCCATCCAGCTAAATAAGTAATATCAGCATTGATTCCAAAAAATTGCGATTTGTCTAGTTTTTTTCCTTCTCCAACAACAGGTCTTGAATAGGCCGTATTTACTGGATTTATATAAACAATATCAGCAACATCTAAAATGGAATTTGGATTGTCTTTGATTCCATAAGGTTGCACAGGATATCCTTCATCATCGATTTTTAACACTTTAGGACCTGTATAAGCAATATGCATCCAAACTGATGCAGAACCTGGACCACCATTAAAAGACATGATAATTGGTCTTTCTTCATCGTTTTTGATGTCCGTTCTTTTATAATATGTATAGTACAATGAAGCTATAATTTCACCATTGTCATTCCAAACTGGTTGCATTCCTGTTGTAGCTTTGTAAGGAACTGTTTTTCCTTTGATAACCACAGAATTTGCAGTAACAACCATTGTATCCAAAGGAATTCTTGGGTCTTGAGACCATAGTATTTGTGAAATAAAAACAAATAAGAAAACTATTTTTTTCATGATATTAGAAATTTAGCTGTCTAAAATATCACAAATAAAATGAATACAAAAGACTTGTTGATTTCTTATGAAAACTTTTCGAAAACGCCCAGACCAAACAAAGCAAAATCGTATTTTACAGGATCGTTTTTGTCTAGTTTTCTGAGCTTTTTATCTAATTCAGTTAAAGCTTTCCAATCGTTTTCAGTTCTTTTTAAAATCCCTAATTTTCGGGCAACATTTCCTGAATGAACATCTAAAGGACAAGATAATTTGGCAGGATTGTGTGTTTTCCAAATTCCAAAATCAACACCACAATTATCGTTTCTGACCATCCAACGTAAAAACATGTTGATACGTTTTGCAGCCGAATTTTTCATAGGGTCTGAAATGTGTTTTCCAGTTCGATTTGAATGCGGAATTTCAAAAAAAAGTTGTTTAAAATGATGAATGGCAATTTGGTAATTGCTATTAGTAGGACTTATAGAAAGTACATTTTCTAACCCTTCATAATTTTGATAAATATGCTTTAATGATTTTATAAATTGTTGAAAATCAATTGAATTAAAGGTTCTGTGAACAAAATTTTCAAAGGATTTTAAATCATTTTCTTGATGATTCATCACAAAATCAAAAGGAGTATTATCCAATAATTCCATCATTTTTGAAGCATTTTGAATGATCATTTTTCGATTTCCCCAAGAAATAGTTGCTGTTAAAAAAGCGGCAATTTCAATATCTTCTTTTTTTGAAAATTGATGCGGAATTTGAATTGGATCAGATTCAATAAATTTTGGATGATTGTAAAGCGCAACTTTTTCGTCTAAAAATTCTTTGAGTTCAGTTTGCTTCATTTATTCTGTCATCTTTCCATCAATCATGGTGAGTTTTCGGTCAGCCATGTTTGCCAATTCTTCATTGTGCGTTACTAAAACGAAAGTTTGTCCAAATTCATCACGTAATTTGAAAAACAATTCATGCAAATTTTTTGCAGATTCACTATCTAAATTTCCACTTGGTTCATCAGCCAAAATCACAGCAGGATTGTTGATTAATGCTCTAGCAACAGCAACTCTTTGTTGCTCACCACCAGAAAGTTCATTGGGTTTATGATGAATTCTGTGAGATAATCCTAAGAAATCAAGAATCTTTTTAGCTTCAATTTCAACTTCTTTTTTTGATTTTTTTGCGATAAAAGCTGGAATGCACATATTTTCTAAGGCAGTAAATTCAGGTAATAATTGATGAAATTGAAAAATAAATCCAATGTGTTTGTTTCTAAATTCTGAGATTTGCTTGTCAGATAAATTTTTTAAAGAAATATCATTGATACTAAGTTGAAAATAAGTTTCTTTTTCAGGCTTATCAAGAGTTCCTAAAATTTGTAACAATGTTGTTTTTCCAGCACCTGAAGGGCCAACAATAGCTACAATCTCTCCTTTTTTGATGTGTAAATTCACGCCTTTCAACACTTCAACATCACCATAATATTTGTGAATATTTTCTGCAATAATCATCATTTTTATCAATTTTTAAGCGAAAGTATATAAAATATTTTTGACTTTTGGAATGTAAATTTATTTTAGTGAAGTCATCAAATGGGTTGATATCAAATTTTTAATGTTGCATAATCAATAAAATACACAAAACGAATAGAAAAAGTATGTCTCTGTGATTGGTTAAATAGAGAATCTAAGTTTTCGAAAAAATTTAAGTTTGAGTTAGTATCTGAGTTAAAAATTGAATTTCTATAAAATGCAATAAGTTGACTTCCAGGAGCAAATTGCCAAATATAGTTCAAATCTAAGTTCCAGCTATTGAAATTTACATCATTTCCGAGATAAGAATTATTTTGGTCTAAACCTCCATTTGCATTCAAATTAAAATAATTGTTATATTTTGCTGAACCCCAATAATGTCTTAAACTCAAAGATAAAGATGAATTGGTGCTAAAGCTATAATTACCTGCAATTGTGTTGGTGTAGTTTTTAAAATCTCTCATTCCGAAAATAATATTATTAAAATCATGATCAACAAAACCTTGGTCGTTATTGGTTTTGCTAAAGTTTAATTGATATCTTAAAGAAAACTGATTGCTAAAACGATAACGAGGTGCCAAACCAAAACCATATCCTGATCTTGGATTATTTGAAAAATCACTGTAAAAAACATCAAAATCGACAGCAAAAAGTTTTTGTGAATTGGTAGAAAGCCAAATATTTATATTTTTTCTTTCAGGCTGTAGAAAATAAATACCACTTGTAGTTCCCTGTCTTGGCTCAAAAAAGTCTTTTGATTCTGTGCCATAATTCAAATTTCCACCAAAAGAAAATCGATTTCTAGTTTGTGCGTTAAAATTTAATCCTGCTTGAAATCCAGTAAAAACTCCTGAAAAATGTTGAAAATTGGTGTTTTGATAAAAATTAAAACTATATCTATTAAACTTTTTTGTTGGTTGAAGAGTTCTCCATCCTGCATTTCCATAAATGGTTTGTTCGTTATTGCTAAATAAAATTCCAAAATCATTTGGATTAAAATCTTTGTTTTCAAAATTATAGCCAATTTCCCAAAACCAATGTCCAGAATTATAGCCAAAACTATTGTCAAAAGTATATCCAGTTTTTTGATTGTTTGGGTCATCAAAAATGTTGCTCATTTTTACTGAACCATCAACATTGTATTTGCTGTTTTTGGTTTCTAGATGCCAATCCAATGCAGTTACGTTTGCATCTCTAAACCTACCATTTCTTGTAACATTGGTGTTGATTAAAGAAATTGTTGAATTTTGATTGAATTGTTGGTCTAAGACCAAGATATTAAAATTGGTGAATGGGTCAATTACCTCTTTTCTAATTTCATTTGTTGAATTGTTTTTTATAGTAGCTTCTGTTTTTTGAGTAACTGCATTGAAAAAACCAATTCCTAATCCATTTTTGGTTCTACCAGAAATTTTTATAGCATTCAGCATGGTTACTTTTTCTGGGTAATCAATAATTTCTTCATCAGTATTTAACGAGCCATTTACGTTGAATTGATCAATTGGTGCTGCTCCAATTCTTCGAGAATAAAATAATCCACCAATGTTAAATAATTCTGTTCCTTCAGAGAAAAATTGTCTTTGTTCCGTAAATTGTTGTTCAAAAGGACCTAAATTTAAAACAACATCATCAAAACCAACTTGACTAAAATCAGGAATCAAAGTGGCATCAAAAGTAAAATTATCTGTAATTCCATATTTAATATCCATTCCAACACTCCAATCAAAATCTGTATTTCCTTCAAAAGTATTTGTGGTTGCAGCTGCATAAGGATAAAAATTTAATCTTATGGGTGGTTTTATGTCTCTAAAATCCTCGATTAAACCATCATATTGCGTCCATCTTCCAACAGTATTATCAATATGTGTCCAAGTATGTTGTTCGTTTAATTTTTCTAAACGTCTGTGAAAATTAAATCCCCAAGATTGGATGGGTCTGTTTGCAAAACGCAAAGCACCATAAGGAATTTTCATTTCTACATTCCAACCTTTTTCATCAATGCTTACATTACTTTCCCAAACTGCGCTCCAATTGAAATCTTCATTGCCATTAGATACTTTTGAATCTGCTTGATTTCCAGTACTTTGTACAATAAATTCAAAAGGATTTTGCCCATCATCATTCGGATTTATGGTTACTAAAAAGAAATCAGATTGACTAAAATTGTCTCTTACAGCAAACTCTTTTGGAATATTTGTAGGATCAGGATCATTCATTTGAGCAGCAATATAGATTGCATCATTATCATAAATTACCTTAACAATTGTTTGATATTTAGTATCAACAAGCACACCATTTGAGGGTCTTAAGGTTACAAAATCTTTACAAATTTCGGCATCTTTCCAAGCTATATCATCAATTATACCATCAATTTTCGGAGCAATTGTAACTCTTGTTGTTTTAATTGTTTTTCTTTCTTTTTTGTTTTGAGATACCACTAAATTCGAAAACAACAATGTAACTACAATCCACGAAATTTTTTTAAACATATAATTTATGATTTTTATTGTTAACGATTATTTTAAATAAAAGTATATTTTTAATGGGCAACGTAAAATGAATTCTGTTACACTTTACAATGTTAATTTTATCATAAATTACATGAATTCCATAAATAGGAATTATTGAAATTTATAAAACAATCCATTATTTGAATAAATTTCGGATAAAATTGCCAAATTTTAATCTTTGAATTTGTATTTTTGCGACCGTTAAAAAAGCCATACAAATGAATTTACACGAATACCAAGGAAAAGAAATATTAAGCAGTTTTGGAGTAAGAATTCAAAGAGGAATTGTAGCAAGTACTCCTGCTGAAGCTGTTGCTGCTGCAAAAAAATTGACTGAAGATACAGGCACAGGCTGGCACGTTATTAAAGCGCAAATTCATGCAGGAGGACGTGGAAAAGGTGGAGGCGTAAAGTTGGCAAAAAACTTGGCTGATGTAGAACGAATTTCTGGAGAAATTTTGGGAATGATGTTGATAACACCACAAACTTCTGCTGAAGGAAAATTGGTAAATCAAGTGTTGATTGCGGAAGACGTTTATTATCCTGGCGATTCTAAACCAGCAGAATTTTATATTTCTGTGTTGTTGAACAGAGCAACTGGCAAAAACATGATTATGTATTCAACTGAAGGTGGAATGGATATTGAAACTGTTGCAGAACACACGCCACATTTAATTTTTACAGAAGAAATTGATCCATTGTTAGGAATTATGCCTTTTCAAGCGCGTAAAATTGCTTTTAATTTAGGGTTATCAGGAAATGCTTTTAAAGAAATGACTCAGTTTGTGACTGCATTGTACACTGCATATATCAAATCTGATGCAGCAATGTTTGAAATCAATCCTGTTTTGAAAACTTCGGATGATAAAATAATGGCTGTTGATGCCAAAGTTTCTTTGGATGAAAATGCGTTGTATCGTCATAAAGAATATGAAGCAATGCGCGATTTACGTGAGGAAAATCCGATTGAAGTTGAAGCAAAAGCTGCTGGATTGAACTATGTAAAATTAGACGGAAACGTTGGTTGTATGGTAAATGGAGCAGGATTGGCAATGGGAACTATGGATTTGATAAAAGAATCTGGAGGAGAGCCTGCAAACTTTTTAGATGTTGGTGGAACTGCGGATGCACAAAGAGTAGAAACTGCTTTTGGAATCATATTAAAAGACCCAAATGTAAAAGCAATATTGGTAAATATTTTTGGAGGAATTGTTCGTTGTGACAGAGTTGCGCAAGGTGTAGTTGATGCTTACAAAAATATGGGTGATAAAATTACGGTACCAATTATTTGCAGATTGCAAGGAACAAATGCAAAAGAAGCAAAAGAATTGATTGACAACTCAGGAATGAAAATTATTTCAGCAACTGAGTTTCAAGAAGCTGCTGATAAAGTACAAGAAGTTTTGAGTGCTTAACTTTTTAAGTTAAAAACTAAAAAAGCCTCATTGAAAAATGAGGCTTTTTTGTTTGAATTATTTTTAAATTTTTACAAACTCTCTTTTAAAACTGCAATTTCATCACGCAATTTTGCAGCGACAATAAAATCCAATGATTTTGCAGCATCTTCCATTTGTTTGCGTTTTTCTCTGATTCGTTTTTCAATTTCTTCTTTTGGTAAATATTCCAACGAATTTTCGGCAACTTTTTGAATAGCATTGTCATAATGATAACTTGAAATAGCACTTTTTGACAAAGTATCATCTATTTTTTTTGAAATTTGTGTAGGAGTAATGTTGTTTTTTTGATTGTATAAAACCTGTTTTTCACGTCTTCTGTCAGTTTCATCAATAGTTTTTTGCATGCTGTTCGTAATTTTGTCAGCATATAAAATTGCTAAACCATTTACATTTCTTGCAGCTCTTCCAATGGTTTGTGTCAATGAACGATGTGAACGCAAAAATCCTTCTTTGTCAGCATCTAAAATGGCAACTAACGAAACTTCAGGCAAATCCAATCCTTCACGTAATAAATTAACACCAATCAATACATCAAACAAGCCTTTTCGCAAATCTTGCATGATGGCAACTCGTTCTAAAGTATCCACATCAGAATGAATATATCTACAGCGAATATCCACTCTAGTAAGGTATTTTGTCAATTCTTCAGCCATTCTTTTGGTAAGCGTTGTTACCAAAGTTCGTTCGTCTTTTTCAACTCGAAGTTGAATTTCTTCAATCAAATCATCAATTTGATTGATGCTTGGTCTGATTTCGATAATTGGATCTAGCAATCCTGTTGGACGAATTACTTGCTCTACAAAAACACCTTCCGTTTTTTGCAATTCATAATCTGCAGGAGTTGCACTTACAAAAATTGTTTGATTTTGCAAGGCTTCAAATTCTTCAAATTTCAAAGGACGATTGTCCATGGCTGCAGGCAAACGAAATCCATATTCTACCAAATTTTCTTTTCTACTTCTGTCTCCTCCATACATGGCATGAGTTTGTGGAACTGTAACATGACTTTCGTCAATAACCATCAGATAATCATCAGGAAAATAATCTAACAAACAGAAAGGTCTTGTGCCAGGTTCACGTCCATCTAAATAGCGCGAATAATTTTCAATTCCTGAACAATATCCCAATTCACGAATCATTTCTAAATCAAATTCTGTGCGTTCTTTCAAACGTTTTGCTTCCAAATGTTTTCCAATTTCAGAGAAATAATCCACTTGTTTCATCATGTCTTCCTGAATTTGATGAATGGCATTTTGCAACACATCAGGAGAAGTAACAAATAGGTTTGCTGGATAAATTGTCAATTCTTGAAAAGTTTCAACAATGGCATTGCTTTCCAAATCAAAGGATTCAATTTCTTCGATTTCATCACCAAAAAAATGAACTCTAAAACCAAAATCACCATATGAAGGATAAATGGTTACTACATCGCCTTTTACTTTAAACGTTCCACTTTTGATTTCGTGTTCAGTTCTTGAGTATAAACTAGTTACGAGTTGATGCAAAAATTTGGTTCTTGCAATTTGCTGTCCAACTTCCACAGGAATCACATTTTTTTTGAATTCAACAGGATTTCCAATTCCATATAAACACGAAACTGATGCAACCACCAACACATCACGTCTGCCAGAAAGTAGGGAAGAAGTGGTGCTTAAACGCAAACGTTCAATATCATCATTGATGGATAAATCCTTTTCAATATACGTTCCTGTGACAGGAATGTAAGCTTCTGGTTGATAATAATCGTAATAAGAAACGAAATACTCAACTGCATTTTTAGGAAAAAATTGCTTGAATTCTGAATATAATTGGGCAGCTAACGTTTTGTTATGTGCCAAAACTAAGGTTTGTTTGTCCACATTTTTGACAACGTTTGCAATGGTGAATGTTTTTCCAGAACCAGTTACTCCCAAAAGAGTTTGGAATTTTTCTCCAGAAATAACGCCATGAGTCAATTCTTTGATAGCTTCTGGTTGATCTCCAGTTGGTAAAAAATCGGAAACTAAAGTAAATTTCATATTGCAAAAATACGCATTGAAATTGGATGTTAATTTCGAATCAAACTAAAATTT
>DAIUBY010000051.1:0-18114 GCA_036846425.1 Polaribacter sp.
GATTAGGATTTTCAATTTATCAAGAAACAGGCACAAAAAGCAAGCGAACTTCTTCCAAAGAATTTGAAATGCGAAGTGTAGAATGGGAAAAGAAATACAAAAAGTTTGAAAATTATGCACAACCCAGAATTGTGGCTGTAAAAGCAAAAGTGAACATGTATCCAAAAGAAAGAATCTTTGATGCAACTGCCATTTTTAAATTGGTCAACAAAACTGATAAACCTATTGATAGCGTATTTTTGAATCATAATTCTTTGAAAAGCACTTTTGTTTTTGACAAACCAAATAAACTCGTTTCGAAAGATACCATCCATAATTTTGATATTTATTATTTTGAGAAAAACATCATGCCTGGAGATTCTTTACAGTTGATTGTTACTGTAAAAAGTGATAAAAATACAACCTACAGACAAAATTCTCCTGTGATTGAAAATGGAACTTTTATCAATAATTTCTCCATGTTTCCTTCTTTAGGATATTCCTCAAATGGCGAATTAACAGACAATCAAACTCGAAAAAAATATGGGTTGCCTAAAAATGATTTGCGTCCTCATCCTTCAGATTCCACAGCTTTAGGAAATACGTACATTTCCAAAGATGCAGATTGGATTGATTTTGAAGCAACCGTTTCAACATCCAAAGACCAAATTGCAATTGCTCCAGGTTATTTACAAGAAGAATGGATTGAAGGTGACAGACGATTTTTTCATTATAAAATGGACTCAAAAATCCTGAACTTTTATGCATTCAATTCTGCGAGATATGAAGTGAAAAAAGAGAAGTATAAAGGCATTAGTTTAGAGATTTATTATCATAAACCACACACATTCAATTTAGACAGAATGATGAAAGGAATGAAAGCTTCTTTAGATTATAATGCTAAAAACTTCAGTCCATATCAACACAAACAAGTTAGAATAATTGAGTTTCCAAGAACAGGAGGAACTTTTGCACAATCGTTTCCAAATACGATTCCGTTTTCTGAAGGAATTGGATTTATTGCAGATGTCAATGACGAAAAAAATGATGGAGTAGATTATCCTTTTGCAGTGACAGTGCATGAAGTAGCGCATCAATGGTGGGCTCATCAAGTGATTGGTGCTGATGTTTTGGGCGCCACAATGTTATCAGAAAGTTTATCAGAATATGTTTCATTAAAAGTTTTGGAACATCAACAAGGAAAAGAAAAAATGCGTACGTTTTTAAAAAAAGCATTGGATGATTATTTAATGCAGCGAACTTTTGAAAGCAAACGTGAAAATCCATTGATGTATAATGATGGTCAAGGCTATATTCATTATCAAAAAGGTTCTATGGTTTTCTATGCTTTGAGCGATTACATTGGAGAAAAAAAGCTGAATGGCGCTTTGAAAAAATATGTTGAAAAAGTAAAATTTCAAAATCCACCTTATACAACTTCTATTGATATGGTAAATCATATCAAAGAAGTAACCCCAGATTCATTGCAATACGTGATTCATGATATGTTTGAAACCATCACTTTATATAAAAATAGCGTTAAAAAAGCGAAATCAACAAAGTTGAAGAATGGAAAATATCAAGTAGATATTGAGTTTGAAGTTTCAAAATATCGAAATGACGATCAAGGGAAAATTTATTATGGTAAAAATGTAGGAGATACTTTGACGTATAAAAACGACAAGATGAAAAGTCCGCTTTTGTCGGTTAAATTGAAAGATTATATTGATATCGGAATTTTCACAGAAGTTGAAAAAGATGGAAAAAAAATTACAAAAGAACTCTATTTACAGAAACATAAAATCACGAAAATTTTCAATAAAATAACCATTATAGTTGATAAAAAACCATCAGAAGTTGGTGTAGATCCATACAATAAATTGATTGATACACAATCTGATGATAATCGAATTAAGATTTAGATTTTAGAGATTTATTGAAAAAAACCTCACAGTTTCAAAGTTTTGAATTGTGAGGTTTTTTTATTGCCATTCAATTATTCCTTAAAAACGTTAATTCATTTTTTAATTTGGCAATGTATGTTAACATCATATCCAATGTGCATTTTGGGTCGGAATCGATTAGAGTCTTTTTTAACATATAACAAATTTGTTTAATATTCACTTCTGTTTTTACATTTCTAGAAGTAATTCAACAATTGATATAGAATAGAATTAAAACCATGTTAAAAATTACCATTAACAAAGTTTTTAAGATAAAAATTTTTTAAATATTTCTATTTTTACAAATCGGTTGATACTATAATCTCTTTCAACTTTTCAAATAAATTGCAAAAAAATGAAAAAGACATTCTTATTAGCATTTATCATTCTTGGTTTTTCGTGTAAAAAAAAGGATGATTCAAAATCAATAACTATTGATTTTATTGGTTTAAACAACAATTATTCCATCAAACTTGATAGTATAGATTTTGAGAATAACAGTTTTAAAGTAGATTCTTTAAAAGGTTCAACTCTGAATAAATTTCAAATTCCTCCTACTAAAATTCCTAAACAATATCAGCTTAAAATCATCAATGATTCATTAAAACAGGCTATTTCGTATCTTCCTGTATGGTTTGAAAATGAAAATATTGTTATTAGTGGTAATTTGAAAGATTTAGAATCTTTCAGGGTTAAAGGTGGTGAATTAAATAACATTCAATTTAAGTTTAATTCTATATTAGAAAAACACAGTATTGGAATTGAAAATGATTTTTTAAAAGCCAAAAACGAAAGTGAAAAAGACTCCATTTTTAATAATTATGTTAAGAGAATTGAAAAAGACCAAATAGATTTTATCTTCAAAAATCCCAATAATTTACTTTCACTTTCTAATATGATAAGATTGTCAGGAAATGTTTCTAAAGACAGTTTAGAATTATATTATAAGCTACTAGATACAAATTTGCAATCATCTAAAAAAGGACAAATTCTTTATGAGCAGAAAAATGTTCAAAAATTAAAAGTTGGAGATATCATTCAGAATTTTACAGCTAAAGACTTTAATGATAAAGAAATATCACTTTTTGATTTTAAAGGAAAAATACTGCTTTTAGATTTTTGGGCTTCTTGGTGTGTTCCATGTCATGAACAAAATCAAAAAGAATTTTCACAACTTCACAAAAAATATGGAAAAGATCATTTGGTTATCATTAGTTATTCTTTGGATAAATTTAAAGATAAAGAAAAATGGAAACAAGCCTCATTAAATGATGGAATTACTTGGGTAAATATTTCAAATTTAAAAGGATTCAATGATCCAATTTCAAAACAATACAATATTTCAATAATTCCAAATAGTTTTCTGATTGATCAAAATGGTGTTATTATCAAATCTTTTTTAGGATACAATGATGGAAGTCAACTAATTGAAAAAGAAATATTAAAATTAATTAATTGAAATATTTGCCATTATTGTCAACTTAAAAAATTGAATGAAAAAACTATTTTACCTCCTTATTGTATGTATTCTGGCATGTAAAACAGAATCAAAAGAAAATGTATCTGTTAAAAACTCTCAAAGCCAAACCGCAATAATTACTGGCACAAGTGATGAAAATGGTTTTAACAAAAGCATCAATTTTTATGATGAATCTTCTTTCAATGGAACAATATATGAAGACTTTAATAAAGATATAAATGGTGATTCAGTACAATTAAAATTTGGAAAAATAGGAAAACCAAAACTTTTTGAATTAATGTCTTTTGGCGAAAACACTTTTTACAGAACTAGAATTATTGTTTCTTCAGGAGATAGTGTAAGTTATACTTTAAAAGACGGAAAACTTAAGTTTACTGGTAAAAACCAAGAACATTATAATTTTTATTTAGAAATGGATAGAGATTATAATGCTTGGAGCAAACTGTATTTAAATAAATACAATCCCGATTTTAAAAAATATAAACGTCAATGTGATTCTTTATATAATAAAAGATTGATATTTTTCAATAACTATGTAAAAAAGCATCCCTCTGTTTCAGCTGAATTTAAAAAGATAATTCAAGATGATTTGCGTTTTGAGTATTTGGTAAATATTATTCAACCAAGATCAGAAATACAATCTTCTTGGGCTGTTAACACGCAAGAAGATTTAATCAATATTTATGAAAGAGGTAATAATCAAGAAGGTGAGTTTTTCAATATCAATGGATACATAAATAAAATTACGATTGAAGAATTAAATCAATCTGAAAATCTTAATTATTTATATTTTAAAATGAGTATTGTCCCATTAATTAGACAATACTTTGTAAAAAGTAGCGAAATTCCATATTCAATTGCCTCATTTAAAGAGGAATTGACATTTATAAAAAGACATTTTAATCAATCAATTGTAGATTATGCAACAGGAAGACTAATTGTAGATTATTTTAATAAAGGTTTTGGTAAAGATATTAATACGGCTGATTTTATGAAAAATACTATCAAAACGTATAAAAAAAGTACAAAAGACTCATCTTCAATTAAAGCAATGAATGATATTGAATTAGAGTTAAATACCACCAATAAAAAACTACCAAAAGAACTAAAAGAATTCGTAGCAAACCTAACAAAGGATACAGTTGATTTTAGTAAAACTTTACAACAAAAAAAGATAAAAGTAATTGACTTTTGGGCAAGTTGGTGCCAACCTTGTATTGAAGAAATTATTACATCTAAAAGAAAAAGAGAACGTATTTCAACCGAATATAATGTTGAATTTTTGTACTTATCAATTGATAAGGATACCCAAAAATGGATTGCTAAAAGTATTGATTTGTATGAGTTTTTGCCAGATAACAAGCAGTTTAAAATACTTGATTATAAAAAATCAAAACTGATTCAATTTTTAAACCTAAAAAGTAGTTTTGGAATTGCCATTCCAAGGTATGTGATTTTGGATAAAAACAATACAATTATTGATAACAATGCTCTAAAACCATCACATAAAGATTTTGAATTGATTATTAAAAAAATCAATTAGCAAAACTTTAATAATCAATATTTTAAATAAAAATATTTGCTCATGAAATTAAAACTCCTTTTACATCTATTTGTTTTTTCTCTCTTTTTGAGTTGTAAGAAAATCAACTTATTAGAAAACAATCTAAAAGAATCAAAAAGTTCAATTGAAAATACTTATGATAATAATTTGGATGATGTAATTAAATATACAACCAAAAACGAAATGAATTGGTCACAGTATTTCTATGATAGAAATAAAGGAAAAGGTATTATAGATGATCTTCGTATTATATTTTATCCACCATTATTATTGGTTGATAGTGAAATGAATATACTTCATAAAGAAAGTGGCACAAGTAATTTGAAGGAAGTAAAAGAGATTTTGAATATTGAATAAAATCAATATTATTAAAATTGTTTCATGATAATTTTATAAAATAACATTATGAATTGGAAATTGATTTGTTTATTCTTTTTAATTGTTTCTTGTAAAGAAAACACAGAAAAAAAATTCATTATTTCAGGAAAAATAAAAGGAGATTCACCTGATTATATTTATCTTAATTATGGAAATATAAAAGACAGTTGTTTTGTAAATGAGGGAAAATTTTCTTTTACTGGAAAAGTGGCATTTCCAATAAGTGCTGAATTTACTATTATCCCTTTATCAACCATTGACAAGGTTTTTCACATAGAAAATACTGAAATAAATATTAATATTTCTATAGAAAAAAAAACATATAAAAATATGAATGTAAACTTCATAAAAATTGATTCTGTGAAAGGAACAATTTCAGAAAAAATTCAATCAGATTTTAAAATGTTTGAGATTACGCATAAAAATGATAAAAATTGGAATGCAAAACTTTTTGAAAAACTTCATAATATCATTGAAAAAAATCCAGCAAATCAATATAGTGCAGACTTGATTAATGAATTTGCTTCTGATTCAGTTTTAAGCAAAAAGCAATTACAATTGTTATTTAAAAAATTAGATACTATAAATCAATCTAAATTTATAATTGAATCTCTTATAAAAAAGATTTATCCAGAAAAAGAATTAAAAGTTGGTGACAAAATTTTTGATTTTGAGTTATCGAATCAAAAAGGAATTTTAGTTAATACAAAAAAATATAGAGGAAAATTATTATTGATTGACTTTTGGGCTTCTTGGTGCATGCCTTGTAGAAAACAACATCCTGAATTTATAAAAATTTACAGCAATTTTAAAGGTAATGGTTTTGAAATTTTGGGTGTATCAATTGATACAAACAAAGAAAAATGGTTAAAAGCGATTGAAAAAGACAATCTTATTTGGGAAAATGTAATTGATACTAAAGGTAAAGAAAGTAAATTTTTAGTAAAATATAATGCAGCAACTTCTATTCCACGAAATTTTTTGATTGGGAAAGATGGCGAAATATTAAAAATAGATATTTCATTAGAAGATTTAAATGAATTTTTAACTAACCAGATAAAGGTTTTAAATTAAATAAGCTCATGAAATTAAAACTCATTTTATATCTATTTGTTTTTTCCCTCTTTTTGAATTGTAAGAAAAATACCTTACCAGAAAACGATTCATTAATTTCAAATAACTTAAATGAAAATGGTAATTACAAATCAAATAAAGTAGTTATAACAGGAACCACTGACGACAACATAGTTTTTGAATACATAAATGTTGCAACTGAAACAAACCTTACACTAAATCAAAACAAAACTCAAAAAGTTAAAAAAGAAATCATTGGTGATTCATTGCATTTAGTTATAAACTCAATTGATAAACCTCTGTTTGCATTAGTTCAAGCAAGTGCAAGTAAATCAAATTTTTATAGACGTTGGATATTTTTAATTCCAGGAGACACCATAAGTATTAGAGTAAAAAATGGAGAAATGAAATTTTATGGTAAAAATGCTATTTACAATAATTTTTATACTGACTTAGACAAAAATACTCCAGAATACAATAAAAATCCATATCAAGGAAGTTTGATGGAATATAAAGATAGGGTAAAGTCTATTTATGATAAAAGGATAGCTTTTTTTCAAAAATTTGTTCAAACAAATAACATAAAATCAAAATTATTTCTCAATACTATTGAAACTAATTTAAGGCACGAATATTTACAAAATATTATAAATCCTGCATATACTAAAGCCAAGTTTCTAGAAGGGCATTATTTTAATGAGTCTGATGTATTGTACTCATTATTTTATAAAGAGCAAGATGAAAATCCAGAAGCTATTATAGATTTAAAAAACTATTTTGAAAAGGTTTCCATTGATGAATTTAAAAATCTAGATGCATTTCATAATTCCCCTTTTTTTAGAACGAATATTGATGACTATGTGAGATATTATTTTTTAGCTTTAAAATATATTCCTTATTCAAAAGAAAAATTTTTAGCAGAAAAAGAGTTCATCCAAAAAAACTTTGATGGTGAAATCGAAAATTATGCAATTGTGTCATTACTAAGTAGCTATCACTTAAAAGGTTTTGGCAATAGTGTGAATACTATACAAATCATGAAAGATTTGATTCATGAATACAAAGATAAATTTACAAAACCACATAATATTGAATTAATGAATGATATCCTAGAAGATTTAAAATCCTATAAATTCGAATTAACAGATTATGCATTAGAGAGTAAATTTATAAATATCAATGGAGATACGTTGAGTTTAAAAGACGTTTTTAAAAGATACAATAAAAGAATAAAAGTGGTAGATTTTTGGGCTTCTTGGTGTCCACCTTGTATACAAGAAATAAAAGAAGGAAAAGATTTTAAAGACAAACTAAGCGTAAAATATAATGTAGAATGGATTTATATTTCACCAGAAAAAGACTATGAAAAATGGGAAAGTGCTAATAAAAAATACAAGAATACATTGAATTTTTATAACTCTTTTTATCTTTTAAAAGGACGTTCATCTGCACTTTCAAAATTTTTTAAAGTAGATCAAATTCCAAGATATATTATTTTCGACCAACAAAATACGATTATTTTGAATAATGCGCCTTCGCCTTCTGATGAAAAGGTTTTTGAGGCTATTATCTATAAAATTAAAATAAATAAATAAATAAACAGTAACGCAAGTATTATGAATATTATAAAAACTAAAAATATTGTTGCAACGATAGTCTAAAAACTCAATAGACTTTAAAAGCTTGAGTTATTTTAATATCTTTAAATTATGAAAAAACAAATTTTAAACATTGGAAAATCCCCTAGCAGAGCTTAACAAAAACTGGTTTTTGGAGGAGATTATGGATCTGATTGGTATAATCCTAGTGAATACCTTAATGGAGGAAATTTAGCTAAGGCAGAAGTTGCTTGTGGTACTTGTGCTAATCTTTATATAAATCAAAGTAGTCCGAGACCAGCACTCAGCCCTTTTGGAGTTTGGTGTATACAGAATATAAGCTGGATGCATTCTGAAAATTGTGTAAATTAATTACAGTAACTCAAATAAAAGCATATTTATTATTTTTAAATATGCTTTAAAAAAAAAATGACTCTAAAATACAGAATACAATCTCATAAAGTTATATTTCAAATCTTATATATAATTACGATTCCATTTATTTTACCTATTTTATTGGTTGTTATTACAAAATTTGTTTTAAATTATTTTAACGTTAATTTAAATAATGAACAACTTACTCAAAGTTATAAAATTTTTATAGATATAAGTTTTTTTATAACCATATTAATAGTTGTAAAACTTTGGAAGCTAAACTTTAAAGAACAGCTTAAAATTCCATCACTAAAAACTTTTTTTTATATACTTGTTTTTACCTTTTGTGCTTATAGCTATGATATTTTTCTTGGCACTTATTTTTACGAACAAATATTTGAAGGGAAATTACCTATTATATCTTTTACATCACTAGAAACAAGTAATATATACATGCTTTTTAAAGTAATCTTCTTTGCGCCTATTTATGAAGAGATTTTTTATAGAAAAATTGTATTTAGTAAATTAAAACAACGCTATAGCTTATTAACATCAATGATTGTTTCTAGCATATATTTTGCTTTTGGACATTTAGATTTCTCTATACATCTTCTTAGTTTTTTTGTTTTTGGACTCATTTTTTCTTATGTATATTACAAAACTAATTCCATTTTAACTGTTATTTTGTTGCATGCGTTTTATAATGTCTTTAACAAATTTCAAAAAATTATAGAAATAGAATTTATACCTGAAAACTATATCTATTTACTATATTATATTGTTGGTTTCGTAGGAGTGTATTATTCTTTTAAAAAACTTACTCTTCTATCCAAAAAAAAGAATGCTTATTTTTATTTTAAAGACATTAAAATATTTAAATACTTTGCGATGCAAAGTAGACAATAAAAATGTATTCATATGCATGATGCCTATAGAATGAGAGTATTAAGATATGACAGCAAGAAAAAATACTGATAAATAAATCGAAAATTAAATTTGAATAGGAAATTTCCATTGTTATTTGATTTTTTTTAATTTTTTAAAATCAGAAAAAATACCTTTGTAAAAACTTTCTGATAATGAAAAAATCAATTTTTTTATTCCTTTTATTGTTGATGTATGCTTGCGCAACAAAGAAAAACTTTTCTCTAACTTATGTAGATGAATACATCATTCCAGATTCGTTACAGTTTCAAAATCAAACAATTGGAGGTTTGTCAGGAATTGATTTTGTGAATAATGAATACTTTTTTGTGATTGACGATTCTAATAATCCAAGAATTGTAAGTGCGAAAATCAATATCCAAAATGATAAAATTAAAGCAATTGATTTTCAAAAAGTCATTTTTTTAAACGATTCAACTACAGATTTTTACAGAAAAAACGAACTCGATTTAGAATCAATTTTTGTGGACGAAAAAACTAAAGAAATTCATTTAGTTAGTGAAGGTTCTATCAGGAAAAAAATGGCGCCAACGATTTTTAAAATAGAGGCAAATGGCAACTTTCTTTCCCAATTTCAATTGCCAAAATCACTATCTAAAATTGAAAATTTTAAACACAATGGCGTTTTTGAATCTTCAAGTAAAAGTATTGATAATCAAGGTTTTTGGGTTGGGGTAGAAGCACCACTTTCTGTAGATGGTGAAGAGCCAAATGATTCTGAAACTTCTTCTCCAATTAGAATTACTTATTTTGATTTTCAAACCAAAAAAGCGACCAAACAATTTGCATATCAATTGGAAAAAATTCCAAAACCTTACAAAGGAAATGTAAATGTAACAGGAGTAACTGCCTTGCTCGAAATTGCAAAAAATCATTTTTTGGTTGTGGAAAGAGCTTATCAAAATAATTATGGAAGTTATGGAAATACGATTCGAATTTTTGAAGCGTTTGTAGATAAAAATACAACTGATATTTTGTCCATTGAATCCTTAAAAAAATCGCCATTTACGCCTTTAAGAAAAAGGCTGTTATTCGATTTTGATACCGTAAAACAGTCTTTAACTGAAGGAATTATTGATAATATTGAGGGAATTACGTTTGGTCCAAAACTAAAAAACGGAAATCAATCCTTAATTTTAGTGGCTGATGATAACTTTCAATTGTATGGAAAACAACTAAATCAACTAATTTTATTGGAAATAAAAACAAATAAATAGTATTTTTACAAACTCAATTTTAAAAATTCAACGTCATTTTAACAATTAAAAAAGCCTTTTTAAAAAAGAAGTTCGTTAAACTTCTTGCAGACAAAGAAAATACAAGAGTGGTTTCTGACAAAGAAATCATTACTGTTGGTGTAATTGCGTCTCAAAAAATTGCGAATTTTATTGATATCAAACAAGAAATTGAAAAAACATTGGGAGATGAAAATGTAAAAGTGGTTACTTTTTTAGATTATGACAAAAAAAATCACCAGTTTCAAAATTTCTTTTCTGATAAAGATGTGGATTGGAATGGCGCTTTTCAACAAGCAGCTTTAAGAGATTTTTTAAGTGAGCCATTGGATTTATTGATTGGCTATTTTGATATAAATAATATCTTCATGGAATTGGCTGTCTTAAAATCAAAAGCAACTTTTAAAGTCGGATTTTCAGGGGTAAATCAGCAATTGTATGACATGGAAATTGCAGAAATTCCAACCAATATTGATAATTTTTTAAATGAATTGAAAAAGTACCTTATCATTTTAAAGAAAATTAAAAATTAAACGACAACGAAAAAGTTGTGTATTCTTTTTACGAACTTCATTTTTGACGATTTCATTCATTTTAAAATTGTAATTTTGTCTATCAAATTTAAACAGAATGCAACAATTTATTGGAATGGGTGTAGCTTTGGTAACGCCTTTCAAAGATGATTTTACAGTGGATGTTGACGCACTTACAAAATTAGTGAATTTCAATATCGAAAATGGCACTAACTATTTGGTTGTCAATGGTACTACTGGTGAGAGTTCTACTATTTCTAAAGAAGAAAAAGAACTAATTATTGATGTAATCGTCAAAGCCAATAACAAACGTTTGCCATTGGTTTTAGGTGTTGGAGGAAACAATACGTTGGAAGTTGTAAAAGAATTGAAAACCAGAGATTTATCGCAATTTGATGGAATTTTATCAGTAGCACCTTATTACAGCAAACCAACGCAAGAAGGTTTTTATCAGCATTACAAAGCCATTGCAGAAGCTACAGAAAAACCAATCATTTTATACAATGTTCCTGGAAGAACAGCAAGAAATATGGAGCCAAGTACTACTTTACGTTTGGCAAAAGATTTCAAAAATATTGTTGCTGTAAAAGAAGCAGGTAACAATCAACAACAATATTACACGCTATTAAAAGACAAACCTGCTGATTTTTTAATCATTTCTGGTGATGATGATTTGGCTTTGGGCGTAACTTTGGCTGGAGGTTCAGGAGTAATTTCTGTGATTGGACAAGCGTTTCCAAAAGAATTTTCGGACATGATTCAATTAGGTTTGGAAGGAAAAAACAAAGAAGCGTATGAAATTCATTATAAATTGATGGATATTATCAATCTTATTTTTGAAGAAAATAATCCAGCAGGAATCAAAGCAGTATTGAAAAATTTGGGAATTTGTTCTGACAAAGTTCGTTTGCCTTTGGTTTCAGCAAGTGAAAATCTAAATAATAAAATCGCAAATTTTATTTCGAATTTTTAGATTTTTCTAGTCACAATTTTTTAAGATTTTAAAGCCAAAAATTCACGAATTTATCAAATCTATAAATTCGTGAATTTTTGGATTATTTTTTCTCATTCACAAATTATCAAAATCAGTTCAATTCTGTCAATTTTACCGCTTTTTTAAGAGGTTTCCTTTTTGAATTGTTGTATTTTTGTTTTTTATAAAAATTACAAAATTCAAATTTATGTTATCACCAGTTATTGAAGAAGTTTTAAATGGTCAAATTAGGGTAGAAGCACAATCATCTCAAATTTATCTGGCAATGGCTTCTTGGGCAGAAGTTCAAGGTTTTGAGGGAGTTGCACAATTTATGTATGCACATTCTGATGAGGAAAGAATGCACATGTTAAAGTTAGTGAAATTCATCAACGAAAGAGGAGGTCATGCCAAAATCTCAGAATTAGAAGCACCACCAACACAATTTGGCTCTTTCAAAGAAATGTTTCAAGAGTTATACAAACACGAAGTAAAAGTATCTAACTGTATCAACGATTTGGTTGATATTTGCTTGAAAGAAAAAGATTATGCTACTCACAATTTTTTACAATGGTATGTTTCTGAACAAATTGAAGAAGAAGCACTTGCTAGAAATATTTTAGATAAAATTAAATTGATTGGCGATGATAAAGGTGGTTTTTACTTGTTTGATAATGATATCAAATTATTAATTACAGCTGGAAATAAAGCTTAATTTTCAGCGTTATTATTGGTATTCAAAGCGTATTTAGTAAAGTTTTTTATACTTAAAAATCATTTTACCAATCCATAAATAATTCCTAATTTTGCCGAATGCAAAAAATTAAAAATTTAGCTTTTCTTCTAGCATTCAGTACTTTGTTATTCTCTTGTGGAGAATACCAAAAAGTATTGAATAAAGGTACTGTAGAAGATCAATACAAAATGGCTGTGAAATTGTATGAAACGCAAAAGTACGGAAAAGCCATTCGTTTGTTCGAAAAAGTAACGCCAGCTTACAGAGGAAAACCACAAATGGAAAGAATCCAATTTATGGTTGCACAATCTAATTTTAACGAGAAAAACTATCAAACAGCTGGTTATTATTTTGATCGATTTGCAAAAAATTATCCTTCAAGTTCCAAGTTAGAGGAAGCTTCTTTTGCTTCTGCATTGAGTTATAAATTAGCTTCGCCTGAATTTAGCAAAGATCCAACAGATACAAATAAAGCTTTGGAAGCATTTCAAACTTTTATCAATGCTTTTCCTGATTCAGAAAAATTAGCGGAAGCAAATATGCATTACAAAGAATTGCGTTTTAAATTACAACGAAAATATTTCGAGATAGCAAAAACATACTATACAACTGCTGACTATGATATGAGAAATTACAAAGCTGCTATTCAGGCTTTTGATAATTTATTAGAAGATTATTTAGGCTCTGAATTTAAAGAAGAAGCATTGTATTATCGATTGAAAGCAGCTCACGATTTTGTATTGAAAAGTTATGACAGAAGAAAATTAGAGCGTATCGAAGATGCTTTGGAAGCTCATGAAAAATTAATTCGAAACTATCCTGAAACTAAATATAAGGAAAGTGTAGATAAAATGATAGCAACTTTACAGAAAGAAAAAATTAGAGTTGAAAAAATTGAAGAAAAACTTAAAGATTTAGAAGAAACGAAATAACTAAAAAATGGATTATAAAGACACAAAAGCGGCAATAAGTACTATTACTTATGATAAAAATGAATTGGAAGCGCCAACTAAAAATATTTATCAAGCGATTTCAATTATTGCAAAAAGAGCTGAACAAATCAATTCTGATTTAAAAATTGAATTGGTTGATAAGTTAGATGAATTTGCAACTTACAATGACAGTTTAGAAGAAGTTTTCGAAAATAA
Organism: Polaribacter sp.; assembly: GCA_036846425.1. Classification (GTDB taxonomy): domain Bacteria; phylum Bacteroidota; class Bacteroidia; order Flavobacteriales; family Flavobacteriaceae; genus Polaribacter. The sequence continues at coordinate 13,962 of DAIUBY010000051.1, forward strand.
AGAACAAATCGAAGTTTCTAAATTTTATGAGCGTTTGCCAAAACCAACTGCTTTGGCTGTTGAAGAATGGTTAAAAGGTAAAGTATATTACAGAACTCCAGATTCGGAATAATGTCTGTTTTAAGCGGAAAAAAAATTCTTTTGGGCATCACTGCTGGAATTGCCGCTTATAAATCAGCAAATTTAGTTCGATTATTTATAAAATTAGGCGCAGAAGTCAAAGTAATAATGACACCTGCGTCTAAAGATTTTATAACACCTCTCACACTTTCTACACTTTCCAAAAATCCTGTTCATTCTCAATTTTTTGATACTGAAAATGACAACGAAGTTTGGAACAACCACGTTGAATTGGGTTTATGGGCTGATTATTTTTTAATAGCTCCAGCAACTGCAAATACCTTGTCAAAAATGGCAAATGGCACTTGCGATAATTTGGTATTGGCAACTTATTTATCAGCAAAATGTCCAGTATATTTTGCTCCTGCAATGGATTTGGATATGTATAAGCATCCATCAACTAAAGAAAATTTTCAAAAATTACAAAGCTTTGGCAATAGAATGATTCCTGCAACTTCAGGTGAATTGGCAAGTGGTTTGGTTGGAGAAGGAAGAATGGCTGAGCCTGAAGATATTGTTGCTTTTATTGAAAAGGATATTTTATCAACTTTGCCTTTGAGTGGAAAAAAAGTATTGATTACTGCAGGTCCAACTTATGAAGCTATTGATCCTGTGCGTTTTATCGGAAATCATTCCTCAGGAAAAATGGGATTTGAAATCGCCAAAGAAGCTGCCAATTTAGGAGCTGAAGTTTTTTTGATTTCAGGACCATCAAACGAAAAAATCAATCATTCACTGATTCATAGAATTGATGTTGTTTCTGCTGAAGAAATGTTTAAAGCATCTCACGAATATTTTAATGAAATTGATATAACCATTTTATCAGCTGCTGTGGCAGATTACAAACCAAAAAATATTGCCAATCAAAAAATAAAAAAGTCAGCAGCTTCGTTATCTATTGAATTGGAACCAACTAAAGATATTTTAGCTTCTTTGGGAAAAATAAAAAAGCTACAATTTTTAGTAGGTTTTGCATTGGAAACTGACAACGAAATTGAAAATGCAAAAAACAAATTAAAAACTAAGAATTTAGATTTGATTGTCTTAAATTCTCTGAAAGATAAAGGCGCAGGTTTTGCGACAAATACAAATAAAATTACTATTATTGATAAAAATTTCAATCAAAAAGAGTTTGATTTAAAATCAAAAACAGCTGTTGCTAAAGATATTTTCAATGAAATTATACAAAAATTAAATGCGTAAACTTCTTATTTTTACTTTCTTTTTAAGCTCTTTCAATTTAGTTTCACAAGAAGTAAATTGTTTGGTAAAAATCAATTACGAACAGATTGGAGGTTCAAACAGACAAATTTTTCAAACTTTAGAAAAAGCGTTGACAGAGTTTATCAACCAAACAAAATGGACAAATAGAGTTGTAAAACCAGAAGAAAGAGTTGATTGTGCCATTAACATTATCATCACTTCTAGAGAAGATAATTCGTTTACAGGCACTTTACAAATCCAATCTACAAGACCTGTTTTTGGCGCTTCATATCAAACTCCTTTGCTAAATTTGAAAGACAATGATTTTACTTTTAGATACAATGAATTTGATCCACTAATTTACAATCGAAATTCATTTGATAGCAATTTGGTGTCCACAATCGTATTTTACGTTTACACAATTTTAGGAGTTGATGCAGATTCTTTTTCAAAATACGGAGGAGAATTTGAGTTGAAAGAAGCTCAAAATGCCATGTTACAAGCACAACAAAGTGGTATTGCAGCTTGGCAAAATGTGGTAGGTCAGCAAAATCGCTTTTTGTTGATTGATGATTTATTATCACCAAATTTAAAAGTTTACAGAGACGTGATGTATGAATATCACATCAAAGGAATGGATAATTTTGCAGCCAATAAAGATTTTGCCAAACAAACTATTGAAGATAGTGTTTTGAAAATCGAAACTTTGTTTAACAAAACAGTTGCAAACTATTTAATCAGAATGTTTTTTGATGCCAAAGCAGATGAAATTATAAATATTTATGCTGATGGTCCTAAAACCAGAAATGCTGCAAGATTAGTAGCTTCGCTAAGAAAAATTTCTCCAAATAATAGTTCAAAATGGCGTAAATTAGAGTAAGATTTTAATACCAACTTTTCAAAGAATTTGTTAATTTTAATCTCTAAAATATACCAATTTTGCTCACACACTTATCCATCAATAACTACGCTTTAATCAATCAATTAGATATTGATTTTTCATCAGGTTTGTCCATAATTACTGGCGAAACTGGTGCTGGAAAATCCATTTTATTGGGTGCTTTAGGATTGGTTTTAGGAAATAGAGCAGATTTATCATCCTTAAAAGATACTTCTAAAAAATGTGTTGTTGAAGCCAAACTAGCTATTGAAAATTATGATTTACATGGTTTTTTTGAAAATTTGGAGTTGGATTATGAAGCTGTAACCATTATCAGAAGAGAAATTTTGCCTACTGGAAAGTCAAGAGCTTTTGTGAATGACACACCTGTTAATTTAACTGCTTTGCAGGAATTACAATCAAAACTAATTGATGTGCATTCTCAACATCAAACCATGCAATTATCAGATACAAATTTTCAATTTTCTGTGATTGATGCTTTGGCTAAAAATTCTGAAAAAATCAGCGCCTATAAAAAAGAATTGCAACAGCTGAATTTGCTGAAAAAAGAATTAGTTGAGTTAGAGAAAAATCAACGAGAAGCTGCACAGCAATATGATTATAATTCGTTTTTATTCAATGAATTAGAAAAGGCAAAATTGCAAATTGATGAGCAACAAGACTTGGAAGAAAAATTGGAAAAGTTGAACAATATCGAAGACATCAAACTCAATTTGTCTGAAGCGTTAGCAGTTTCCATTAATGAAGAAATTGGAATTCAGTCATTGGTATTCATTCTTGAAAATCGTTTGTCGAAAATTGCTTCTTTTTCAAAAGAATATCAAGAATTATCAACCAGAATTACCAGTCTTAAAATTGAGTTGGATGATATTATTACTGAACTTGAGGAAGCAAATGAGCATGTAGAATTTGATCCTTTAGAAGCTGAACAAATCAATGATAGATTACAACTGATTTATAATTTACAGAAAAAACATGCTGTAAATTCTATTGAAGATTTGTTAACTGTTCTCGAAGATTTATCAGAAAAAGTAAGTCAAGTTGAAAATGCTGATGAAATTATCATTCAGAAAAAGAATCAAATTAATAAGATTGCTTCCAATTTAGACACAATTGCTGGTGAAATTTCAACTTCAAGAAAGAAAATAATTCCTGAATTACAAGAAAATTTAGAAACTTTATTGTCTGATTTAGGAATGCAAAATGCCCGTTTTTCTATCAGAATTACACCAACAAAAAACTATTTTTCAAACGGAAAAGACGAGTTAGAATTCCTTTTTTCCGCCAATAAAGGAGGCAATTTTGGTGAATTAAAAAAAGTAGCTTCTGGAGGTGAATTGTCTAGAATCATGCTTTCCATCAAAAAAATATTATCAGAAAATACGCAATTGCCAACCATTATTTTTGATGAAATTGACACAGGAGTCTCTGGTGAAGTTTCCAATAAAATAGCTGCAATTATGAAAGAAATGAGCCATCACATGCAAGTAATTACCATCACTCATTTACCTCAAATTGCCGCAACAGGAAGTAATCATTTTAAGGTGTTTAAGGATGAAATTAATGGAGAAACTGTTACGCAATTAAAGAAATTGAAACCTGAAGAGCGCATTTCAGAAATCGCAGAAATGTTGAGTGGAAAAGAACTTTCGCAATCTGCGATTGTTCATGCAAAAAAATTATTAAATTAAAGTTTATATTTGCAAATGAGTTTTAAGTTGAAAGTTGAAAGTCGAAAGTCGAAAGTTGAAAGTCGAAAGTTGAAAGTCAAAAGTCGATATTTAAAAGTCAAAATACCAACAACTAACAACCAAAAACCAACAACCAAAACCAACAACCAACAACCAAAAACCAACAACCAAAAACCAACAACAAACAACCAATAACTAAATACTAAAAATATGTATAATTTATTAAAAGGAAAAAAAG
>DAIUBY010000052.1:0-18102 GCA_036846425.1 Polaribacter sp.
TTTTACGAAACCTGTTCCACACTAAATTGCTTGTCGTATAAATTTTTGTAATAGCCATTTTCTTTTTCAAGTAGCTCATAATGAGTTCCTTCTTCTACAATCAAGCCTTTGTCCATTACCAAAATTTTATCTGCTTGTTTGATAGTTGCCAATCTGTGTGCAATCACAATTGAGGTTCTGCCTTTGGTAATTTTTTCAGTGGCAAACTGAATCATTTGCTCAGAATTTGCATCTACTGAAGAGGTTGCTTCATCTAAAATTAAAATACTTGGTTTGCTTACATACGCTCTTAAAAAAGCGATTAATTGTCTTTGTCCTGAAGAAAGCATTGCGCCTCTTTCTTTGACATTGTATTGATAAGCTCCTGGCAATGAACTGATAAACTCATGAATTCCAATTTGTTTGGCAGCATTTTCAACATCTTGCAAACTGATATTTTCATCTTTTAAAGTAATGTTATTAAAAATGGTGTCTGAAAATAAAAACACATCTTGCAAAACAATCGCAATTTGATTTCGCAAACTTTCTAACGTATATTCTTCTACAGAAATTCCATCAACAGAAATTGTTCCTGAATCTATTTCATAAAAACGATTTATCAAATTGATAATCGTAGATTTTCCTGCTCCAGTTGCACCAACAATTGCAATGGTTTGTCCACTTTTTACATCCAAAGAAATACCTTTTAAAACTTCTTCTCCTTGTATATAACTAAATCTAACATCATCAAAAATGATATTTCCTTTCAAGTTTTTTGCTTCTATAGTGCCATTTTTAGCAATACTACTTTGAGTGTCAATGACTTTAAAAACTCGTTCACCAGCCACAATTCCCATTTGAAGTTGGTTGAATTTATCCGCAATTTGACGTAAAGGTCTGAAAAGCATTTGAGCAAATTGAATAAAACCCATAATCATCCCAACAGAAATTCCGGAATTTTGAATGGCTTGACCACCACCAAACCAAACAATCAAACCAATTCCAATAGATGATACAATTTCTGCAATTGGAAAAAACACAGAATAATACCAAATTGTTTTGATATTCGCTACTTTATGTTTATCATTAATTTCTTTAAAATTCTGATATTCAATTTGTTCTCTATTAAAAAGTTGAACAATTTTCATTCCTGTAACGCGCTCTTGGACAAATCCGTTCAAATTAGCCACTTGATTTCGAACTTCTTGAAAAGTAGCTTTAATGGCAACTTGAAAAACTTTGGTTGCATATACCAAAATTGGCAAAACTGACATGGTAATCAACGCTAATTTCCAATCTAAAATTAGCATTATCACAGCCACTGCCAACATTTTTAGGATATCACTCAAAATTGTAAAAACACCATTACTGAAAAAAGCTGCAATTGTTTCAATATCAGAAACAACTCTTGTCACTAATTTTCCTACAGAATTGGTATCAAAATAGGACATTTTGAACTTCAAAATATGTCTAAAAATATGCGCTCTCATATCTTTAATGATGTGTTGACCTACCCAATTTGCATAATAAATAAAGACAAATTGAAGCAAAACCTCAATCAATAAAATGCCCAACATCAACAAAGAGTAATTTAACAATCCTACTTTATCTTTTGAAATCATATATTTATCAACAGTGTCAATTAAAATATATGGGGTTAAAATGGAAAAAAGCGCCAAAAATATGGTTGATGAAGATGCTATAAAAAAGTACAAACGATAGCGTTTTGCAAAACTCATGAGTCTTGAAAAAATCTGCATATCAAAAGCTTTACCTGAATTTTCTGACAAAATTTTAATAATTTATGTTGGATAAAAATAATCCTTTTGCTGGTACTGATAATCCTGCATTGCTTCGATTTTTACTTTCTATGATTTTTCGAAAATCGTCTAAAGAAATTTTCTCCAAACCAACATCAATTAGAGTCCCAACAATGGCTCTGACCATATTTCTTAAAAATCGATTTGCTGAAATTGTAAACGTCAATTCATTGCCATTCTGAATCCAAAATGCTTCAAAAATAGTACAATTAAAAGTATGAACATTTGTTTTCACTTTTGAAAAACATTGAAAATCTTTATATTCTAATAACATTTTTGCAGCTTCATTCATTAATAAAACGTTTGGTTTCAGAGAATGAATTTGCCAAGAATAATCTAGCAAAAATGGATTTCTTCCCAACCAAATTTTGTATTGATAGGTTCTACTAATAGCATCAAAACGTGCGTGTTTAGCATCATCAACCAAAAACACATTGTAAATTGCAATATCATCTGGCAAAATAGAATTGAGTTTGAAAACAATGTCATCAGTTATTTCATTTTCAATATCAAAATGAGCAAACATTTGTGACGCATGCACACCTGTATCTGTTCTTCCTGCGCCAACAACTTCCATTTTTTGTCGAAAAATAGTGCTTATAGCATCGTTTATTTTTTCTTGAACAGAAATTGCTTCTGGTTGAATTTGCCAACCATGATAGTTTTTTCCATTGTATGAAAATTCTATAAAATATCTCAAGAAAAATTATTTTTTGAAGCGTTCAAAATTACGGAATTTATTTTGTTATTCTTATTTTCGTTGTGTGAAGAAAATCTTATTATTATCAGATACGCACAGTTTTATTGATGAGCAAATTTTGAAATTTGTTCGTCAAGCAGACGAAATTTGGCATGCAGGAGATATTGGCGATTTGACTGTAACTGACCAAATAAAAGCTTTGAAACCTTTGCTTGCAGTTTATGGAAATATTGATGATGCAACTGCGAGAATGCAATTTCCTTTGGATGAAAAATTTACTACTGAAAATGTGTCAATTTGGATGACACATATTGGAGGATATCCAAACAATTACAATCCTAGAATTAGAGAAGAAATCAAGAAAAATTCGCCAAAAATTTTTATTTCTGGACATTCACATATTTTAAAAGTGCAATATGACCAAAAATTAGGAATATTGCATTTGAATCCTGGTGCTGCTGGAAAACATGGTTTTCACAAAATTCGAACAATGCTTCGTTTTGAGTTGGATAATGGCGAAATTAAAAACCTAGAAATTATAGAGTTGGGATCTCGCTAACAACAATTTCTCTTTCTTGAATAGGCAACTCAATGGTTATTTTTGTTCCTTCGCCTTTTGTAGAATCAATAAAAAAATGCCCTTTCATCATTTGAATTCTTGCATCAATTTGATTGATTCCAATACCTGATCTAGATAAAACTTTCGTTTTATCAAACCCAATTCCGTTGTCAATAATGGTTAAAAGAATTTTATTGTTTTTCTCAGTCATTTTTATCAAAGCGTGATTTGCTTCACTGTGTTTAATGATATTATTGATAAATTCCTGTACAATATTATATGTTTTAATTTCGAAATTTTGATGATATCTTCTTAATTTATTGAGTTCTGTATCAATTTGTAATTCGGAATTTTGATACTTTTCAGCCATTTCTTTAATAGCATATTTAAGACCAAATTTTAATAAAACAGCTGAAATAAGTGTATGAGATAAATCGCGAATTTTTTCAGCAGCTTCATTGATAATTAGTTGTGTTTTTTCAATTTCAATAGGCGTTTCTCCATTGTATTGTTTTCTTGTTGCTTGCAAATGCAAACTTGCAGATGACAATAAAGCACTTACATTATCGTGCAAAATTTCTGCAATATCCTTACGTTCGGTCTCTTTTCCGTCAATAGCAGCATTTAAAATTCGAACTTGAGATTCTGATTTTAGCTTTTCAATTTTTTGTTCTTGCAATAGTTCCGTTCTAGCAAGTTTTAGCTGGAGATTTTTTTGACGCAACATAGAAAAACCAATGATAAAAATAAAAATAGCGATCGTTGAAACTCCTAATGTTACCAAATCTCTTACTTTTTCCTTTTCCTTTAAAAGCTTTACTTCTTCTTCCATTTGAATGCCTTTTCTTTTGGCTTCAAAGTCATATTTAAGACCTAATTCTTCTATAATTTTTCTAATTTCCTTGTCTCTTAATTTGTCTTTGATCAAATATGATTTTTCTTGATATTGGTAGGCTTCATAGTCTTTTAATTTATACAAGTTATAAGCCAAATTAAAATACAAACCATCCTTTATTCTAAGTGCTTTTTCAGTTGTATCATTTTCAATTAATGATAATGCTTCTTGATAATTCTTTTTTGCTTCTTTAAATTTATTTTGATCTAAATAAATGCTTGCTAGGTTACCTAAAGTTGAAGCTTTGTAAATTGTATTATTATTTTTTTCATGAATTTTAAGAGCTTTAATTGCATATTCTTTGGCTAAATCATACAAAGAGTCTTGTCTATAAATTCCTGATAAGTTAGAGTAGGCTTTCGCTTTAGTTGATAGTGCTTTCATATCAAGAGAATGTGATTGAATGACTAAATTGTAATACTTTTTTGCAGAATCTTTTTCACTATTCCTCAAAAATTCATTTGCAATTTTAAGGTAAACAAATTCAATCTCAGAACCTTTCTGTATATTTTTTACTTCAGTATAAATACTTTTATTTTGTTTTAATTTAATTGCTTTTTGATAATGAAAAATTGATTTTGAATGATTATTAATATTGTTATAAATATCCCCAATAATTAAATTTACTTCATATAAGTATTCAATATTTGCAGAATATTGATTATCATTAGAATACTCAGAAATAAAATTTAAACTTTTTTTTAGAGCAACTTCAAAATTTTTAGCTTTGAAACTTTCTAAAATTTTAGCATATTCTGATGAAATTGAAGTTGAATCTTTTTCATAAAAAAAAGAAACCTTACTAAGTAAGGTCTCCTTAATTGGGGGACTTATTGGTTTACTATACAGAATAGAAAAACTAAATAAGGCAAATAATATAATAATTTGTTTCTTTTTCAATTATACGTAGTTTCAATAACTAATTCAAAATTATTCCTCAATAATGATAACTGGTTTTCTGATAGGAGTCAAATAATCATCAGTTTTTGCACCTGGGTTTCCTACATAATTTACAAAAACAATTGTCAATGGTTTCCCTTCTATTTTTTCAGGAGTTCTTGAAAAATTTGTTTCACCTCCTTTACCACTGCTTAGATGTATTTCAAAGGTATTTTCTTTTTCATTGCGGACAAAGTTTACAGCCACATTATTTTTTACTTCAAAAGCTACATCATACAAACCGTCATCATTTATTTTAATACTGTACGATTTTAAATTTAAGTCTTCATTCCCTTTTGCTAAGGTTATGTTGTCATCAAAAACTGTAACATTAGTGATATTTTTGTTATTATTTGCATCAACAAAACCAACCTTTAATTGGCTATCATCAATAACCAATTGCTCAGCAATTTTTGTTGTTGAATTTTTATCAGACGAATATAAATAAAATTGACTAGAATTTGAATTTTTATCAGAAACTTTGTCAATTTTTGTGTTTTCATAGACATTAAAGTCCATTGAATAAGCACCGCTAGCATCCCTTTTTACGGTGAAATTTTTTAATAATTTTGCGTTTGAATCTGTAGAGATTAAACCATCTTCATTGTTAGCACAAGAAGACAAAAAAAGTGATGCTGAAATAGCAAACACTACTAAACTAATTTTTTTCATTTTTGATTGGTTTTAAATTTGAGTTAAATAGATAGGCTTACAATGCACAAAAGGCATAAATCTAGGGGCAAATTTATTGAACCTTTATTAGGGGGATAACTATTGCTAGTTAAAGGTTCATGCGCAAATAAGTGAGTTGGGGGATTAAACCATCTTATTTTTTACAGCATACATTGCTAAGCCTACCGAGTTTTTTACTTTTAATTTTTTTATTAAATTTTTTCTATGTGTTTCAACTGTTCTTGGACTGATATTCAATTTGTCAGCAATTTCTTGTGTGTTATATTCTTTTGAAATCAGTTTCATCACATCAATCTCTCTTTCTGATAGTCCTTCTAATATGAAATTATCTGGAGCATTTCCTTCATTTATTTCTTGACCTGTTAAAGACTTGAATAAGTTTTTTTGAATATCATTACTAAAATACTGTTCATCATTTGCAACTGCTTTGATTGCATTTATAATATGTTCTCCAGCACTATTTTTTGTGATGTATCCTTTACAGCCCAATCTAACAACCTCTTCAACAATTTTGATATCGTCGTAACTTGATAGGATGATTGTTTTTTGATGTATTTTTTTTTCTTTAAAATGCCTTAAAACTTCAAATCCATCTTTTTTGGGCATTGTGATGTCTAAAATTAAAACATCAACTTTATTTCCCTTTTTATCAAAAAAATCAATTACTTCTTCTCCAGTTAACGAATAACCATTGATTGCAATGTCTTGATCAGTATTTATAACAGCGATGATTCCTTCTATAACTATTTTGTGATCATCTGCTACGTGAACGTATATCTTTTTTCTCATTATTTATATTACAAATTTAGATTGCTTTATTTGTTTCTACAATACCCATTTATACTGATTTTTTTCACTCAGTATTTTTACGTAGTGGACTACGTATTTTTACGTAGTGAAAAAACGTTAAAATATTGATTATCAATAAAATAATTTTTAAAAAAATAACCAAACATTCACCGTTTTTTAGACCATTTAAAACTAGTCAAAAAAAAACTTTTATGAAAAAAATTCTTGAAATGGCTAAATGTTGGAAAAACCTTGAATAATATATATTCTTTAACAATGAAAATCTATATAAATACGGCTTTACATATTTTCGGGAAAAAAACCTTCAAACAAATAAAAAAACCGAGAAGAATTTCTCGGTTTTAGTCGCACTAAATATACTATTTGTTAGTTTATCGCAATCTATCCACAGATTTTACGAGATCTTCATCCTTTTTAATCGCTTTATTTGCCAAAACAAGAAGCAAAATAGCTAAAATCGGTAAAAACATCCCAATACCTTTCTCCGAAACCGAAGTTTCTCCAGATACTGTTAGTGACAGATAAATCAATAATCCTAATAAAAAAAGGTTTATCAAAATATTGATGCGTCCTAAAACAAATTGTAACTGCCTATTTTTAAACATAAAAATAGTTACAAAAGCTAAAATTGATGACGCAATGAACGCTAAAGGAATCAGTTTAAATAATATTGATTCTTCAAAAAACAAATCTACAACAAATATTTTTTCCGCTGCAACTTTCCATAAATGAAAAACTAAAATCAAACCTCCTGAAACAATTGAGGTAAGAATTAAGTATATGCTTTGAATTCGTTGTATCATTATTTTTTAAAAGCGATACAAAAATAGCATTTCTTTTTTAATCGGTAAAATTTGGAATTTAAAAAAAAAGGTTATATTTGCATTGTTAAAAAAACCGCACAAGACTATTGTATAGCACTATATACAGTAACAAAAGCCTTAAAAAATTTATAATTACCTTATTATCTTAAGAATTAAACTTAATAAATCACATACATGTTCGAAATTTCTGAACTAAAAGAAAAAACGCTTGCTGACTTGCAAGTGATTGCAAAAGCTATTGGTATTCCAAAAATTAGCCAATTGAAAAAATTAGAATTGGTATATCAAATTTTAGATATTCAAGCTGCAAATCCTAAAAAAGAAACTACTAATGATGCTCAAAAAGTTGACAAACAAAAACGAAAAAGGTTTGTTAAAACTGATGAAAATGAGGTTGTAAAAGAATCAGTTGCTGAAACTCCAAAAGCTGAAATTGAAAAATTTTCTCCAAAAACTACCATTGAAGAAGCAACAAAAGTTACTGAAAAAGAGACTGTTATCGAAAATAAAGTTGATAAAAATCCCGTTAACAATCAACCAAGAAAACAGCAAAAGCCTGAAAATCAGCAAAATTCTGTTCCACAAAATCCTAATCAGCAGCATTCAAATCAGCAAAAAAGGAATCAACAAAATGTGGTGAAGCAGCATCCAAATCAAAAAAATGGAAATCAACAAAATGTTGAACAGCAAAATTCCAATCAACAAAATGGGAATCAGCAAAATGTTGTAAAACAAAATCCAAATCAAATAAATGGAAATCAACAAGATGCAGTTCAGCAAAATCCAAATCAGCAGAATCCAAATCAAATAAATAAAAATAAAGCCAACGAAAACAATCCTAATTACGTAAAAAACAACGTTCCAAAAGGGCAGAAAAACGGAAATAGATATAGAGATCCTGATTTTGAATTTGACGGAATTATAGAAAGTGAAGGCGTTTTAGAAATGATGCCTGATGGATATGGATTTTTACGTTCTTCAGATTATAATTATTTATCATCACCTGATGATATTTATGTTTCTCAATCTCAAATCAAATTATTTGGTTTAAAAACAGGTGATACTGTAAAAGGAAATGTTAGACCGCCTAAAGAAGGTGAAAAATATTTTCCATTAATTCGAGTATCAAAAATTAATGGATTGAATCCAAATATTGTAAGAGATCGTGTTTCTTTTGAACATTTAACGCCTTTGTTTCCACAACAAAAATTCAATTTGGCGGAGAAAGGAAGTTCATTATCAACAAGAATTATCGATTTATTTTCTCCCATTGGAAAAGGTCAACGTGGTATGATTGTAGCACAACCAAAAACAGGGAAAACCATGTTATTGAAAGATGTTGCAAATGCAATTGCATCCAATCATCCTGAGGTGTATCAAATTGTTTTATTGATTGACGAACGTCCTGAAGAAGTTACAGACATGCAAAGAAGTGTTCGTGGTGAAGTGGTTGCATCAACGTTTGATGAACCTGCAGAAAAACATGTTCGTGTTGCAAATATTGTATTAGAAAAAGCAAAAAGATTGGTAGAATGTGGACATGATGTGGTAATTTTATTAGATTCCATAACACGTTTGGCAAGAGCTTACAATACTGTTGCTCCTGCATCAGGAAAAATTCTTTCTGGTGGAATTGATGCAAACGCATTACACAAGCCAAAACGTTTTTTTGGAGCTGCTAGAAATATTGAAGGTGGAGGCTCATTAACAATTATTGCAACTGCACTAACAGAAACTGGTTCCAAAATGGACGAAGTAATTTTCGAGGAATTTAAAGGAACAGGAAACATGGAATTGCAATTGGACAGAAATATTTCAAACAGAAGAATTTATCCTGCAATTGATTTAATCAAATCTTCAACAAGACGTGATGATTTATTGTTAGATGAAAAAACATTGCAAAGAATGTGGATTTTACGTAAATATTTATCTGATATGAATCCTATTGAAGCCATGGAGTTTATCAATGACAGAATCAAAACATCTAGAAATAATGACGAGTTTTTAATCTCAATGAATGGTTAAATAATAAGTTATAACACAAAAAAAAAGTCCGTTCAAAGAAATTTGAACGGACTTTTTTTTTATGCGAAACTAATTAATTTATTGAATAAATATTAGCTCTGTTATCTTCAATTTTTGAAGCTTTTTTAATTGCTTCATACATTTTGTAAGTTGAATTTTTTCTCGTATCAACAATTCTTTTTCTATTGATATCATAATTTGGCAATGCAACAGGCTGCTCTTTTTTGGTTACTTTAAAAGCATAAACGCCTCTATCTCCAACAATTGCTGTATGAACTTTGTTGTTTTTTGCATTGAACATTGCTCCAACAACTTTTGGCTCTAAACCAACTCCTGAAATTGTAGGACTTTGTAAAGTAACGCTCTCAACAGTTCTAACGTCTGTATTATTCGCTTTAGCCATTTGCTGTATATTGGTGCCTTTTAATTTTTCTGCCAATAACACAGCTTTCTTTTCATTTAGTAAAATTGGTCTTACAGTACTAATTGCTTTGTCAGCAGACATCAACCCTTTTTCTTGAGTTGCAGTTAATGTTACAACAACATGTTTCCCTTCTAAGTCAAAACGCTTGAAATCACCAATTTTTGTTTCTTTGTTAAAAGCCCAAGTTACAATTTGTCTTTGCATTCCCAAACCTGCAACATTTTCATCCAAAGCTTTGATTCCAACAGCAGGATTTGAAGTATATTTTTTTTGTTTCACAACATCATCAAATTTTTTGTTGTTTGATAACGCTAAAGAAAATTCCTCTGAACTTCTGAAAACAGTATTTTCAGTTGCCTCTGATGGAACAATTTTTTTGCTGTAAGTTGCTAATTTCACTACATTTTGATTATTTTTTTGACCATCAATTTTGATGATATGAAATCCAAATGGTGTTTTTACAACGCCTAATTCTCCTGTTTTTCCTTTAAAAGTAAAATCTCTAAACTCAGGAGTCATAGTATTGTAAGTGAACCAATCTAAATCCCCACCTTTCTCAGCATTTGATTTGTCCGAAGAAAATTCTTTCGCTAAAGTTTCAAAAGTTGATTTTTTAGATTTTACAACTGTTAAAAGACTGTCAGCTAATTTCTTAGCATCTTCTTCTGTTCTTGTAACTTCAGGAGCTGCTCTTTGAGTACCCACAAAAGGAATCAAAATGTGACTAGCTCTAACTGAATCTGGCATTTGTACAATTTCAGTAACTTTTGAAATTTTAAAATATCCATTATCTTTATAAGGACCAACAACAGCACCTTTTTCTCCAGCAAAAATACTTCCAGAAACTTCAGCATTTACTTGATTTTTGAATTTAAAAGTGTCGTCTAAACTAATATCAGAATCATTTTCAGATAAGAAAACTGCATCATTTGTTGCGATTTTAAAATCTTCAATCAATGAAGCAACATCGTTTTTTAAAGCATTTTCATCTTCAGTTGTTGGAATGATATCAAAAGTTACATAGGAAATATCTACAGAAGCATCTACTTCAAAATCAGCTTTGTGATTTTTTATATAACTTTCTACATCCGATTTTTTAATTTTCACAACATCATCAGCAATTGACGAGAAAGGAAGATAAACAAATTCTGCATTTATTTTTTTATTTTCATAAATGTACTGGTTTTCTCCTTCTTTTAAAGAAGCTCCCAAACCTGCAGTGATCAAATTATTGTAGGTTGTGGTTGAAAGATTTTCCTTGATTTGAGTCATATAGTTAGACCATTGAGTCCACAAATCTTTATTGTTTTCTTTGGTATCAGCTAAAAATTGTTTGAATTTTTGCTCATCAAAGGTTCCAATTTCATTTTGATACTCAGGATTGCTTTGCACAAATGGCGCACTTATAATTTCGTTCCAAACATCAGCTTCACCAATCGTAATTCCTGCTTCAGCAAGTTGATTTTGATAGATTTTTTTTCTGATGATATTTTCCCAAACAGCATTAACTGCTTGCATTTCAGGAACATTTGCACCTACTTGTTGTTTATAATTTTCAACTTCTTGGATAAATTCTTGAGTAGTGATTGATTCTCCATTGATTTCTCCTACCTCATTCATTTTACTAGAATTGAAAAAATCTCCTAAAGTTGATGGATCCAAAACAAATGCAAAAAGTGCCAATCCAATAATAATGATTAAGAACATTGAACGTTCTCTAATTTTTGATAAAACTGCCATGCGTCATTAATTTAATTTCAGTTGGCGAATATACGATTTTTGAAATGAATATTGCAACCGAATTTTGAGATAAAATAGCCTAATTATTTGTGTGATTTTGAGAGAGATTTATCAAAAAATCTTAGTCAATTTCTTTAATTCGAAGATAAATTTCTTCAATTTTTGCACCACTCATTTTTAAGATGGTAAATTCAAAACCTTTGATAATGATTTTGTCGTTTTCTGAAGGAATATTTTCAGTATGCTCAATGATAAAACCTCCCAAAGTTTCGTAAGCTTCTGATTTTGGGATTTCTAGATCATATTCTTCGTTCAAATAATCAACTTCAATCCGTGCAGAAAATTTGAATTCAGATTCGCTAATTTTTTCTTCTATATATTCTTGAACATCATGTTCATCTTCAATTTCACCAAAAAGTTCTTCAACAATATCTTCAACAGTAATCATTCCTGAAGTTCCTCCATATTCATCAACAACTACAGCAACACTTTTTCTCTTTTTGATTAACGTGTTCAAAATATCATTAATCATCATGGATTCTGGAACAATTTCTAAAGGTAAAATGATGGATTTAATGGTTTTAGGTTTTTTAAAAAGCTCAAAAGCGTTTACGTATCCAACAACATCATCCAAGGAATTTTGATAAATTAAAATTTTTGACAAACCAGTTTCTATAAAAAGATTCTTTAAATTTTGCACTTTATCATGCATTTCCAGGGCAACAATTTCGGTTCTTGGAACCATCACTTCACGCGCTTTTACGTTTTGAAAAATCAATGCATTTTGGAAAATTTGAATTTCAGAATCCATAATTTCATCGTCATTTCCTGTTTCCAATTGTTCGTTGATGTAATTTCCTAATTCTTCTTTGCTAAATTCCTTTTGCTGTTCATCTGGATTTACTTTGAAAATAATTCTTAAGAAAAAATCGGAAATCGCAGTAATAAATGATGAGAAAAAATGAAATAAATAATAAAAGAAATACGCAGGAATTGCAAAGATTTTTAAGGCATCATTGGCATAAATTCTAAAAATTGCTTTGGGCAAAAACTCAGCTGTAATCAAAATAATAATGGTAGAAATTACGGTTTGAGTTAGTAAAATGGTAAACTCATTGTAATTTTCTAGTGGTAATAATCTTACCAAAACTCTTCCCATATAATAACTATAAATTACCAAAGCAATGTTGTTTCCAACCAGCATTGTTGTGATAAATTTGGATGATTTATGGGTGATTTTTTTTAGAACTTTTGCAATGAGACCTTCTCTTTTTTTCTCTAATTCAATGTGTAATTTGTTTGCAGAAACAAATGCAATTTCCATTCCCGAAAAAAATGCGGATAAAACTATTGATGATAGAATAATGATAATTTCAATTTCCATAATCACCAAAAATATTAATTATTTTGACGATTTTTGTCTTCAATTTTTTTTCTGAATCGATTTTTAAAATAAAATAATACTACAAACAGAGTAGCAAAAATAAAAGAAAAATAGGGTTTAGATTCACTTTTATTCCATTGAAGAATTCCGTCTATTATCAAAATTAAAGCGGCTAATAAATATCCGTATTGTGTATATTTCCAAAGTTTATTCATAATTTAATTTTCTGAAGTTTCTAATTTTCCTGTTGTTTTTTTCGCTAAATGCTCACTCAAATCGTCTTTTGATTCGAAACCAATTCCATAAATTGTATCATTTTCTTTCACTAGCATAAACGCTTTTTCAGATACAAAATACTTTGTTTTTTCATCCCAAAAAAGTTGGGTTGTTTTTAAAACTGATTTTTCAGAATGTTTGACTACTACTACATTTCCTCTGATTTCTGAAATAGAAGTTTTTGAATAAGTAATGGCATAATTTCCTGTAATAGTAACAGAATCAATTGCATTTTTATCAAAATTGATGATTTTTATTCCATTTGGAAATTCGTTGAAAGGATGTTCATCTCTATTGCTAAAATCGAGCATTATTGGTGTAATCAATTTTGATGAAATTCTTCCTGAATCTTTGTAAACGTGATTTGCATCTCTAGCAATCCCAACAGGTAAATTTTTATCAGCTAAAAAATCACGTACTTTTTGAACGTTATTATTACAAGAAAAAAGCATTACTGAACAAAAAGTTACAGCAATGCTTTTTTTTAAAAAGTCTTGAAAACAGTTCATTATTTTCCGCTAGAATCTATAGTCACTGTTTCGCCAATCCAACATTTAATAGTGTAAGAATCACCTTCTCTTTTTCCAGAGGTAAAAATTGTTTTCTTATCTGGCATATTTCCTCTATAACTTGCAATATATCTTGCTGCGTTTGAAGCAATACTTGGGTCAACAGCTGCTGCTTTTTGAGCTTGTCTTAAAGCAGCTGCATATACCATTCTTTTTTCGAATTCGTTGCTACCACAATCATTAGCACTTGATTGATACAATCTTCCAATAAACAAGTATGCTTTTCCATAATTTGGATTGTAACTTAATGCTTCTCTTGCTAAAGCTCTTGCGTTTGCAAGTTGTCCTCTTGATTTTGCTTGTTCAGCAGCATTTAATTTATATTTTGCTTTTTTCAAAGGATCTGTTTCCAAATCAAAGGCTTTTTTTCTCATTGCTGCTGCTCCAGAAGCATCACCATTTTTATCCAAAATTCCAGCATAAAATGTGTAAGAATCTGGAGTTGGAGTTGCTTCAGCATAGGCTTTTGCAAGGATTTCAAACAACGGATCTTCCTGACATCCTTTACTAAACATTCTTGATACAGCTCTTCTTAACCAAATTGCATCCGATTTATAAATTTCGAAATCTCTTTTGTACAAAGGAACCAATCTTTCGCAAGTAGCGATTTCTGAAATAATATTATCCAAACCACCTTCAATTTGTCCTAAAGCTCCTGAATTAATTTGATAAGCATTCAATAATCTTTTTTGTTTATCATCCAAAACTTTTGTAGAGTCTTTTGTCAATTCATTAATTTTTGATGTATAATCATCTAATTTTTCACTAATAGATTCTAACACGTCGTCATAAGTATCAAAAACTCTTTTTGGGTCTGAATCTTTAAATTTATCAGTAACTCCTTGAAAATATTTATAAATGTTTTTTACACTCATATCTCTAGGAGAAATTTTATATGCTTTTTGAAGGATATCAAAAACTTCCTCTTCAGATGCCAAATTATTTTTTGCTAGATAATCTGCATAATCACTGTGAACTTTTGCAGGATTATCAGTTGGGTAATATTTCAACCTTTGTTCATAAACTCTTTTTGCTAGAGCAGGCTCTTTTCTAACTTCTTCTGCTAAAGTTGAACCATATTTGTAAATATTTATGGACAAATCTGGACATTTATCTAATAAGAAAATCCAATTTGCGTAAGCATCTTCAAACTTTTTTGACATAAAATCACCTTTAAACAAATTGTATTTGATGGTGCATTCTTGTGTTAAATCATCTTGAGCATTCGTTTTTACTACTGTAAAAAGCATTGTTGCAGCTATAAGTAATGTAAAATTTTTCATTTTTAATTGGTGTTTGTTAATCTATTTTTCTTTGTATAAACCAGTTCATATCTGTAAGGGTTAAGCCGACTCTGAAATTAAAATATTTCTCTTGAATTAAATTATTTTGAAATGTGCCTCTTTTCCCAAACTCAAATCCCATGTTTATGGTTGATAATCCTTTTAATGGTAATCCTAAACCAAAAGACATGCCAAAATCATCAATTGGTGTAAAATTTGTATTTGTTCCAGAACCATCTACCAATAAACCTGTCTTTTCAAAACGAACTCCAGCTCTATAAGTAACTCTTTCCCAGTAACTTGAAATTGAATTTATTTTTGGGAGAAAAAATCCACCCAAAGAAATTCTACTAGATTTTCCATATCTGTAAGCAGAATTTCCTCCTCCAGATAATAAATTAGTTGTAGTAAAAGCATCTTGGTTTTCATATTCAATTCCTGCATACCATTTATCAAATTTTCCAATTCCAACACCAAAATTAGTTTTTATTGGCAAATTAAAACTTCCAGATATTTTTGTAGAAGAAATTGTATCTCTTGGTATTTCATTTCCTGTTGGAGTAAATGTCAGTGAATACAAATAATCATCACCTGTTACGCTTAAACTGTTTGCTAATTTTACAGTTGCTCCAGAACTAATAATCAATTTATTCTCTAATTCTTTGTGAAATTGAGCACCTAACTTTATTGAACCTCCCCTAACATTGGTTACTTCGTTGAATTTTGTTGAAAGTGACACATCTGCTCTTAGTACAGAAATGCTGTTTTCTATATTTCCAAAATTAAAATCTCCTTCAATTCCAAGAGATAAATTTTTAGTGATTTTCATTCCAAAAGTTGCATAAAAACGATTTACACCACCATTACCTTCGAAAATGCTTAATTGAGTTAATCTATCATTTACATCAAAAACGGATGTTGAAAGTTCATATCCTATAGAAGAAACTGGTTGCATTCCTGCAGAAAATCCCGCTTTTGGACCAATTGGAAATGCCAATGCAAAATAAGACAAACTAGTTGAAATACTGCTTTGTTCGGAAGTTGCACTTTTTACAGTTAAATCATTATTTAATAATCCAAAAGAATAGGTTGCAAATCGAATGTCGGCATAAGCAGCTGGATTTGTAAAGTTTAAAAAACCATAATTACTAAATGCAACCCCAATTCCACCCATTGAACTTTGCTCAACAGTGGTATTGCTAAATTCATCACCAATTCCAAAAAAAGAATAAGGAGAAGAGTTTGTTCTTTGAGCTAAAAGAGTTGAAGCAGTAATAAAAAAGAAAAAAGATATTAGAATATTTCTAATCATTTGTTTTTGTTAAAAATCAATAGTTCGTTCAGTCCTTCAAGGAGGAAATTTTGATTGGCAAATATGCTACTTTTTAATTGTTTAGACAAGAAATTTGTGTCACCTCCTGTTAAAACTATTGTAAAATCATGATATTTTTTTTTGTACTGCTCAATAACTCCATCAATTTCTTGAATTACACCATTTACTACGCCTGAATTCATACTTTCTTGCGTATTTTGTCCAATAAAATTGTCCACTATTTTTTTCTCTAGTAAAGGTAATTTGCTAGTGAATTTATGAAGCGCTTTAAATCTCATGTCAATTCCTGGAGAAATTGCACCCCCAAAGTAAGTGGTATTTTTATCTACAAAATCGAAAGTGATGCAAGTTCCAGCATCAATAACCAACACATTTTGATTTGGAAAATTTTTGATTGCAGCAACAAC
Organism: Polaribacter sp.; assembly: GCA_036846425.1. Classification (GTDB taxonomy): domain Bacteria; phylum Bacteroidota; class Bacteroidia; order Flavobacteriales; family Flavobacteriaceae; genus Polaribacter. The sequence continues at coordinate 16,661 of DAIUBY010000052.1, forward strand.
TAATGCAATTCTATCAGTACCAAGAGTTTTTGGAGTTTTATAATAGTTTACAAATGGAAGCTTAATTGAACTTGAAACTGTTAAAATTGGTGCAATTTGTTGCAATTTTTCAAACTTTTTTTCAGAAATAGCTAGAACATTTGATATTACAATTTGACTTAATGAATATTTCTTATTTATTTTTTGAACTTCTGAAAATATTTTTGAGATTGAAAAAATTGCTATTTCAATGATATTATCATCCGAAAAAACAGCTGCTTTTACACGTGTGTTTCCAATATCGATTGCTAGATTCATTGCTCGTTTTTAAGAAGGTTCAAAATTACAACAGATTTTTTTAAAATTTAGTTAGTAGATATAAAAAAACATTTTATATTTGCATCCGCTAAGAATGGTATCTTAGCTCAGTTGGTAGAGCAAAGGACTGAAAATCCTTGTGTCCCTGGTTCGATTCCTGGAGATACCACAAAAAAACCCAAAAACTTTTATGTTTTTGGGTTTTTTGTTTTCAGAAAATTTATTCAGTAATTAAAAAACCCCAAATTAAAAACTATAAATGCTAAACCATTTTCTTTACATAATTTATTCAAAATCAGTTGATAAATTTTACATTGGAGAAACTGACAATGTGAGTAAAAGACTTGAAATTCATAATTCGCACTTAATTAAAGGTGCTTTTACTAAAGTTGCTATTGATTGGGAAGTCAAAATAACTTTTGAATGTAAGAACAGAAATGAAGCATTGTTTCTCGAAAAATTTTTAAAACGAATGAAAAGCAGAAACTTTATCCTGAAAGTTATTCAGAATCCTGAAATTTTGGAGGAAATTTTAACTAAAAAGAATAATTAATCCCTGGTTCCCCCGAAATTTCGGGGCTGGAGATACCACTTAAAAACCCTAAAAACGTACTGTTTTTAGGGTTTTTTGTTTTTTTTATTTAGCTTAGATTTCCATTTTACTAAATGAATTAAATTTTACCAAATAAAAAAACCAAGCTATAAACTTGGTTTTTAAAATTATTTCATCATTTGTAGATTGCTGATTTCTAAAGAAGTGAGTTCTCTCCATCTTCCTCTTGGCAAATTTTTCTTTGTCAATTGTGCAAAAACAACTCTATCCAATTTGGTTACTTTATAGCCAATGTGTTCGAATATTTTACGAACAATTCTATTTCTTCCTGAGTGAATTTCAATACCAACTTCCGTTTTTGATTCTCCTTCTACATAAGAAACTGCATCAATAAAAACTTTTTTTCCTTCAATGATAACTTCTCCTTTTAATTTTTCTAAATCTTTTGCATCTAATTTTCTGTCTAAAGACGCATGATATAGTTTGCGAACATTGTGTTTTGGATGCGTTAATTTCTTAGCTAAATCTCCATCATTTGTAAATAATAACAAACCTGTGGTATTTCTGTCCAATCTTCCAACTGGATAAATTC
>DAIUBY010000053.1:0-17856 GCA_036846425.1 Polaribacter sp.
AAATAAAACATATCAACTACTTTTCCATGAAATAATTTTCCATAAGGTTCATCTGTAAAAAGTGTTGCAACTTTATGAGAAGAATCATCAAAAATAACTCCGTAAAAAACAGAATCAATAATATTGCCAACTGCACCAGAAAATATCAATGAGATTGCAATGATAACCGCATTATGAGCCATGCTCTTTATAGTTGTAAATAGCCAATATACTATTCCGCAAACAGCGATAATCCTAAAAATGGTTAAAAAAAGTTTTCCTGTTTCGCCACCAAATTCAAAGCCCATTGCCATGCCATTATTTTCGGTAAAATGAATTCGAAACCAATCAAAAACGAGCACTTCTTCTCCTAAGATAAAATTGGTTTTGATATAAATTTTTACAATTTGATCAAGAATAATAGCGCTAAGTATTGTAGTAATTGCAAGGTTCTTTTTTGTCATGCGTTTTTAATTTTCTGGCTGCAAAAATAACAATAATATTGTGTTTATTGAGTGGTTACAAAAATTATCCCTTTGATGGTATTTATAGACAGTGATTTGGTTGTCTCTGAAATGATTTTTTTAAAATCTTTTTTGTACAAAACCTCATCAACAGTAATATTTCCAATATTAGAATGCAGTGTGATGTTTTTGTTTTTTGCCGTTGCAAAAACAGTTCCTGCATACATATTTACACTCGCATTTGCCTGAATATGGTTTAGTTTTACGATGCCTTTTTCGATATAAATAGTCAAATCTCCCCAAAAATTTTTGGATTGAATACTGTGATTTTCTCCATAAATAGTCAAATTTTTTCCTTTCGGAATTTTTACAATCACAAATGCTCTCTTCAATCTTTTGGTAATGAATTTACGAAAAACGGTTTCTTCAATGATCAAACTATCCAATTGAAATTTTATAAAAACTTTATTCTTTTCTTCTGAAATAATGATTTCTTGTTCGTGCATATTTTCTGCAAACAAGATTATTTCTAAAAATTTTGAGTTGGAGTTTTCAATCACAAAATCATCTAAACCAACTGTAGAAATTTCAATTTCTTTCAGAGAAGTTTCCATGTCTTTCTCCACTTTTTTTTGAGCAAAAAAAGTGATTGAAATCATAAAAAAAAGGAGTAAAAGTTGATTTTTCATCATAAAAAAAGCTTCTTTATTAGAGAAGCTTTTGCGTTTATTTGGGAGAACTAAAATTATTGACGTCTTTTTGCTTCAATACTTAATGTAGCATGAGGCACTAATTTTAAACGCTCTTTTTGAATTAATTTTCCTGTAACTCTGCAAACGCCATAAGTTCCATTTTCGATTCTTTGCAACGCATTTTTCAAATCTCTAATGAATTTTTCTTGTCTAATTGCCAACTGCACATTTGCTTCTTTGTTCATTACATCTGAACCTTCATCAAAAGATTTGAATGATGGTGAGGTGTCATCTGTGCCATTATCTGCGTCATTTTTATAGGCACTTTTTAAAATATCTAAATCTTCTTGTGCTCTTTTTATCTTTTTTTCAATGATTTGTCTGAACTCTTTTAAGTCCTCTTCTGAATATTTTAACTTTACATCTAACATTTTCTTACATTTTTTCGATTACTATTTTACTCTCAATTTGATCAAATTCTACAGAAATTCCTGCTGTTAATTCCTCAACAAAAACCAATTCTTGCGTCAATGTTTCGCTCATGATATAGGTTTTATTGTCTAAAATGGCTTGTTGCAAATTATCAAAATTCAATACCGTCAATTTAATTTTATCTGTTACTTCCAAGCCTGAATCTTTTCTAGCATTTTGAATTCTATTAATCAATTCTCTAGCAATTCCTTCTTTTCGCAAATCTTCAGTGATTGTAACATCTAATGCAACCGTAAAAGAACCTTCATTCGCAACTAACCAACCTTCAATATCTTTGGATGTAATTTCTACATCTTCAAAATCTAAATTTATGTTTTTTCCATTAATATCAACTGAAATGGAACCATCTTTTTCTATTTTGTTAATATCTTCTTTTGTGAAATTTTGTATTTCATTCGCAATCAACCTCATATCTTTTCCAAACTTTGGCCCTAAGGTTTTAAAATTTGGTTTTATTTGTTTGATTAATATCTCTGAAGCGTCTTCAAGAATTTCAATTTCTTTGATGTTCACTTCGTGCTTTATCAAATTTGATACTGCTAAAATGGCTTCTTTTTGTTGAAAACTATCCACAGGAATCATAATTTTTTGCAATGGTTGACGCACTTTTATTTTCTCTTTTGCACGTAATGAAAGTACTAATGATGAAATTTTTTGCGCACTTTCCATTTTTTCTTCTAAACTTTTATCAACAAAAGTGGTATCAAAAATTGGAAAATCGGCTAAATGAACACTTTCAAAATGTTCTTTTTTGGTAACTGAATTCAAATCTTGATACAATTTATCCATGTAAAATGGTGCAATTGGTGCGCTTAATTTGGCAATGGTATTCAAACAAGTGTACAAAGTTTGGTAAGCCGAAATTTTATCTGTTTGATAATCTCCTTTCCAGAAACGTCTTCTGCTTAAACGCACATACCAATTACTCAAATATTCTTGCGTAAAATCGGAAATGGCTCTTGCTGCTTTTGTTGGTTCATAATCAGCATAAAATTGATCTACATTCTGAATTAACGTGTGCAATTCTGATAAAATCCATCTGTCTAATTCAGGACGATTTTCTAACGGAATTTCATTTTCTTTGTAAGCAAATCCATCAATATTTGTGTACAAAACAAAGAAAGAATAGGTGTTGTAAAGCGTGCCAAAAAACTTGCGTTTTACTTCTTCAATGCCTTCTAAATCAAATTTCAAATTGTCCCAAGGATTGGCATTTGCAATCATATACCAACGTGTGGCATCAGCTCCAAAATCGGATAAAGTTGTAAATGGATCCACAGCATTTCCTAAACGTTTGGACATTTTTTGACCGTTTTTGTCCAAAACCAATCCATTTGAAACTACGTTTTTATAAGCAACTTTGTCAAAAACCATGGTTGCAATGGCATGCAATGTATAAAACCAACCACGAGTTTGGTCTACACCTTCTGCAATAAAATCGGCTGGAAATGATTTATTTTCGTCAATTAAATCTTTGTTTTCAAACGGGTAGTGCCATTGTGCATAGGGCATTGCACCAGAATCAAACCAAACATCAATCAAATCTGATTCGCGTTTCATGGGTTTTCCTGAAGGAGAAACTAGAATAATTTCGTCAACAATATTTTTATGTAAATCTATCTTTGCATAGTTTTCGTCTGAATTATTTCTAATTTCAAATGCTTCAAAAATGTCTTTTGTTAAAAAACCAGCTTTTATAGCTTTTGACATTTCATTTTTCAGTTCTTCAACAGAACCAATACAAATTTCTTCTTTGCCATCTTCTGTTCGCCAAATAGGCAAAGGAATTCCCCAATAACGTGAGCGTGACAGGTTCCAATCATTCGCATTTGCCAACCAATTTCCAAAACGTCCTGTTCCTGTAGATTCTGGTTTCCAGTTGATTGTCTTGTTCAGTTCGTGCATTCTCTCTTTTACTTGAGTTGCTTTGATAAACCAAGAATCTAATGGATAATATAAAATTGGTTTGTCTGTTCGCCAACAATTTGGATAACTGTGTTTGTATTTTTCTACTTTAAAGGCTTTGTTTTCTGTTTTCAGTTTGATGGCAATTTCAACATCAACTGATTTTTCAGGAGCTTCACCTTCATTATAATATTCATTTTTAACATATTTCCCAGCAAAATCAGTTACTTCTGGTCTAAACTTTCCTTGTAAATCAACCAAAGGAACCAAATTTCCATTTTCGTCTTTTACTAACATTGGTGGAATTTCTGGAACTGCTTGTTTGGCAACAAAAGCATCATCTGCACCAAAAGTTGGAGCTGTATGCACAATTCCTGTTCCATCTTCTGTGGTTACAAAATCACCAGAAATCACTCTAAAAGCATTTTCTGGATTGTCATTTGGCAATACATAATTTAGTAATTGTTCGTATTTGATGCCAACTAAATCTTTTCCTAAACATTCTCCAATAATTTTAAATGGGATAGGTCCAAATGGCACTTTACCTTTTGCTCCCTCAAAAGTTAGATTCTCGAAATTAGTGAAATCATGTAAATTATTACTTTCAAAAAAACCTTTACCAGCAAATTGTTTGGAAACCAAATTTTTAGCCAACACAACTTTTGTTCGTTTAAAAGTGTATTGATTAAAAGTATCCACTAAAACATATTCAATTTTTGAACCTACAGTCAAAGCTGTGTTTGAAGGCAAAGTCCAAGGAGTTGTTGTCCAAGCTAAAAAATAAGCCCATCCTAAATCCTTCTCTAAGGGAAGGACTTCAGATTCGTTATCTAAATTAAATGCTTTTAAAAACGCATTCCTGTTACCCCCTTTGGGGGAAAGGGGGAATTGCGCAACAACAGTAGTATCAGTAACATCTTGATACGTTCCTGGTTGATTGAGTTCGTGCGAACTTAAACCAGTTCCAGCTTTTGGAGAATATGGCTGAATTGTATAGCCTTTGTACAATAAATTTTTAGTGTAAATCTGTTTTAACAACCACCAAACAGACTCCATATATTTAGGTTCGTAAGTGATGTATGGATTTTCCATATCAACCCAATAACCCATTTTTTGAGTTAAATCGTTCCAAATATCTGTGTAACGCATTACCGCTTTTCTGCAAGCTGCATTGTATTCTTCTACAGAGATTTTTTTTCCAATATCTTCTTTAGTGATTCCTAATTCTTTCTCAACGCCTAATTCTATTGGCAATCCATGAGTGTCCCATCCAGCTTTTCTTTTTACTTGAAAACCTTTCATGGTTTTGTATCTTGGAAAAATATCTTTGATGGCTCTTGCTAAAACGTGGTGAACTCCAGGCAAACCATTTGCTGAAGGTGGTCCTTCAAAAAACACAAAAGGAGTGTTGCCTTCTCTTAAAGAAATACTCTTTTCAAAAATGTTATTTGTATTCCAATACTCCAGCATTTCTGCTGCAATTTTTGGTAAGTCAAGTGCTTTATATTCAGGAAATTTCGCTTTCATGATATCTCTTTTCTAATAAGGTTGCGAAATTAAGGAATTTCTATAAAATGAAAGTCTTTAAGTGTAAAAAAGCGTCTTTTAAAATCCTCTTTCTTTCTTTATTTTTTCATAAGCAGCCTGAATGCTTTGAAATTTTTCTTGAGCACCTTTTAAATGCTCTTCACCTAAATCTTGTAATTTGTCTGGATGATGCTTTTTTGCCAAAGTTCTATAAGCTTTTTTTACTTCATCATCAGTGGCTGTTTTTTCGATTTCTAAGATTTTATAAGAATTTTCTGATGCATCATAAAACATGGCTTTTATAGATTCAAAATCATGCTGATTGATGTATAAATAACCTGCAATTTTTCTGATTTCATCAATTTCAGTTTCAGATACAAATTCATCTGCTTTGGCAATTCCAAAGAGAAAATGAATCAATTGCAAACGAGAAGCATGTGGCATGTGTTCTCGAATTTGGAAACAAACTTGTCGTGCAGAAATTTCCTTTTTGATGACGACTTTAAACAACTTAAAAGCATTATTTGCGCGTTGTTCACCATACATTGCGTAAAATTGACTTCTTACAAAATTCAATTCTCGTTGATCAATTTTTCCATCAGATTTGATGACAATTGATGCCAAAACCAACAAACTAATTTCAAAATCACCTGATTGCGTATTGATTTGTTGCGTTGAATTTTGTTGATATTCTCCTTGTTCGGCTTTTATATCATCAGTTGTAATTCCATCTACAAAACTTCCAATGGCAAAACCAATCGCAGCTCCAATAGGACCTCCTAAGGTAAAACCCAATCCTGCTCCTAACCATTTGGTAAAATTTCCCATGTTTTTATGCTATTTTTTTGAAAGTTCAAAGAAACTAAAATTTTGAAGTATAATATCAATTTTTTTGATGTATCTATCAAAAAAGCTATTCAAAAACGACTTGAATCCTTTTGTTTTTATGAGTATATTTGCAATTCAAAAAGAAATATATTATGTATCCAGAAGAATTAGTAAAACCAATGCGTGATGAGTTAATCAACGCAGGTTTTGAAGCATTATATACAGCAGCAGAAGTTGAAAACGCGTTATCAAAAAAAGGAACAACTTTGGTTATGGTGAATTCAGTATGTGGTTGTGCAGCAGGAACAGCAAGACCAGGAGCGATTGCTTCTTTGAGAGCTGATAAAACTCCAGACAATTTGACGACTGTTTTTGCAGGTGTAGAAAAAGAATCTACACAAAAAGCAAGAGAATTTATGGTTCCTTTTCCTCCATCATCACCAGCAATTGCGTTGTTTAAAGACGGAAATTTAGTGCATATGTTAGAACGTCATCATATTGAAGGAAGATCTGCACAAATGATTGCTCAAAATTTAGCAGCTGCTTACGAAGAGCATTGTTAATCCTATCCTAAATCCTATCTAAAGGAAAGGACTTAAAAATCCACGATTTTTTCGTGGATTTTTTTATTTTTAAATTTCAAAAAAAAATAATGAATCAATCAAAAATTATAGAAAATACCATCGAATTTGTAAAAACCGAACTTAAAAATGCTGAAGGTGGTCATGATTGGTTTCATATTGAACGTGTTTTTAAAAATGCAATGCTGATTTCCAAAGAGGAAAATGTTGATATTTTTGTAGTTTCATTAGCTGCCTTGTTGCATGACATTGCTGATGCAAAATTTTATAATGGCGATGAAACTGTTGGACCGAAAAAAGCAAACGACTTTTTGATTGAGCAAAAAGTTGATGAAAAAATTTGTGAACATGTAGTAAATATCATCAAACACATTTCTTTTAAAAATTCACTGGAAAAAAAATCAAACAAATTTTCTTCAAAAGAATTGGAAGTTGTGCAAGATGCTGATAGATTGGATGCAATTGGTGCCATTGGAATTGCACGTAGTTTCAATTATGGAGGATTTAAAAATCGAGCAATTTACGATCCTGAAATTTTACCAAATTTGAATATGAGTAAAGAAGCTTATAAAAATTCGGATGCGCCAAGTATCAATCATTTTTATGAGAAATTATTACTCTTAAAAGACCAAATGAATACTGAAACTGGTAAAAAAATTGCCAAAGAAAGACATCGTTTTATGGAACTGTATTTAGAACAGTTTTACAACGAATGGAATGGAAAGTTGTAAAAATTAACTCGCTTTTGCGACTTCTAAAGCTGTAATTTTATACTCTAAAATGGCTAGTTCATTGCCATTCTCTATGATTTCATCTACAGTTAAATTGTTACTTGTGTTGATGTGGTCGAGTATTTTTTTGCTTTTAAACGTATAATACTCAATGGCTTTATCGATTTTTGTTGCCATAGTTTCCTAAGTTTATTGGATTAAATTTTTCATTTCGCTTCTGTATTTTGAAGCGCTTTTGCCTGTAATGGAATTGAATAATTTGTTGAAATGCGAAAAATTATTAAATCCACATTCAAAACAAATATCAGAAATACTCATGGTACTTTCTGCAAGTAATTTGGTTGCATGCACAACTCTGTATTCATTTACCAATTGTGTAAAAGTTTTTTGAGTAGATTTTTTAAAATACCTACAAAATGCTGGAACTGTCATACTTACCAATTCCGCAATTTCATCTAAACTAATATGTTCCTGAAAATGTTCGTTGATGTGTTTGTAAATAATTTCGATTTTATTACTGTCTTGAGGAATAGTTTCAAAAGCAAAACCATTCGCATTCAACAATGTATAATCATCAGTTGTAGCTAAATCTTTTAAAATATCTAAAAAAGCAATAATGCGTTCAGCGCCATCAATTTCTACTAATTGTTCAATTTTTGCTCCAATTCTTTGTTTGATATCAATATTGAAACGAACTCCTTTTTTTGAGCGCTCAAAAAGTCCATCAATTGCTGACATTTCAGGAATTTTAAAAAAATGTTCTCCTAAAAAATCGGGTTTAAATTGAATTAATGTTTCTGAACCATTGGTTGTCATTCTATCTAAATAGCCCACATGTGGCAAATTTGACCCAATTAAAACCAATTGACTGTTGTTAAAATAACTAATGTGATTGCCAATATGTCTTTTGCCTCGACCTTTATTTACGTACACCAACTCAATTTCTGGGTGAAAATGCCAAAATGGTTTATTGGTCTTTAAAAACTCAACATGCTTCTTTACCAATAAAGAACTACCAAAATTGGGTGTAATCTTTTCTAGTGTTGGTTTTATTTGCTTCATAATGAGTACAAAATTACAATACTAAGAGGTGATAATCTATATAAAATTATCTTTTATATATGCTAAATTAACATTTATGTATTTTAACAAAACATATAGAGTTAAAATAGGACATAAATATACCAATTTAGTTGAAATAACAACTAGACTTGCACCATAACTTTGCACAAAAAATAATACATGGTAAACAGTAATAGTATTTTATTTATTTCAGTGATCGCCATTTTTATTACAATGTACATTTTCCAAATTGTGGTATTAGGCATTATATTGAAGAAAAACGGAGGAAAAACAATAGAGTAAACCCCAAAAAAGTAAAAAAATGAAAAAACAAATTATAACTATAGCTTTATTAATCAGTTCATTAATTAGCTATTCAAACTCGGAAATTGAAAATTATTCACTTGATAACAGTAAAAAAGTAACAGTAGAATTTAAAAACGTAAAAAAAGGTCACTTATTAAAAATTAAAGACAAAGAAGGCTCAACATTGTATTCAGAAACTGTTTCTGAAAATGGAAATTTATCAAAGATTTTGGATGTAACTTCTTTAGAAGAAGGAAATTATTTAATTGAAATGGACAAAGATTATGAAATTGTCGTTCAAAAATTTCAAGTTACGCAAAATCAAGTGGTGTTACTTTCAACTGATGAAAAAGTAATTTTTAAACCAGTTATTAGAACTCAAGAAAACATTTTGATGGTTTCAAAAATCGAATTTGACCAAGAGCCAACTCAAATCGTTGTTTATTTTGAAAATGAAATTATTTTTTCAGAAACAATAAAAAACGAAACATTGTTAAACAGAGTGTACAAATTGGATTCAGATAAAAAAGGGTCATATACTGTAGTTGTTTATAATCAAGACAGAAAATACAGTAACACCTTTAAAATATAAAGATTTCATAGATTAGATTAGTTAAGTAGATTGTAGATTTGATTGAAAGTGGGTGTGATTAGCCCACTTTCTTTCGTTTTAAAAACTACTGAAATCCTGGGAAATTTGGTTTTCTTTTTTCTAAAAAAGCAGTGGTTCCTTCTATAAAATCAGGTGTTCCAAAGCAATCGCCAAAAGCTTCAATTTCAGTTTCAAAACCATTTTTTTCAGCATCAAAATTGGCATTAACAGCTTTAATTGCTGCTGAAATTGCAACAGGCGAATTTCTCTTAATTTTTTCAGCAATTTTTTCTGTAAAACTCAATAATTCTTCTTGAGAAGTTACATGATTTACAAGTCCATATGATTTTGCTTCTTCAGCAGAAATCATTCCTGCAGTCATAATTAGTTCCATAGCTTTTCCTTTTCCAACCAATTGTGGCAAGCGTTGTGTGCCTCCATAACCTGGAATTACACCCAGAGAAACTTCAGGTAAACCCATTTTTGCATTGTCTGAAGCAATTCTGAAATGACAAGACATTGCCAATTCTAAACCTCCACCTAAAGCAAAACCATTGATGGCTGCAATCACTGGTTTTTTTAGATTTTCAACTAAATTAAACAACATTTCTTGTCCTTTTCTAGCTAAATTTTTTCCTTCAAATGATGTAAAATTGGAAAATTCAGAAATATCTGCACCAGCAACAAACGCTTTTTCGCCACTTCCAGTAACGATTATTACTTGAACATTTTTATCTTCTTCAAGGATTACAAAAGCCGCATGCAATTCAGAAATTGTGGCTTTGTTTAAAGCATTTAATTTTTGAGGTCTGTTAATGGTAATTGTGGCAATTCCTTCTTTTTTGTCAATTAAAATATGTTGAAAATCCATGTTTTGAAAATTTAAAATTTTGTAATTTTTATTTTTTTGGTAAAATTACTGTAAATGTAGTTCCTTTATTTTTTTCTGATGTAAAACTGATTGTTCCATCATAAGCTTCAATAATACTTTTAATCATTGCCAATCCTAAGCCCATTCCACTAGATTTTGTAGTGAATTTTGGCTCGAAAATAAAGTCTTTCACTTCGTCTGGAATTCCTTTTCCATTGTCAGAAACTGTTATTTTTAATGAATTTTTTTCAGAAGAAACAGCTACCAAAATTTGCGGATTTTCTTGTTCCTCAGTTGCTTGAATGGCATTTTTCACCAAATTGGTAACAATTCTAATGAGTTGTGTTTTGTCTAAAAAAGCATGAATTTCATCTGCATCTGATTGAAAATGAATAACTTCCTCGTTAAAAATATCAATTGCTAACTTTATCACATTTATAACCTCAATATCTTCTTTATTTTGTGACGGCATTTTAGCAAAATCAGAAAAAGCTGATGCAATTGCGCTCATTACATCAATTTGTTGAATCAATGTTTTTGAAAATTCTGACAACTTTTCTTTACTGTTTTCATCTTTAGGATTGAATTTTCTCTCAAAACTTTGAACTGACAATCTCATTGGTGTCAATGGATTTTTGATTTCGTGAGCTACTTGTTTTGCCATTTCTTTCCAAGCTTGTTCACGCTCACTTTTCGCTAATTTTGCAGCACTTTCTTCCAATTGATCAATCATATTATTGTAAGCATCTACCAAAATTTTAATTTCAGAACTTGATGCATTTAGCAAAATTTTTTCATTTCGTTGATTTAATCGGGTTTGTTCCATTTTATCAGAAATGGATTTGATTGATTTTGTGATGTAACTAGACAGAAAATATGCCATTGAAATTGCAATGATAAACATCAACAAATACACTAAACTTAGTCTTGTGATAAACTCTCGCAATTCATATTCAACTTCGGAATTGTCTTGCGTCAATTGCATTTCAACAATACCAATTCTTTTAAATTTTGGATCATTAATATACGTAAATGACGTTTGATAACTTGTTCCATCACTTTCTCTGGTTTTTAAAATTCGGTGATTAGAATTTTGAGCCAACTCATTCAAAACATCATAAGTTAAAGGCTCAATATCTGTCTTTTCAAAAGCATTTGTTTTGGATGAAACCAGCAAATTTCCAAGCAAATCATACATAGAAATATTCAATTTATTGATGGATGAAATTTCGTAAATACGTTCTTTGAAAATTTTATGTAGGTTTTCTGTGCTGACTGGATACGTAGTTTTATTGGTCAATTCCAATTCAATAATTTGATTTGCTGTGGATTCTTTTCGTTCAAAACGTTGCAAATTATAATCCTGAGTCTGCTCATCATATTGATAAATAGTAACTAATAAAATCAGTAGTGATGCCAAAAATACCAGCAAAATCATGGAAATAAAAATGCGAATTCTGAGTGATATTTTGTTAAATAAAATCAATGGAATGAAATTTAAAATATTTTTTAAAATTACGGATTTTTAGCATGAATTCTACTTTCTGTTGTTGTTAAATAAACTAAAATTGTCAAATTTCAGATTCTTAAAAAACAAGAATCAAAAGAATCTGAAAAATGAGTAACTTTGTACCCATAAAAATTACTCAATGCAAAATATTCTCGTACCAATTGGATCTACTGAAAGTGCTCAAAATAATTTGCAATATGCCATCGATTTTGCAAACGAAATTCAGGCAAATATCTTTGTTTTCAGAGCTTATAGCCCAATTTCGAAAACAGGAACAATGGTAAATGTGAATAGTTTTATTGAGCGCGAAACCAATCTTTACATCAAAACATTGTTAAAATCTGTGGACACCAAAAATGTGGAAGTTAAAATAATTTCTGCAAAAGGTTCTGTAGTTGAAAGCGTACAATCTATTGATGAAGAAATTGGAATTGATTTAATCATTATTGGTGCAAAAAGTAATTCTATCAGAGAAGAAATTTTTTTAGGAAAAACAGCAGGAAGTTTGGTAAAACAAACAGAAATTCCGATGTTGGTGATTCCTGAAGAGTATAAATTTCAAAAAATCAACTCTATTTTAATGGCATTTAGATCTGGAATTGTGAGTAAAAGAGCCGCTTTAAAACCACTACACTTTTTTATTGAAACATTTCGTCCGAAAGTTGACTTGCTTTTGGTAAAAACTCCTGATTATACTGAGGAAGATTTGGTTTTGGATAAAGAACTTGAAAAGGTAAAAAATTCGTTGACAATCACTGAAAACGCTACAACATACATGGGCGTTTTAGAACAATTGAACAATTTTAAACCAGATGTTTTGTGTGTATTTAGAAGAAAAAGAGGGTTTTTCAAAAAATTAATGGAAAAAAGAACAATTCTAAAATCAGAATTTTACACCAATATTCCTTTGCTAATTTTAAAGGTTAAAAAATAATCAATATTTTAAGTTTGCTGGCTCTAAAAAAGCAACTTCAGGATTGAATATTTCTTGGAGATATGATGTCAAAAGAACTAAAAATTCATCAAGCTTTTCTTCAGTAATTGCAGATTCTGATGATTTTCTTGGTTGAGCAAAATCAACCTGTAAAAAACCTTCATTCAAATTTTTGAACGAATAAATCCCAGCTTTTAAAGGTTTTAAAAAATTAAAATTGGTGCTTTTTGTATATAAAAATGCATACATCAAAACTTGAACAGCTTTGTGAAGTTTTTCTTCTCTCAACTTTTCAAAATCGAAAGCTTTCAAATTTGATTTATCAACTTTGCCAGTTTTATAATCAATGATTCTCAAAACGCCATTCAATTCGTCAATTCTATCAACATTTCCATGAATTTTAAACGGAAAATCAAAACCATCAATGGTGATTTCAGCTTCCAAATTTTGCTCTGTGGCAATAATTTTTAGTTGATTTTCAGGATTTTTCAACAAGTCTTTTTCTTTGGATAAAAAATTACTGATAAATCTGTTGGCAACTTCAAAAATCAAACGATTTTTTCCAAGCGTAATATTGCCATTTACAAAGTGTTTTTTGAATTTTTCAATCACCAAATTTTTAGCAATCTTTTCCATCTGAACAATGTCATCCACTTTTAAAAACTTTCCAACAAAAGGTTTATATAAATCATCCAATGTTTCGTGCACAACTGTTCCCAAAGTATTGTGAGCAATTGTTTCTTCAAAAGAGGTAAACTCTTTGATTTTCAACACTTTTTGTTTGTAAAACTGAATGGGATTGTACAAATAACTAGTAATTGTTGAAGGAGAAATTCCTTTTTTTGCCAATTCAATCAAACGTACATTCGTATTTTGATCCTTTGAAATTTGTTTTAATTGAATGGGTTTTGAAATCACTTTTGGCGTGATTATTTTGTGATAAAAATCACTTCTCATCATCTCCAATTGCGTTACAAATCTACTTTTTTCTCCACTTCCAAAAGGATCTTGCTCAGTATTATAAAGTATAAAAATATTTTTAGCTCTTTGCAATAATCTGAAAAAATGATAGGAAAAAATAGCATCTTTTTCTCTGTAAGTTGGCAAATCAAAAGCAATTTTCACATCAAAAGGAATGAACGAAGTTTGTTGTTTGTTTGCGGGTAAAATTCCTTCGTTTGCGGATGCCAAAATTACGGTTTCAAAATCCAAAACACGTGTTTCCAACATTCCCATTAATTGCAAACCGCTTAAAGGTTCGCCTTGAAAAGACAAATTTTCTGTAGCAATTAATTGTTTGAAAAACTGAGAAAACACTTTTAAATCTGTGAAAAAATCGAATTTTTGATGTAAGGTTTTGAGTTGGGTAAAAACAGTAAAAAATCGGAATAAATACTCTTTTTCAATGGTATTTGCAGTTTCTTTTAAATGAAAAATTAAAGATAAAATTACCTCAATAAAAGTTGCAATGGAAGAAAATGGTTGAAACAATTCAAGTATAATTTTCTTTGCTTCATTTGATTGAAATTTTAGCAACATTTCCAACTCATTTTGAGTGATGAATAAGCTGTTTTCTCTAGTAATTTTATCGAAAAAATATTGATTATTTATGATGAATTTTATCAAAAAAGGATGTTTTAAAACACGCAAAACATCTTTATAATAAAATTGATTTAACTCGATTTTTTGTAGCTTTTCTTGAGTTAAAAACAATTGAAAAATCGCCAAAAATAATTGACTTGCAGGAATATCTTTCAAAGGATATCCCATTGTAATATTGATTCCGTTTACATTTTTTGGCAATGAATTTAGCGCAATTGGCAACAACGTTTCATCTGCTAAAACTACAGCTGTGTTGTTAAGATTATCTCTATTTTCGAGGATTTCAGCAATGTATTTTTGTTGAGTAGTGCTTTTTGCTGCGCCAATAATTTGGATATTTTTTTCGGATGAAAAAAAAGTTACAGGCGTTTTAAAAGGCTGTTTTTCAAAATATTTCCAAGCGATTTTATATTTTCTCATGAAATTTCCTGCTTGATGATTGGAATTTAAAAACGCCTCATCAATATCCCAATAAATGGTTGAGTTTTCTGCTACCAACATTTTTTGAAACAACAATTCTTCCGCTTTATTGAGTGCATTAAATCCTATAAAAAAGAATTTTTTAAGTGTGTTTTTCGCAATAAAATCATCAATTTTTTTGCAAGATTCTCTGTACAAAATACCTTGATAACCTCTTTTTTGATTTACTAAAAATGTGTAAAAAGCAGCATAATATTCCTGCAATTTTTCTAAAAACGAATGATGATTTTTAATAAGTTCTGTTTCAGAAAAAGTGCCTTTTACAGACCATTTTTTCAATCGTTCAATATCTCTGATGTAGGTAAAAATATCTTTACTATTTACCAAATGTTGGTCAATTTCATTGAAATCTTGCAAAACTGTAAAAGCCCAAGAAGCAAAAACATCAAACGAATCTGGATTTTTTTCAATGCTTTTATACACTTCATAAAATTGAAACAACAAGTGAATGTTATCTGATTTCTCAATCTCTGAAATTTGCTGAATCCATTGTTCAATAGTAATAATTTCTGGCAAAAAACCCAATCCAATTTTGTCTTTACATGCTTGTTTTACAAAGACTTTTGCTCTTTGAGATGGCAAAATAAAAACACTATTCTCAAAAGATTTTGTAGTTTTTAGGATGTCATCTAAAGTATCAGAAATGAAAGATTGCATAGAATTTTTTGGTTCATTTTGGGATTTCTAAGTTACAAAAACTTACTTTTATGGTGAACTATTTTTTTAAGGTTATTTTTATGAAAAACGAATTGATTGTTGTTGGAATTCAAGCGTCTTTAGTTTGGGAAAATCCTGCTAAAAACAGGAATTATTTTGTAGAAAAAATAGCTCAACTTCCTTTGGAGTTGGATTTAGTGGTTTTACCAGAAATGTTTACTTCTGGTTTTACCATGAATGCCGAAAAAGTAGCTGAAAAAATGGATGGAATTACCATTTCTTGGATGCGAAAAATAGCTTCTGAACGGAATTTTGCTATCTGTGGAAGTTTGGTAATTGAAGAAAATTCAACATTTTACAATCGTTTTGTTTTTGTACATCCTTCAGGAAAAATTGATTTTTATGACAAACATCACACGTTTACATTGGCTGGAGAAGACAAAATTTACACTTCTGGAAACCAAAAAACAATTATTGATTACAAAGGTTGGAAAATTTGTCCTTTGATTTGTTATGATTTGCGTTTTCCTGTTTGGGCAAGAAATACTGAAAATTATGATTTGTTATTATACGTGGCAAGTTGGCCAATTGTACGCATAAAAGCTTGGGATACATTGTTAAAAGCACGCGCCATAGAAAATATGAGTTATGTAATTGGCGTGAATAGAATTGGTTTGGATGAAAATGGTTATGAATATTGTGGAAACTCGTTGATTGTGGATTTCTTAGGAAATCAATTAGCTGATTTACAGCACAATGAAGAGGGAATTATACTAGCAAAAATCAACAAAAAAGACCAAAATGAGATACGTGAAAAGTTGGGTTTTTTAAAAGATATGGATTCGTTTTCTATTGATTTTTAGGAAATAAAAAACTCTTTTAAAACAAATTAAAAGAGTTTTTTGAAAATCTTATTTTTAAAATTTAACTCGGCTGAATCATCCATTTGAATTGGAATTTTGTATCAGGAATAATCATTCTCTCTGTAATTCTGGTCATTCTATCTGGCAAATTCATTAAGAAATCTCTGGCTTTTTCAGCTTCAGGAGTTAAGTTGGTGATTTTATCAATTTCCCAAGAAGCGATTAATTTTTTCAAAATATCAATATAATCATAGCCTGTATAAACTCCAATTCTTTGTGCAACTGTAGAAAAATCGTTGAACAAACTGCCTTTTCCACCATAAGATTCTCTTAAATGCATTGCTGGCATTACGATTTTATGTTTCATCATGTGTTGAAAAGCCAACATCATTTCACTAGCATCAATCTTAAAAATTTCTTTTACAAAATGAGTGTATGCCAAATGATGGCGCATTTCATCACCTGCAATAATTTTTGACATTTTAGCCAACGCTTTATGACCTCTTTGTTTGGCAATTTTTGCTACGTTATTATGAGAAACATAGGTTGCCAATTCTTGAAAACTGGTGTATACAAAGTTTTTATAAGGATCTGAAGAAGTCCCAATATCAAACCCATCAGTAATTAAATGTTGCGTAGAAATTTCAACTTCACGCATATTTACACGTCCTGATAGATACAAATATTTATTCAAAACATCCCCATGTCTGTTTTCTTCAGCAGTCCAAGCTCTTACCCATTTTGCCCAATTATTATCAGGATCTTGCGAAATTCCGTCCAAATCCAATAACCAAGATTCGTATGTTGGCAACGCTTCTTCAGTGATAGTATCACCTACCAAAACTACCCAAAAATCGTCTTCTAATTCTTTGGAAATTTCACGAATTTCTTCTACTTCATTAATAAATTTATCACTTTGAGAATTGGGTAAAAAGTCTGTTGGTTGCCAAATTTTTTCAGCAGAAATTAAATAACTATTAAAAATAGTTTCGATGTTTTTTTCGAGCGTCAACATGACTTCTTTTCGAATGTTTTGTATTGACATTTTATATTAGATTATTGATTCTTTTATTATTGTCTCGGTTTTTGCCAATAATTCAACAAAAGATAAAGAATCTATTTTGATAGGTTCATGAGTTTTGATGGAAATTGGACTTGCAATTCCTAATGGAAATTTTCCGTATTTGAACACTTTCCATGAATTATTGATGGTTAAAGGTACAACAAATCCGTCTTTGTTATATTTTGTAAGCACTTTTAGCCCATTTACTGCAAATTCCTTTGGTTTGCCATTTCTACTTCTTGTTCCTTCAGGAAAAATAACAGCAGACCATTTATTTTGATTGATTTTTTTTGCAAAAGCAGTCAGCTCAGCAATGGCTTGTTTACTATCTTTTCTATTGATGAGGGCTGCACCTCCATGTCTTAGATTGAAAGAAATGCTTGGAATTCCTTTGCCCAATTCTACTTTTGAAACAAACTTTGGATGGTATTTTCTGAATTTCCAAATTATTGGAGGAATGTCAAACATTCCTTGATGATTGGCAACAAATATCAATGTTGTATTTTCTGGTAAATTGTATTCGTTTTCAACTTTTACAGGAATTAGAAGTATTAACAATGTTTTTGTTAGTACCCAATTCATATAATCTACTACAAATTTATGTCCTTTGTAACCAAAAAGTTTTAATCCAAGCCATTGAAATGGATGAAAAATAATCAGTAAAGCATAGAAAACCAATGCAAAGATTGGTGATAGTATGTAACTTATAATTTTCAT
>DAIUBY010000054.1:0-17640 GCA_036846425.1 Polaribacter sp.
TTATTCTGACAAGAAAAAAAAATATTTTTTTTTCAATTACCCTAACTCTTTTCTCCTATCTGAACGTACCCACTATTTTGGGACTGCAAAGATAACACTCTTTTTAATTCTATCACAAATTTTTTGGGGGAAAAATTAATAAGAAATCGTACTTTTTTATTAGACTGCTTATTTTCAGAGAATTGTATTTTAAAAAATATTTGAAATAACATTATCCTTTGGTTTACGAAATTGATAATACATTAAATTTTACGGAAGAAACAAAAACACCCTCAGAAAGATTTGATAAGATATCTATGAAATCATTGTAAGAAATATCCTTTTCTAATATCTTTGCCCATAAAATTAATCATCAATAATGATCAAAATAACCTTACCTGACGGAAGTATCAAAGAGTTCGCTATCAATAGTACTCCTATGGATGTTGCGAAAAACATTAGTGAAGGACTGGCAAGAAATGTGATTTCAGCAAGTTTCAATGAAAAAACCATTGAAACATCCACTCCACTGACTTCAGATGGTAACCTTATATTATATACTTTTGATGATGTAAATGGAAAAAAAGCTTTTTGGCATTCCTCTGCACACGTTTTAGCGGAAGCAATTTTACAATTTTATCCAAATGCGAAACTGACAATTGGTCCTGCTATTGAAAGTGGATTTTATTATGATATAGATTTGGGCGAAGAAAGCTTATCTGAAAAAGACTTTAAAAAAATTGAAGATGCTTTTTTAGAAATTGCTCGTGGAAAGCACGAATTTAAAATGCGTGAGGTATCAAAAGCGGATGCATTAGCAATGTATCAAAAAGAAAAAAATCCCTACAAAATAGAGTTGATTGAAAATCTGACTAATGGTGATATTACTTTTTGTGATCACAACACTTTTACAGATTTATGTAGAGGAGGACACATTCCTAATACTGGATTTATAAAAGCGATCAAAATCACCAATGTTGCAGGCGCTTATTGGAGAGGAGATGAAAAAAATAATCAATTGACACGTGTTTATGGAATTTCGTTTCCAAAACAAAAAATGTTGACAGATTATTTAGAATTGATTGAGGAAGCCAAAAAACGTGATCACAGAAAACTAGGGAAAGAATTAGAGCTATTCACATTCTCTCAAAAAGTAGGAGCTGGTTTGCCTTTATGGTTGCCAAAAGGCGCTGCTTTGAGAGGACGTTTGGAGAATTTCTTGAAAGCTGCACAGAAAAAAGCAGGTTATGAAATGGTCATGACGCCACATATTGGTCAAAAAGAATTGTACATCACTTCTGGTCATTACGAAAAATATGGAGCAGATAGTTTTCAATCAATTAAAACTCCGAAAATGGATGAAGAGTTTTTATTGAAACCTATGAATTGCCCTCACCACTGTGAAGTTTACAATTTTAAACCTTATTCATACAAAGACTTACCAAAACGTTTTGCTGAATTTGGAACGGTTTATAGATACGAACAAAGTGGAGAATTGCATGGATTGACAAGAGTTAGAGGATTTACACAAGATGATGCACATATATTTTGCACACCAGAGCAATTAGATCAAGAATTTAAAAACGTGATTGATTTAGTACTGTACGTTTTCGGTTCTTTAGGATTTGAGAATTTTACAGCACAAGTTTCTGTGAGAGATATGCAAAACCTAGAAAAATATATAGGTGACGTAGAAACTTGGGAATTGGCTGAAAAAGCCATCATCAGTGCTGCAACTGATAAAGGTTTGAATTTTGTCATTGAAGAAGGTGAAGCTGCTTTTTACGGGCCAAAATTAGATTTTATGGTAAAAGACGCTTTAGGAAGAAGTTGGCAGTTAGGAACCATTCAAGTGGATTATAATTTACCAAAGCGTTTCGATTTGACCTATAAAGGTGCAGATGATAAAATGCACAGACCTGTAATGATTCATAGAGCTCCATTTGGTTCTATGGAAAGATTTATTGCAGTATTATTGGAGCATACAGCAGGAAATTTCCCTCTTTGGTTGACTCCAGATCAGGTTATCTTATTGCCAATCAGTGAGAAATATCAAAAATATTCAGAAAAAGTTTTAGAATCGCTAGAAAATTCCGAAATTCGCGCCCTCTTAGATACTAGAAATGAAAAAACTGGTAGAAAGATTAGAGATGCTGAAGTTTCAAAAATACCTTTTATGGTAATTGTTGGCGAAAAAGAAGAAGAAACAAACACAATATCTGTAAGAAAACATGGTGAAGGCGATTTAGGCTCCTTTACAATTGAAGAGTTTGTAGCGTTCATCAAAACAGAAGAAGAGAAAACATTAAAGAAATTTTAATGCTTTCAAAATTAAAATCATAAAAAAGACAATCAAAGACCTGTAAAAGGAATACGTTAAATTTAAATTCAAGAGTCATAGCAATTAAAAAACCAAACTCAAGAAAACCCTTGAGAGTAATCAAAGAAGATCAACATAGAATTAATGAAAATATACGATATGTTGATGAAGTTCGCCTTGTTGGCGAAAATGTAGAAGTTGGTGTATATCCGTTGTTAAAAGCGAAATTACTAGCCAGAGAAATGGAACTTGATTTGGTAGAAATTTCGCCAAATGCAAAACCACCAGTTTGTAAAATTATTGATTACAAGAAATTTTTGTACGAGCAGAAAAAGCGTGAAAAAGTTTTAAAAGCAAAAGCTGCAAAAGTGGTTATAAAAGAAATTCGTTTTGGACCTCAAACTGATGAACATGACTATGAATTTAAAAAGAAAAATGCCCTTAAATTTTTACAAGAAGGTGCAAAATTAAAGGCATTTGTATTTTTTAAAGGACGTTCAATCATCTTTAAAGAACAAGGACAAATCTTATTATTAAGATTGGCTCAAGATCTTGAAGAACATGGAAAAGTGGAGCAACTACCAAAGTTAGAAGGAAAACGAATGATTATGTTTCTCGCTCCAAAAAAAGTAAAATAGTATGATTCTGAAGAAAGTTCAGATAAAAATAAATTTATAAGCAAGATAAAAACGAAGGAGAAATGCCTAAAATGAAAACCAAATCAAGTGCTAAGAAACGTTTCAAACTAACTGGCACTGGTAAAATCAAAAGAAAACACGCGTTTAAAAGTCACATTTTAACAAAAAAATCGACAAAACGTAAATTGAAGTTAACTCATGACACGTTAGTACACAAGTCAGATGAGGCTAGCATCATGAGACAGTTAAACTTAAAATAAGTTTACTAAAAGGGAATTAATTATTAACCATGGAGTGAGGCAATAAAAGAATTCAAAGTTTGTAATTCAAAATTTAAAATTTTGAAAAAAAACTAAAGAATCGCCCACTACAAAAACAATTTGAATTATGCCAAGATCAGTAAATTCAGTAGCTTCAAGAAATAGAAGAAAAAAAATCTTGAAAGCAGCAAAAGGTTACTTCGGACGTAGAAAAAACGTTTACACAGTAGCAAAAAATGCGGTTGAAAAAGGAATGCTTTATGCATACAGAGACCGTAAAAACAATAAGAGAAACTTCCGTTCATTGTGGATAACGCGTATCAACGCTGCTGCACGTTTGCATGGAATGTCTTACTCTCAGTTTATTGGAAAAGTGAAAGCCAATCAAATCGAACTAAATCGTAAGGTTTTAGCAGATTTGGCTGTCAACAATCCACAAGCTTTTAAGGCAGTTGTAGAGAAAATTAAATAAATAATAATACTTGCTTATAATAAAACCCAAACAATTGTTTGGGTTTTTTTTATACATTTACACTCCAAAAATCACAAAATGAGACTATTTATAACCATTATTTTATTGATTTTATCATCAAACTCGCTGTTTTCACAAGAACAAATCGTTGAACCAATCAAAGAGCCAAATACCATTGAAGGCCAATTTGATAAAATGTTTCGAGTTTCATCAACTTATCAAACTTATAAAGTTGTAGATAAAGACGGATTTATACTTTTAAAACAAAACGTTTTAGATTCTATTAAAAAATCAAAAAAAGCATTGATTGAATTACAAAATTTGTTAAGAGATGAACTCCAAACAATTGCATACTTAAATGAATCAATAACAAAAACACAATTAGAATTAGAAGCTGCTTTATCAAAGGAAAATACCATTTCGTTTTTTGGAATACCATTAAGTAAAATTACTTACAATATTATTATGTGGATAATTGTGATTGGTCTTGCAGCAGGATTGGGATTTTTTGTGTTTAAATTTTTCAAAAGCAATGTTATAACTAAACAATCTCAAGAAAATTTAATTATTGTTGAAGAGGAATTTGAAGCTTACCGAAAAAAAGCAATTGAAAGAGAGCAAAAACTTCGAAGAGAATTGCTAGACGAAATTAACAAACATAGAAATTCATAAACTAATTCAATTTTCTTTGCGATATATTTTAATTTTTTGAAATATCATTAAAATATCAATAGCATTTTTCCAATTTATCAGTTTAAAATTAAAAAACTGATAATAATTTAGCAATCACAATTTCCTTCTCTATATATTTTGTAGTTTTATAACTGTTTTATACCTTAAGGGTCTCAAAATAAAGCCAACTAACGATCAAAAATCTACAAACTATTTATGAAAACCCTTTTTTTTACAAGAGAATTTCCTCCTTATGTTTACGGTGGTGCAGGTGTTCATGTTGAATATTTAGCAACCGAACTTGCCAAATTGATGGAAGTTGAAGTTCGAAGTTTTGGTGATCAAAACGCCAAAGATGGAAATTTAAAAGTAACAGGTTTTCCTTATGATAACTCACTTTTTGATGCTGCTGATGACAAACTAAAAGCCGTTTTCAAAACATTGAGTACAGGTTTGCATATGAATGCTGATTTTATTGATGCTGATATTGTGCATTGCCACACTTGGTACGCACATTTTGCAGGCATTGTTGCAAAATTATGTTATGGAATTCCGTTAGTTATCACCACACATTCTTTAGAACCATTAAGACCTTGGAAAAGAGAACAATTAGGTCGTGGTTATGATGCTTCTTCTTGGGTAGAAAAAACAGCCATTGAAATGGCTGATGCACTGATTGCAGTTTCTGAAGAGACCAAAGTTGACATCTTAAAATACTTCAATGTTGATGAAAAAAAGATTCAAGTAATATACAATGGCATCAATTTAAAACAATATATCACTACTTCTGAAAGTGACACTTTGGATGCATATCAAACAGATAAAACAAAACCTTACGTGCTTTTTGTAGGAAGAATTACCAGGCAAAAAGGCATTATTCATTTGGTAAATGCTATAAAATATATTGACGAAAACACACAAATTGTGCTTTGTGCAGGTGCTCCTGATACCAAAGAAATTGGCTTAGAAATGGAACAAGCTGTAAATGAAATCAAAAAAACACGAAAAAATGTAATTTGGATAGATAAAATGCTTGAAAAAGAACAAGTTATTCAACTCTATTCTCATGCTGATGTGTTTTGTTGTCCATCAATTTACGAACCTTTTGGCATCATCAATATTGAAGCTATGGCTTGTAATACAGCAGTTGTTGCGAGTGCAGTTGGCGGAATTAAAGAAGTTGTTGTTCATGGAGAAACTGGATTTTTAATTCCTGTTGAACAACAAACTGAAGCTCCTTTTGAACCTGTAAATCCTGATAAATTTGCCAGAGATTTGGCTGATGGTATCAACACTTTAATTAATAATCCAACACTTAGAGAAACCATGGCAAAAAATGGTAGAAAACGTGTAGAGGATTATTTTGACTGGATTTCAATCGCAAAACAAACTCAAGAATTATATAAATCGTTAAAAAAAACTACACATGATTAATGACAAAGTATTAGGAATTATTTTAGGAGGTGGACAAGGTTCCAGATTGTATCCTTTAACCAAAGACAGATCAAAACCTGCAGTTCCAATTGCTGGAAAATACAGATTGGTTGATATTCCAATTTCAAATTGTATCAATTCTGAAATTAAAAGAGTGTATGTTTTAACGCAATTTAATTCTGCTTCACTAAACAAACACATCAAAAATACGTATCATTTTAGCTTTTTTAGTTCTGCATTTGTTGATGTTTTAGCAGCTGAACAAACCATTCATAGCGACAAATGGTTTCAAGGAACTGCAGATGCTGTAAGGCAAAGTATGCATCATTTTTTGCAAAATGACTTTGAATATGCATTGATACTTTCTGGAGACCAATTATATCAAATGGATTTCAATAAAATGGTTCAAGCTCATGAAGAAAGTGGGGCTGAAATTTCGATTGCAACCTATCCAGTAAATGCCAAAGATGCTACTTCTTTCGGGATTTTAAAAACAAATGAAGAAAATGTAATCACTTCATTTATTGAAAAACCTTCTGCGGATTTGTTACCTCAATGGACCTCAGAAGTAAGTCAACAAATGAAAAACGAAGGCAGAGATTATTTGGCTTCTATGGGGATTTATATTTTCAATAGAGGTCTTTTAGAAGAATTGATGAAAGACCCAAATACTAATGATTTTGGAAAAGAAATCATTCCACAAGCCATTAAAAATCACAAGACATTGAGTTATCAATATGAAGGATATTGGACTGATATTGGAAATATTGATTCGTTTTTTGAGGCAAATTTAGGTTTGACAGATGATGTCCCTCAATTCAATTTATTTGATAATAAGCCCATTTATACAAGAGCTCGTATTTTACCTACATCCAAAATTTCAGGAACCATTCTTAACAGGACAGTTATTGGTGATGGAAGTATCATTTTAGCCGAAAAAATAGAAAAATCGGTAATTGGAATTCGTTCTAGAATTGGAAAAAATACGCTGATTTCCAACACATATATGATGGGAAGTGATTACTATGAATCTTTAAAATCTGTTGAGCGAAATCACATCGAAATTATGATTGGAATTGGTGACAGATGCTATATTCACAATTGTATTATCGATAAAAATTGTAGAATTGGTGATGATGTTCGTATTAATGGTGGCAGACATTTACCAGACCAAGAAACAGATACTTATGTTGTAAAAGATGGAATTGTGGTTATCAAAAAAGAAGCTACTATCGCAAAAGGAACAAACATAGGCTAATAAATCATTTTTTTTAAATAATTAATTGAATGCAAAATCAAAGTAGAATTGTTGTAGAAAATGTTGCGCCTCAATTGAATGGTGGTGCTATTTTTATAAAACGTGTTGTTGATGAAATCGTAACTGTCACTGCTGATGTTTTAGTAGATGGTCATGATGTGATTCAAGCTAGTTTACTTTTCAAACATGAAACTGAAAAAAAATGGTCTGAAACGAGAATGAATCCTACGTTTAATGATGAATTTTCTGCAAGTTTTCAAATAACCAAACAAGGTTTTTATTCTTATAAAGTGCAAGGTTGGGTTGATTATGCGCTGAATTGGCAACATGGAATTCAGCGAAAAATTGACGATTATCAGCATGTAAATTCGGAGTTACTAGAAGGTGTTGTGTTGATTGAATCCATTTTAGACAAAGTTTCTGAAGATGATAAAAACTATTTATTACATCTGATTTTTATTTTTAAAAATAGTGAATCGTACAATGAAGCCATCAAAGAAGCTGTTTCTGAAAGATTACACACTATTTTCAAAAACAATCCTGAAAAAAAATTAACCTTCACTTCGCAAGAATATCAAGTTTATGTAGATAGAAAAAAAGCACGTTTTTCGACTTGGTATGAATTTTTTCCACGTTCAGCATCTGAACACGAAGGCGTTCATGGAACATTTAATGACTGTCATCGTTTGTTGCCAAGAGTTGCTCAAATGGGTTTTGATACGTTATATTTTCCCCCAATTCATCCAATTGGAGAAGTAAACAGAAAAGGAAAAAACAACACCACTGTTGCACAAGAAGGTGATGTTGGTTCTACTTGGGGAATTGGTTCACGATTTGGAGGACACAAAGATATTCATCCACAATTGGGTTCTTTAGAAGATTTTAAAAACTTAATTGCAAAAGCAAATGAATTGGGTATTGAAATTGCCATGGATTATGCCTTGCAAGCAGCACCTGATCATCCTTGGGTAAAAGAACATCCAAGTTGGTTTAAATGGCGTCCAGATGGCACTGTGCAATATGCAGAAAATCCACCAAAAAAATACCAAGATATTTTACCAATTTATTGGGAAACAGCAGATTATAAAAATTTATGGCAAGAATGTTTGGATACATTATTGTATTGGATTGATTGCGGAATTCGCGTTTTTAGAGTAGATAATCCACATACAAAACCGTATTATTTTTGGAATTGGGTCATCAGCGAAGTTAAAAAACAACATCCTGATATTTTGTTTTTAGCGGAAGCTTTTACCAAACCAAAAATTATGCAACAACTTGCAAAACAAGGATATACACAATCTTATACGTATTTTACTTGGCGCGAATCCAAACACGAGTTGATGGAATACGTCAATGAATTGACCAAAACAAATCAGCGTGAATTTATGCGACCCAATTTTTGGCCAAATACACCTGATATCAATCCATTTCATTTGCAAGGTGCTCCAGAATCTAGGTATTTACAACGTTATGCTTTGGCTGCAACTTTAAGTTCTAATATCGGAATTTACGGTCCTGTTTTCGAGCAAATGATTAGCACTCCTCTTCCTGGAAGAGAGGAATATTACATGTCCGAAAAATTCCAATTGTGCCATTATGATTGGTTTAAAGAAAATAAAGTAACTGCATTGATTACAAAAATCAATCAAATTCGAAGACAGCAGGAATCATATCAACAAACCAATAATATCCAATTTTTAGAAACTGGAAATGATCAACTAATTGCTTTTTACAAATGGAATGATTCTAGGTCAAATGAAACCCTAACTATCGTCAGTTTAGATGCTTACAACTCACAATCTGGATCAGTTCAATTGCCTTTGCATGATTTAAAAGTTCATCATGGACAAAAAATAGAAGTGGAAGATTTGGTAACTAGAAACTGTTATAATTGGTACAATGAGTGGAATTATGTTGAATTGCACCCATCTTTGCCATTTCATATTTTTAAGATTAACAAATAATAAATGTCTGATCAAGAAACTATAAAATCTCATTTTTCAATCTTTTCTTCCAATAATAAATGGGAGAATTTGATGGAAGATAAAGCATTTATAAACGTTTTTTTAGCAGATGTTTTGGAAGAATATATTGTCAAACAACGTTGGTATGGAGGAAAATCGAGCAAATTAAAATACATTGAATTGAGCGATTATTTCAGAATTCAACATCATGATGAAGTATATTTTGGATTGTTGTTAGAAGTCGATTTTGAAGAAGCTTTTTACCATCATTATTTTTTGCCTATCGCATTTGTTTCCGATGAAAATTTCGCCAAAGAAAATAGAATTCTTCCTATAAAATTAAAAAATCAAGAAGGATTTATTATTGATGCAATTCATTTAGAATCCTTTAGAAAAGTTGTCTATCACAGAATTTCATCAGCTTTGCCTGTTGACAAAACACCTGTTCAATATCATAAATCAGATAATTTTGAATTTCCAGCTTATAAATCATCCAAATTTATGGGTGTTGAACAAAGCAATACTTCCATCATTTATAACGATGCTTTTATCTTAAAATTTTTCAGAAGAATTTACGCTGATAAAAATCCTGATTATGAAATGAGTCGATTTTTGTCTGATATTAAAGAATTCAAACACACGCCTCCATATTTAGGAAGCATCAATATTATTGATTCTGACAACACCAATGTTACCATAGCTTTAATGCAAAAAATGGTGCCTAATAAGGGTGATGCTTGGGCATATTTTTTAAAAGAATTGCACATTATTTACAATAATATTGATGCTAAAAAACTCGCTTTTTCTGATTTTCCAGATATTACCGTTTTCGAAAGAAGAAAAATTTCAGAACTTCCTGAAAAAATTATCGATTTAATTGGCATCAATTTGTTGAATAAAGTTTCACTTCTTGCCAAAAGAACAGCAGAAATGCACATTGCTTTGGGCTCTGAATTTGAGGAAACTGCCTTCACTCCTACTCGTTTTAACAACGATTATTCTGTTTGGTTGAAAAATAGATTGACCTATCAATTCCAAAATCGATTGAATTTAACCGAAAATAATTTGCACCATTTAGAAGGATATTCTTTGGAATTAGCCAAAGAATTTTTAGCAAACAAAAATATCATCCGTAAAAGATTGGTGAATTTTGATTGGACAAAACTAAAAGGCGAACGAATTCGAATTCATGGAGATTATCATTTAGGACAAATTTTAGTGCAAGATGACGATTTTTGCATCCTCGATTTTGAAGGCGAACCTGAAAGTACCATTAGAGATCGAAAAGTAAAACAACCTCCATTGAAAGATGTTGCAGGATTATTTCGTTCGTTTCATTACGCAATTTATGCAACGATTTTTAACAATCAAGACAATTTTTCAACTCCACAAGAAATCCTTTTTGAATTTGGCGAGTTGATTTACAAATACTTAGTAGCTGTTTTTTTAGAAACGTACAGAGAAATAACACAACAAGCCAATTTATCTATTGGTTATACCAATGAAAGAATTTACATTCTTAAATATTGCTTACTCGAAAAAGCGATTTACGAACTTGGATACGAACTTAACTCAAGACCAAAATGGACAATTATTCCATTAAAAGGTATTGCAAACATTTTGAACTCATAACATTATGACTAAAACAAAAGTACACAGTCTTTTTACAGATTTTGATATTAGCTTATTTAAAGCAGGAAAACATTATCGTTTATACGAAAAGTTTGGTTCTCACATTACAACTGTTGATGGCGAAGAAGGAACTTATTTTGCAGTTTGGGCGCCAAGTGCAAAAATGGTTTCTGTTGTGGGAGATTTCAATTTTTGGATTGAAGGAGAACATCAATTGAATGTGCGTTGGGACGCAAGTGGCATTTGGGAAGGCTTCATTCCTAGCGTTGGAAAAGGCAATATTTATAAATACAAAATCCAAAGTTCCAATAACGATATCAGAACCGAAAAAGCAGATCCATTTGCACGCAGATGTGAACATCCTCCAAAAACAGCTTCTGTTGTTTGGGAAGACAACTATGATTGGAAAGACTCCAAATGGATGAAAAACCGCAAAAAAAACAATGCTTTAGGTGCGCCATTTTCTGTATATGAAGTGCATTTGGGCTCTTGGAAAAAGCAATTTGCTCAAAATCGATTTTTGAGTTATGTTGAATTGGCAGATGAATTGGTAAATTATGTGGCAGAAATGAATTTTACACACGTAGAATTTATGCCCATCATGGAATATCCTTATGACCCAAGTTGGGGATATCAACTCACAGGATATTTTGCGCCAACTTCACGTTTTGGATATCCAGAAGAATTCAAATATTTGGTAGATAAATTCCACGAAAAAGGAATTGGTGTTTTGTTGGATTGGGTTCCCTCTCATTTTCCTTCAGACGATCATGGCTTAGGATTTTTTGATGGCTCGCATTTATACGAACATCCTGATCAACGAAAAGGCTATCATCAAGATTGGAAAAGTTTGATTTTCAATTATGGACGTAATGAAATCAAAGCATTTTTAATCAGCAATGCTATTTTTTGGTTGGACCAATTTCACGCAGATGGTTTAAGAGTTGATGCAGTTGCCTCCATGTTATTTTTAGATTATTCTCGTGAAGATGGACAATGGGAACCAAATATGTTTGGTGGAAGAGAATATTTGGAAGCTATTGATTTTATCAAAGATATGAACACAGAAGTGTATGCCTCTTTTCCTGATGTGCAAACAATTGCAGAAGAATCTACTTCTTTTCCAAAAGTTTCAAGACCAATTTATGATGGTGGTTTAGGATTTGGAATGAAATGGATGATGGGTTGGATGCATGACACACTTGAATATTTTGCGAAAGAACCGATTTACAGAAAACATCATCAAAACG
Organism: Polaribacter sp.; assembly: GCA_036846425.1. Taxonomy (GTDB): domain Bacteria; phylum Bacteroidota; class Bacteroidia; order Flavobacteriales; family Flavobacteriaceae; genus Polaribacter. The sequence continues at coordinate 11,883 of DAIUBY010000054.1, forward strand.
ATTTGACATTCAGTTTGAACTATGCATTTACAGAAAACTTTATGTTACCATTGTCTCATGATGAAGTTGTGTATGGAAAAAAAGCTATTTTGGATAAAATGCCTGGTGATGAATGGCAACGTTTTGCGAATTTGAGATTGTTGTACAGTTTCATGTACACTCATCCTGGAACAAAATTATTGTTTCAAGGAAGTGAATTTGGACAAACTTCAGAGTGGAATTTTCAAACAAGTTTGGATTGGCATTTGCTGCAATATGATGTTCATAAAGGTGCACAAACATTGGTAAAAGATTTGAACAAGTTGTACAAAAAAGAACCTGCTTTGCATCAAAAACAATTTTCACACGAAGGTTTTGAATGGATTGATCATGGAGATCACCAAAATTCTGTGTTGACCTACATCAGAAAAGGAGAAAATGAGCAAGACAATGTTATTGTAGTGCTAAACTTAACTCCAGTTCCAAGAGAAAGTTACAGAATTGGGCTTCCAAAATCAGGAACTTTAAAAGAAATTTTTAATAGTGATGCACCAAAATATCATGGTTCTGGAAATTATAAAAATAAAAATCTAACATCAGAAGTGAGAGAATGGAATGGAAGAGCAGATTCATTAGAGTTGGATTTACCTCCTTTAGCGATGATGGCTTTCAAATTTCAATAAAAACAAAACATCCCTTTTTTGAATTCTCAAAAAAGGGATGTTTTTTTATGATTTTATAAAAATAAACCCTCTTTTTTAATGGTTTCTAAAATCTATAGAAAATTAAAAAATTCATTGTACAAATTGTTAGATTTCATTCATTTCTAGTATTTTTACACGCAAACGTTCTCGTAAAAAATGCTTTAAAATAAAGGCTGTTTTCTAAACTTTTACGAATTTTACGAATTCAAATAAACAAACAAATACATGATTGTTAATACCGAGCTTGAACAAAAAGGAAATCTGTTTCCTTCAGAAATTATAAAATATAAAAAAGTAGTTGATACACTTTATTTCACCACTAAAAACAATGTTGTTTTACAGGTAACTGTTGTCAGAGATAGCGTAATTCGTTTTAGATATACCACAACTGGTAAATTTGATAATGATTTTTCTTACGGAATCACCATTCACGCTTCTAGAGGGTATAATTTTTTAGAAGTTACTGAAGAAGAAAAACACTATATTATCAAAACATCAAAATTGATTTGTAAAGTTGAAAAACTAAGTTTACAAATTAAAATTTATGATGCAATAGATTTAAAACTCATCAATGAAGATGAATTGGGTTTTCATTGGGAAGAAAGTTACGAATTTGGTGGAGATATCGTAAAAATGAGTAAAGTTTGTCAACGTGCAGAAAGTTATTATGGTTTGGGAGACAAACCTGTTGGCGTAAATATGAAAGGAAAACGTTTCGAAAATTGGGTTACAGATTCGTATGCATTTGGCAGGGATACAGATCCAATTTACAAAGCAATTCCATTTTACACAGCCATTCAAGACAATAAATCGTATGGAATTTTCTTCGACAATACTTTCAAAACTCATTTCGATTTTGGGCAAGAACGCAGAAATGTGACTAGTTTTTGGGCAAATGGAGGTGAAATGAATTACTATTTCATTTACGGTCCAAAAATGGAAGATGTTGTTGCCAATTATACAGATTTAACTGGAAAACCTCATGCATTGCCACCATTATGGGCGCTAGGTTTTCATCAATGTAAATGGAGTTATTTTCCTGAAAGTGAAGTAAAAACAATCACTAAAACTTTTAGAGATTTAAAAATTCCTTGTGATGCCATTTATTTGGATATTGATTATATGGATGGTTTCCGCTGTTTTACGTGGGATAAAAACCATTTTCCAGACCCAAAAAGAATGGTAAAAGAATTGGAAGATGATGGATTTAAAACCGTTGTTATCATTGATCCAGGAATCAAAATTGATTTAGAATACGACGTTTTTAAAGAAGCTTTAGACAAAGATTATTTTTGCAAAAGAGCTGATGGCCCTTATATGAAAGGAAAAGTTTGGCCTGGCGAATGTTATTTTCCTGATTATACAAAACCAGAAGTTCGTGAATGGTGGTCTGAATTATTCAAAGAATTGATTGAAGATATTGGTGTAAAAGGTGTTTGGAATGATATGAACGAACCTGCAGTGATGGAAGTTCCAAACAAAACATTTCCTGATGATGTGCGTCATGATTTTGATGGAAATCCTTGCAGTCACAGAAAAGCGCACAATGTTTATGGAATGCAAATGGCTAGAGCAACCTATCATGGTTTGAAAAAATTTGCCTATCCAAAACGTCCTTTTGTCATCACAAGAGCAGCCTATTCTGGCACACAACGTTACACCTCAACTTGGATGGGAGATAACGTTGCCACTTGGGAACATTTATGGATTGCAAACGTGCAAGCGCAAAGAATGGCAATGTCTGGATTTTCGTTTGCAGGGAGTGATATTGGCGGATTTGCAGAACAACCTCAAGGCGAATTATTTGCAAGATGGATTCAATTAGGCGTTTTTCATGCGTTTTGTAGAGTGCATTCTTCTGGTGATCATGGTGATCAAGAACCTTGGGTTTTTGGGGATGAAATCACTGATGTCGTTCGTAAATTCATCGAATTGCGTTACCAATTATTACCTTATTTATACTCCGCTTTTTGGGATTATATCAATGATGGAATTCCGATTTTAAAATCATTGGTGTTATTTGATCAAGAAGATGTGCATACACATTACAGAAGTGATGAGTTTGTTTATGGAGATAAAATATTGGTTTGCCCTGTTTTAGAACCCAATACCAAAGGAAGAAGAATGTACGTTCCAAGAGGAAATTGGTACAATTTCTGGACAGATGAAGTAGTTGAAGGTGGCAAAGAAATGTGGGTTGATGCAGATTTGGATAGCATGCCAATTTTTATCAAAGAAGGAGCTGTGATTCCAAAATATCCTGTACAACAATATGTTGGAGAAAAACAATTTGACGAAATTACCTTGGATGTATATTATAAAATTGGCAAAGAAACTTCTAAATTGTATGATGATGCGCATGATGGCTATGATTACAAAAAAGGAAGATACAGTTTGCGTACTTTCAAGTTTACAGGAAAAGAAAACGAAATTATTTTACAACAACATAAAGAAGGGAAATTTGATGCACAATACAACAATTTCAGAATTGTATTCCACAACTTGCCGTTTAAAATTACCTCTTTTGAAATTGACAACGTAAAAGTAGATTTACAAGACAGCAATGGCAACAAACATCAAGAGATTGTAGTTGAAAAAAGCTTTACTGAAATCCATTTGTTTGGAAAATAATAGTGATTGATTTACTAATGAAAAGCCTCTTTGAAGAGGCTTTTTTTATTTTGTATTTCAACATCCTTTAAACCATTTCAAGATTTTTTTTCTTAAAAGTTTTTTTGACTAGTTTTAAACAGTCTGAAAAACGGTGAATGATTAGTCATTTTTTGAAATATTATTTCATTGAAAATGAACAAATTAACGTTTTTTAACTACGTGAAAATACGGAGTCCTCTACGTAAAAATACGGAGTGAAAAAAATCCGTATAAATGGGTATTGTAGAAACAAATAAAGCAATCTAAATTTGGTTGTATAAGGATTTATTTAAAATTCTTACTTCAAACCAAATAAAAAATTGTTTTTTAAAGGGGTAAACACCCAAAATCGGGAAATGTTAAAGTTGAAACCGAAGTAAAATAAAAATTAAACCGAGTTCATCGAAAATCGAAAGAGTAGAATTAAAATTCAATCTTAAAAAGACAATAATTTCAAAGTCTCTTAAAATAAAAAAACGAAAATGAAATATTTAAGTAAAATTTTATTCACATTATTTTTAAGTCTAATTTTTCTTACTTGTAATAAAAATGAAGAATTAAACATTAGTACGGTTCAAAAGATTAAACAGATTCAACCAGAACAATTTGGAAGATTTCATAATGAAGCTATTTTAGAATTATTAAATCATCCTGAATATAATATCAATGATGGTATTAAAAAGAAAATGTTGATAATGTATGAATTAATGTCTACCAAATATCCAGATTTTTTTTATAAAGACTTGGATATGGAGTACTATATTTCAAACTTTTTAGAAGGATTTAATATTATTGATTTTAGTTATAATGAGTTAATTGAAAAAGTATTAAAATTCGATATTGATGAAAATTTAAAAGAGTTTATTTTATTAGGAGCAGATACAACATACGATAAATACCTTTTAATTGATAGGAATCAATTAATTATATTTAATTCTGTAAAAGATTCCTCATTTGATTTATGGAGTAATAAAGCACCAAATAAATACATCATAGATCAAAATAGTTTTGCTAAAGCTTGTGACCCAACTCAGCAAGTTATAATTGCAGATGCTGCTGCTTCATTAGCGTTTGTTTGGAATCCTCCAGTATCTATTATAGCTGGAGCAGCCGCATCTTTACTTGTTAGAGAACAGCAGATACAAAATTATGATCGTTGTATTTAAAAAATATATTATGGTAGCAACAATAATAAGATTAAATAGAATTTATGACTCATTAATTGATTATAAAGTCTTCATTAATGATGAAATAGTTAAAATTTCTAATAATAAAAAATTAAAATTAAATCTAAAAGAAGGTGAAAATGTATTGTACGTAAAATCTTGGCATACAAAATCAAATACATTAATTTTACTTGGTAATAAAAATCACGAAATTGAAATTAAAAACTATGTAACTAATAAACAATTTTATATTTATGTTGGCTTAATTTTTATAGGAATTTATTTTTCATTCTTTAAAATTTTAGATTCTTTTTATTTTAATTTTTTTATTAAATTTATTGGTTTTTATATTATTTCGATACCTATTGTGTCTTTTACTTTCAATTCAAATAGAAATTTATTAATTGAAGAATTGAATATTTAAACGGGCATAACACCATATAAAAAAATTAGCAGTTAAGGCTAAATTAAATTTTAGTTTTTTACTGCTATTTTTGTTTTAGACTGAAAGGATTTAGGTTCTTTGCCTTTTGTTTTTTTTAAAAACACAAATAGGGCAAGTTTGATACTCGACCGCTCTGATATATCCTGCAGTCGATAGCGCAGATTTGTAATCTGTGCTCATCCATAATATCAAACAAAGAATATCTTAAAAAAGAAATATTCATAGAAGATTATTGTTTTAGCTACATTAAGAAATGATGCAACAATAGAAAATGAATTGGGTTTAAATGTTTGTGATTTGTTTTGAATATTGTTGTAGGCACGGATTGCAAATCCGAGTTGTCAGGTATTTATAAAATAATTAAAGGCGTATTTAAATAAAATAGTTTAAATCAGTTATGAATGATAAAAAGAATATTAGAAGTTTTGTTAGAGAGATTATTTTACCCATAGTTATAGTTGTTTTAGTTGTTTATGTAATTTTTAAAATATTAATTTTTGAATAATTTTGACAAAAAAATTAAATATTCAATCACAAATATATTTTCAACGAAAAGTGCAGATTTACAACCTGTGCCAATCCTAAATAACAAACAAATAATAGCTTATATAGAAGTTTTTTCATTCAAGATTATTATTTTAATGCTTCAAGAAATGATGCAATAATGAAAAATGAATTAATTGTAATTTTTTTGTGATTTTTTTTAAATGTTGTGACCATGGATTGGAAATCCACGATTTAGGCTAATTAGTAATTAAAATGGCTTTAGTCTAGTTAATATATGGTAAATTGATAATGTCTTTAAATTCATA
>DAIUBY010000055.1:0-8303 GCA_036846425.1 Polaribacter sp.
TTTCCGATACAAAAGTTGGAGAAAATATGACCTAAAATATCTTTATCCACATCATATTCTCCTGTAATAGTTCCTAAATGACGCAAACATTCACGAATATCAATCGAAAATAAATCTGTAGAAATCTCCATATCTATTCCAATTTGAACAGAAATAATGGCTTTCAACGCATTGTTCAAGGCTTCAAAATGACGAGAATTCGTTACAATTGTTTCGTTATTACTCAAAGCACCCAAATTCACTAAGGAGGTCAATTCTTTTTTAAGAGCTTCAATACCTGTTTTATTTTTTGCAGAAATCAACATCACATTTTCAATTTCTGATTGAAGTAAAGCAATTTCTTTTGCTGAGAGTTTGTCGATTTTATTGGCAATAAACAACACTTTTTTATGTTGAAAACGATTTTTGATAGTCTCAATTTCTTCTTTTCTTTTTTCTCTTTTCTCTATTCTTGAGTCTATTAAACAAATAATCAACTGTGCATTTTCGGCTTTTTCAAACGCTTTTTTAATGCCAATTGATTCTACAACATCAGTAGTTTCACGAATTCCAGCAGTATCAATAAATCGAAAAGCCACACCATCAATAATGATTTCGTCTTCAATTGCATCTCTAGTTGTTCCAGCAATTTCTGAAACAATCGCTTTTTCTTCATTTAAAAGTGTGTTTAACAACGTTGATTTTCCCACATTTGGTTCGCCAATAATTGCAACAGGAATTCCGTTTTTTAAGGCATTTCCAACTGCAAATGAATCAATCAAACGTTTTAAAACAAACGTGATTTTCGCAACCAATTCTCTGAATTTTGTTCTGTCTGCAAATTCCACATCTTCTCCAGAAAAATCTAGTTCTAATTCAATCAAAGCTGCAAAATCGAGTAATTTTGCACGTAAATCTTTCAACTCATTGGTAATTCCACCACGCATTTGTTGCATTGCCATTTGATGACTTGCTGCAGAATTGGACGCAATTAAATCAGCTACAGCTTCTGCTTGTGACAAATCCATTTTTCCATTTAAAAAAGCACGCAAGGTAAATTCACCAGCATCAGCCAATCTGCAACCATTTTTTAAAAATAATTGTATGATTTCTTGTTGCACAAATGTGGAACCATGACAAGAAATTTCCACTACATTTTCGCCTGTATAAGAATTTGGATTTTTAAAGATTGATACTAAAACTTCATCAATAATATGTTGATTATCAGTAATAAAACCTAAGTGAATGCTATGAGTTTTTTGATTTTTTAGTTTCTTATTTTTGATGGCGGATGTAAAAAAACCATCCACAATATCAATGGCTTTTTCACCTGAAAGGCGAATTGCAGCAATTGCTCCAACTCCAGATGGTGTTGCCAACGCAATGATAGTGTCGTTTTGAATCATGAAGCAAAAATAAGGAAAGATTTTTAAGATTAGAGGATTATTAGAATGCTTGATTATTAGATTTTAAAGTCAATTGAAAAAGTCAAACATTTTTAATAACTTCTTCATATTCATAAAAGAACGCTTCTAATTTAGTCATGTTTTCAACGAAAAATTCAAAGCAATCTCTCCACGTATTTTTGTCATGGATACTAAATTTTCCTTGGTATGGAAGGTAAATTCTCTGAATAATTTTGCCATTTTCTAATTCAAAAGCTTCATCAAAAATGATTTCAGGAATTTCTGCCTCAAGCAAAGTTTTTAATGAAAGTAATTGATCATAATACAGCAAATTCATCAATTCATCAGGATGTTCCAAATCCAGACAAATGGAAGATTCTTTTCTATCAGCAGCAAATTTTAGTGAAACTCCTTTGATTTTGGTATTGTATAGCAACCATTTTCTGGGAAATGATTTTCCAAAACTTGTCCAAAATTCCATGCGTAAAAGTGCAGCTTCCTCTTTTGAAAACATGAAAATTTATTACTATAAAATCATCATTATTGACACAAAAAGGGCTAGTATGTAGTAGAAATAATTTGCAATTTTTATAATTTCTTTTTTGTTGTCATAAAAGAAACTTGTGGAAGTATAACTTAGTTCATCATTGGTTTTTGGATTGCACATAAAATCAATCAATTTTGTTAAAACAAAACGATTCCAGAGAAATGTGATTCCGAAAATTAATGATATGTTGAACATTGTTAGCAAAGCAATTCTTTATTTTTTTACAAAGATATAAATTACCCGTGAATTTTTGCAATATTTCCTCTAACTTTCATCATTTCAGCTTCATAATTCAATAAAGCATGCCATTTTTTATCTACAATTTCACGATCTTGATACTCACGTGCAAATTGAAGAAAAGTAGTGTAATGATTGGCTTCAGAAATCATTAAATTTTTATAGAACTTTTTCAATTCTTCATCTTCCATATTTTCAGAAAATACCTTGAAACGCTCACAACTTCTAGCTTCAATCAATGCTGCCACTAACAATCTTTGAATCAAAGCATCTGTTCTGTCTTTGGTTTTTGGAAAAAACTTTTGCAATTGAACAGCGTAATCATTTTTTTGTTCTCTGCCCAAAACCATGCCTCTTTTTACCATCAGCAAATGAACCATTTTAAAATGTTGCATTTCCTCAATAGCAATATTGCTCATTTCTTTAACAAGTTCAGTTTCTTCGGAATAATTGATGATGATAGAAACTGCATTGGACGCTGCTTTTTGTTCTAAAAATGCATGGTCTGTAAGTATTTGTTCTAAATTATCTTTGGCAATTTCTGCCCATGAAGTGGTTGTTTCGAATTGTAATCCTAACATATGTGGTGATTTTGTGCACTAATTTTTTGCAAATTTAGGTTGATTCTTAAAATTTTATTCGTTTTTATATCATTTTTTCTTTGTCGCTTTTATTTACATAGAAAAATCAGTTTTAGGAAATGTGTTTTTGATTAGAAAAAGGATTTCAATTGGTTATCCTGAAAAAAAATACCTATTTTAGCAGAAGTAAATAATTTCAAAAGAAAAACCAAAACCATGAATGATTTCTTTTCTCATTTAATGCACGAATTTGATTTGCCTTTATCAAATCCTGTGCTAATTTTTTCTTTAATCCTATTTATCATTTTACTTTCTCCCATATTGCTAAGAAAATTAAACATTCCTGGAATTATTGGATTGATTATTTCTGGAGTTGCAATTGGTCCTTATGGGTTTAATATTTTAGAAAAAAACTCTGCTATTGATCTTTTTTCAACGATTGGATTGCTTTACATCATGTTTATTGCCGGGTTAGAATTGGATATGAATGAGTTCAAATCCAACAAAAACAAGAGTTTATTATTCGGATTTTTTACATTTATTATACCAATATCAATTGGGTTTCCTGTGTGTTTTTATCTTTTAGGTTATGATTTCAACGCAAGTTTACTAACAGCAAGTATGTTTGCAACACACACTTTGGTTGCCTATCCAATTGTAAGCAAATTGGGAATTTCCAAAAACCAAGCTGTGGCTGTAACTGTTGGTGGAACCATTTTAACGGATACTGCAGTATTGATTATTTTGGCAGTAATCATGGGCAATAGCGAAGGAAATTTGAACAAAGAATTTTGGTTGCGTTTGACAATTTCGTTAGCCATTTTTTCAGCAATAATGTTTTTCATCATTCCTAAAATAGCTAAATGGTTTTTTAGAAAATTAGAAAGTGAAAAACATTCTCATTATATTTTTGTTTTAGCTGTAGTATTTTTTGCGGCGTTTTTAGCGGAAGTTGCTGGTGTAGAATCTATTATTGGTGCGTTTGTGGCTGGTTTGGCTTTGAACAAGTTAATTCCACATTCTTCAGCATTAATGAATAGAATTGAGTTTATTGGAAATGCACTTTTTATTCCTTTTTTCTTGATAAGTGTAGGAATGTTGGTTGATGTAAGTGTTATTTTGAGCGGTCCAACTGCGCTAATTGTTGCTGGAACGTTATCATTGGTTGCTATTTTTGGAAAATGGTTGGCTGCATTTTTCACACAACGTATTTTTAAATACTCAAAAGCACAGCGTCAACTTATTTTTGGGTTGAGTAGTGCACATGCAGCAGCAACATTGGCTGTTATTTTAGTAGGTTTTAAAGCTGAAATTTTGGATGAAAACATTCTGAATGGAACCATTATTTTGATTTTAATTACCTGTATTATTGCTTCTTTTGCCACTGAAAAAGCCGCCAAAAAGATTGTAGTTGAATCTGAAGAAAGTTCTTCTGATTTTGATAAATCCAAATTAACCAATAATGAACACATTCTTTTGCCAATTGCAAATGTTGAAAATATTGACAAATTATTGGAGTTTTCTATTTTTATAAAAGATTCAAAATCGGCAAATCCTGTTTCCATTTTATCAGTAGTTTCCAATAACAGCGAAGCTGAAATAAATATTTTAAAAGCCAGAACAAAGTTGGAAGCTTTTGTAAAACAAGCATCTGCCTCAGAAACAAAAGTGAATATCATTACCACTATTGATCATAATCCTGCAAGTGGAATTGCACGAATTTCTCGTGAAATAATGGCGAATATCATTGTATTAGGATGGCCAAGAAAAAAAGGATTTATTGATAAATTGGTGGGAGAAAAAGTAGATGGAATCATTAGTTATAGTGATAAAACTACCTTTATTTGTTACCTTGAAAAATCGTTGGTTTTTTCTAAAAGAATTGTGGTTGCTGTTCCACCATTGGCTGAACACGAAAATGGTTTTGAACATTGGTTGATGAAAATTTCGAAATTTGCTCAAGAAATGAGCATTCCAATTCAGTTTAATTGTAATGAAACCACCAAATTGTCTCTAGAAAAAGCTGTGAAATTATTAAAAATTGCTGTTTCTATCAGTTACAATGCTTTTGAAGATTGGGAAGATTTTTTAGTTTTTTCTAAAAATGTAAAAGAAAATGACTTGTTTGTTTTGATTTCAGCTAAAAAAGGTGCTACCTCTCATATGACAATTTTAGATAGTTTACCAAATAAACTCGAGAAACATTTTCCTGAAAACAATAAAATTGTAGTGTATCCTCAACAATTCAGTCAAAATTTTATGAGTGAACGTTATGAAGATATTTCAAGTGATTCTTTAAACAAAGGAATTGAAACCATTCAAAAATTAGGAAAAGAAATTGGAAATATCTTTAAAAAAGACGAAAAACATAAATAAGATTCAACGTTGATATTCATCTTTTTTGAGCGAATTTCTGCTACTGTTTTAAATGATTTAAAGGTTTAAAAAAACTTTAGTTTATTTTCATTGGTATTGAGTATTTTTGTGCCTTTAATTGATAATCTAAGTTTTTGTTGATTAAAAAATACATCAAAAAAAAGTTCATCAATCAGCAGATCAATTCACCAGAAATGTATCAATTTTCTCCACTCAAAAAACAAGTAATCAAATTTATACTTATTGGTATTTTAGCTGTAATTGTAGATTTAATTTGTTATTATTCCTTATTGCGTTTATTGCCTGAAAAAGCATTTTCAGCAATGAGTAATGAGGTTTTTGCAAAAACAATTTCTTTTTTATGTGGTTTAAATGTTACCTATTTTTTCAACAAATCATGGACTTGGAAACACAACAATAAGTCATCAAAAAGATTTACAAAATTCCTACTACTTTACAGTTTCTCTTTATTTATAAATGTGTTTATGAATTCATTTTTTCTTCGGATTTTACACAAAAACGAAATCTTTTCAACAATTCCCTATAAATATTTTGTAGCCTTTGTTGGTGCAACTTTGGTGAGTGCCTCATTCAACTTTGTGGGACAGAAAACGTGGGTTTTTAAATAAAATTCTCGTAAAAAAATAGTTGAATAGCTTACAAATCCAACTCAAAAGTTTGACGTAGTTTATCAATCAAAGGATTTTTTTCCTTCATTTTGTTGTACTTTTCTTGTGGTGTATATGCAAACTTTTTAGAAATAGTTTCATCTAAAATTACAGCAATATCAATTCCATAATTGTTAAGTTTTTCTCTTAAGAAATGCAATAAATTAGGTCTTCCTTTCAAAAATTGATCTTGCATTAACGAATTGGTTACAGTACAAGAAATTTGAAAATTATCATGTAATGTTGGTTTTCCAATACTCAGAATAGCTGCCATACTTTGCTCGCCTTTTTTCTCTAACAAATGCGTGTAATCATTCCAATACAATTCCAATTGTTTGATGGTAAAAGGTGTTTTTGGATAGTCATCAAAATTTTCTTCAACTACTGATTTTTCAACTTCTTTGGGTTGAAATACGCTTTTTAAGGATAATGAAGATTCTCTTTTTTGAAACTTTTCTAAAATGGGTTTTTTAGTTTCAACAACCGTTTCTATAATTTGTTTTTCAACAATTTTAGGAGTTTCAACAGGTTTTTGAGGAGTTTCTTTAACAACTTCTTTTTTTGCAGGCATCAATGATTGAAAAAAAGTAGCAGGAATTATGAAGTTAGCTGGTTTTTTTTTTTTTCTCCATCAAAAGTGATAGAGGCAATTTGCATTAAGGTGAGTTCAACCAACAATCGTTGATTTTTACTTGTTTTGTAGTTCAAATCGCAATCATTTGCTTTGTTGATAGCTTCCATCAAAAATGATACACTTGCTTTGGTTGCCTGCGACAAATATTTTTGTTTGGCAGTGTCACCAACTTCTAATAATTCAATAGTGATTTTATCTTTTGCCACTAATAAATCTCTAAAATGACTTGCCAAACCATTGATAAAATGATGCCCTTCAAATCCTTTTGACAATATAACATTGAAAGCATTTAAAACCTCAGGAATATTATTTGCTAACAACAAATCAGTCATTGAAAAATACGTGTCATAATCCAACACATTTAAGTTTTCAGCAACTGCTTCACGTGTTAAATTTTTTCCAGAAAAACTCACAACTCTATCAAAAATGGAGAGTGCATCACGCATTGCGCCATCTGCTTTTTGCGCAATAATGTGCAAAGCATCATCATCAGCCGTAATTCCTTCGTTTTTACAAATGGATTTCAGGTAGTTTTTTGCATCTAAAACGCCAATTCGTTTAAAATCAAAAATCTGACAACGAGATAAAATTGTAGGAATAATTTTGTGTTTTTCGGTAGTTGCTAAGATAAAAATAGCGTGAGCAGGAGGTTCTTCCAACGTTTTCAGAAAAGCATTGAAAGCAGCTTGCGAAAGCATGTGCACCTCATCAATAATATACACTTTATATCTTCCTGTTTGTGGTGGAATGCGCACTTGATCTGTTAAACTTCGAATGTCATCAACAGAATTGTTAGAAGCTGCATCCAATTCAAAAACATTGAAAGCAAAATCTTCATCTTCAGGAATTTCAGTTCCTTGTAAATTGATTTTTTTCGCTAAAATTCGAGCACAAGAAGTTTTTCCAACACCTCTTGGACCAGTAAAAAGTAAGGCTTGCGCTAAGTGATTATTTTTAATCGCATTTTCTAAAGTATTCGTAATTGCTTGTTGCCCAACAACTTCCTCAAAATTTTGAGGACGATATTTGCGTGCAGAAACGATAAAAGGCTCCATATTTTTTTATTGGTCAACAAAAATACATATCTATGCTGTGTTTTACAAGATGGATTCTTAACAAATTGTGAAAGTTGTAAACAAATTGTAAATAGTTTAATTTTGATTCGACTTACAAGAAGTTACAGAGTTTCAAAGTTTCAGAGCTGCAAAGTTTCAAAGTTCGTTGCAGAGATTACATAATCTAATATAAAAAATAATACAAAATGAAAATTTTATTTACAACGACAGTATTCCTATTAATGTCCTGTGTAGGAGTTGCTAAAAACGAGGAAAAAAAGTCAAAAGAAATTTACAAACCTTCACAAGAAACCAAAGTTGCTTATTTTGCAAGTGGTTGTTTTTGGTGTGTAGAAGCGATTTTTGAGAGTGTAAAAGGAGTAGAGGAGGCAGTTTCTGGATATGCAGGTGGTCACACCAAAAATCCAACGTACGAATCAACAGGAAGAGGAGATACAGGTCATGCAGAAGCTGTTGCAGTGTATTACAATCCTAAAATTGTTTCTTTTGAAACTTTGGTAAAAGTATATTTTGGTTCTCATGATCCCACAACTGTAAATGGGCAGCATCCTGATTATGGAAGTCAATATCGTTCTATCGCTTTTTATAGTAATGAGCAAGAAAAAACCATAATTTATAACATGATTGCAAAATTGAATAAAGAGGTTTACAATGGAAAAGTAGCTACCGAAGTTCAAAAATTTTCAAAGTTTTACAAAGCAGAAGAATACCATCAAGATTTTGAAAAGCGCAATCCAAATCAGCCGTATGTAAAAGCAGTTTCCATTCCAAGATTGAATCGTTTTAAAAAGAAATTTCC
>DAIUBY010000055.1:8403-13196 GCA_036846425.1 Polaribacter sp.
TTTTGAATCTTAATTATTCTTTTACTTCAGGTTCTTTCAAACCCAATTTAGCCATTACTAATTTTGTAATGTCATATTTTTCATCCATGTATGCAAACTCATTTCCTTGGATGGTTAAAATTTGAGTGTATTTATTTTCTTTGGCTACTAAATCAATAACATCGTTCAATTTTTTATACAAAGGACGCATTAATTCGTTTTGTTTTAGTTGCATCAATTTCGTACCATTATCTTGATATTTTTGAATATCTTGCTCCATTGCTTGAATTTCAGAAATCAATGTTTTTTTCATTAATTCGCCATATTCAGCTTCATTTTTTTTAAAATCATCCACTTTTGCTTGATATTCTTTCATTTTTATACTGAAAGAAGAATCCAATTTTTGCCCATATTCTTGCGCCATTTTAACCACAGTTTTGGATTCAGGCATCAAATTGATAATGTATTGACTATCAATTGTTCCTAATTTTGTTTGTGCAATTGCAATACTTGTAAATAAAATAGTACTTAAAAAAATTATTTTTGATTTCATGATTTGTATTTTGATTGGCAAAGATATAAAAGTGAGCGGATTGCAAAAGCGTTCTTCGTTAAAAAGTAGCCAATCTTTCAGATATTACTTTTATTATTTCTTCCTTTGGAGTTTTGTAATCAAACCAGATAATTTCTTTTTCTTTTCGAAACCATGTCAATTGTCTTTTGGCAAATCTGCGTGTATTTTTTTTGATTTCGGAAATGGCAAATTCCAAAGAAATTTCTCCATCAAAATAAGCAAATAATTCTCTGTAACCAACTGTTAGCAAGGCATTCAACTGTTTGTAAGGATATAATTTTTTAGCTTCTTCCAATAGTCTTTTTTGCATCATCAAATCAACTCTTTGATTTATTCTGTCATAAATTTCAGCTCTTTCTGCAGTCAATCCTATAGAAATTACATTAAAATTTCTGGGTTGTTTTTCTTTATTTTTAAAAGAAGAATAAGGTTTTTGAGTTCCCAAACAAATTTCTAAAGCTCTGATAATTCTGTGAGGATTGTCAATGGCTATGGTTTTAAAACTTTCAAAATCAAGCATTTTGAGTTGAGCTTGTAGATATTCAATACCATTTTCTTCAAAATCTTGCATCAGTTTTTCACGAATGGAAGCATCAACATCAGGAAAATCATCCAAACCATTTATAACGGCATTTACATACAATCCACTTCCACCAACCATAATTTGAATTGGATTTTTTGCAAACAGTTCATTTAATTTTTGCAGTGCATCACGTTCAAATTGTCCCACATTATAATCTTCAAAAATCGATTTATTTTGAATAAAATGATGTGTTGCACTTGCCAATTCTTCAGCTTCAGGAACTGCAGTTCCAATTGTCATTTCCTTAAAAAATTGACGAGAATCACTTGAAATAATCTCAGCATTGAACTCTTTTGCTAAGGAAATACTCAAGGCTGTTTTTCCAATGGCTGTAGGTCCTACAATATTGATTAAAGTATTTTTTTGAGATATCATGAATCTAATAAACTGCCACAAGAATAGCAATATTTGGCTTTGTCTTTATGATGGCTTTTTGCACAATTTGGACAAGACTGTGTATTTGTATCAACTGTATCTTGATTTCTTGTCATTTCTGAACTGATAATTCCTGATGGAATAACAATAATAGCATATCCCAAAATCATGATGATACTTGCCAAAAATTGTCCAACAGGTGTTTGTGGAGTGATATCGCCAAAACCAACAGTTGTCATGGTTACAATTGCCCAATAAATGCTGGTTGGAATATTTTTAAAACCATTTTCTTCACCTTCAATAATGTACATCAAAGTACCTAATATGGTACATAAAATGATGATGAAAAACAGAAATACAAAAATTTTTGTTTTACTTGCTTTTAAGGAAATAATCAATTTATTAGATGCAGTAATATATCTGGTTAGTTTTAAAATTCTGAAAATCCTCAATAAACGTAAAGCTCTCAGCGCTAATAAATTTTGTGACCCAAAAATAAAAATCGATAGGTATTTTGGAATCGTAGAAAGCAAATCAATAATACCATAAAAACTAAAAATATATTTCCAGGGATTTCTAACAACTATGATTCGTAAAATATATTCGATAGTAAATAGCACAGTAATAATCCACTCAGAAACGTTAAGAAAAGTGTGGTATTTAGCATCAATCCAATTGACACTTTCTAGAATTACCAAAAACACACTTGCTAAAATAAATATCAATAAAAGAAGGTCAAATAATTTTCCTTCTTTAGTGTCAGCCTCATAAATTATTTCATGAAGTTTGGATCTCCAGTCTTTTTTTTGATCAGAATTATTCAAAATAGGTTCAAATTGGTATTGCAATACTACAAATATTTTACGAAACTGAATTTTTTTTCAATTGATTTTCTTAGCATTTATAAGGGTTTGTGAAAAAAAATAAAAAAAATCAACTTTTTTAAAACCGTAACTTCAATTCTCTCGAAAGTATGTGTGAGAAACAAATTAAAACAAACATTAAAAAAACTCACACAATGAAAAAAACAAAAATTTTAGCAGTAACCATTTTCTCAGCGATTATTGGTTTAGTAGCAATTGCAGCAGATCACATTGATGCTCCTGCAACTCAAGGAACCAGTGCAGACATCACAGATTTCTACGCTTTTCAAGGTGAAGACACCAACAACATAGTATTTGTTGCAAATGTTCAAGGATTGTTAAGTCCAACAGCAACAGCAACAGCATCATTTGACGAAAATGTTTTGGTTGAATTTAATATTGACACTAATAATGACAACATCGAAGATTTGGTAATTCAAGCAATTCCAAGAGATGGAAAAATGTATTTCTTTGGGCCATCTGCACCAGCTTCGCCAGGATTGAACAGTTTTGTGAATGTTATGGCAACAAAATCAGAAGTGGCAATTACTCCTTATGGTTCTAATGCAATTGTGGGAACTCAAAACGGAATGAAATTTTTTGCAGGCCCAAGAGACGATCCGTTTTTCTTTGATTTTGCTCAGTATTCAGCAATCTTAGGAGGAACAGCAACAGGTTTTAACAATCCAGGGTCAGATACTTTTGCAGGATCAAATGTACTATCAGTTGTGGTAGAAGTGCCAAAAAGTAGTGTAGGAGGCTCAGGAACAATCAACACTTGGGTAGAATCAAAAACTAAAAGATAATCTAAAAATCAAACTTTTTAAAAAATTAATATCATGAAATTATCAATTTTAAAATATACAGTTATTGCAACTTTTTCATTCTTCGTTATGAGTTGCAACAATAATGACGATAACATGTCTGAAGTAAACCAATTTGAAGGGGTTTACGTTCAAAAAGATCAAATGGGAAGACCAGCCGTAAATACTGTTTTTGTGTCATCAGCAAGTAAAAATGCTTTCAACACAACTGTGCCTTCTCAACAAGGAGCTGCATTTCAATCTATGTTTCAAACGAATTTAAGGGCTTTAAGTCCAGCGTTTGCAAACACAGGTGACAAAAATGCCTTAGGATTGGATGCAGCATCTTTCACAGGACTCTTAGCCACTGACGTGTTGAATGTTTCTTTGGATGGGAAAACAACTTTTTTCGACGGAACAAATGTGTTGACAGGAAGAGCTTTGGCTGATGACGTAATTACAGTGGAATTGCTTTTGATTTTTGGAGGTGAAGATTTTTCTGAAAACCCAAGATTATCAGATGATAATGTAAGTGCTAATGATAAAGCATTTTTAACATCATTCCCTTATTTGGCAAGTCCTTGGTAAAATAAAAGTTCCCCCTAAAAAAACACCCCTAATTTTTAAATCCTCTAAAACCCCTAAAAAGTTCAAAACCCCTAATAAACTGGCGAATGAAATCCCCTAAAACATACGCCAGTTATTTAAAAACCAAACAACCCAAAACCGACCCAAATCATGAAAACAATCTCATTAATTTTAGCTGTTTTTTTGCTTATTGTAGGCTGTTCACAAAAATCACAACAGCAAATTACAAACCCCAAAGATTATGCTAAATACCTACAAGTTACCCAAAATACTGCCTTAGAAAATGCTCAAGCAGAATTGCAATTTTGGTCAGATAAATTGGTAAAAACCCCCAATCAATTTCCGTATTTGCAAAAAATGGCTTCAGCCAATTCGCAGCTTTTTTCCATCACAGGAAATATTCATTATTTGAAAGATGCAGAAAATAATTTGGTGATAGCGAATGAAATGACCAATTATGACAATGCTGGATATTTGCGAAGTTTGGCAAGAAATTACGTTTCACAACATCGTTTTAAAGAAGCATTAGCCATTCTATTGAAAGCCGAACAAAATGGCGAAAATCGTCAATTGACAGAATTTCAGTTGATTGATGTGTATTTAGAACTAGGAAATACTAAAAAAGCAGAAGAATATTTAGCCAACGTAAAAGACTTTAATAGTTTCGAATATTTAATTCGAATCTCAAAATTTAGTGATGCCATTGGAAATTTAGACAGTGCCATCAACTATTTAGAAAAAGCATTGGAAAAAATTGAAAATTCAAACAAACCAGATTTGTTGGAATGGACACACACCAACTTAGGCGATTATTATGGTCATGCAGGCAGATTGCAAGATTCCTATCAATCGTATTTAAAAGCATTGGCAATCAATCCATCAAATACTTATGCTAAAAAAGGAATTGCTTGGATTGTTTTCTCACACGAAAAAAATCCAGCACAATCTTTAGCCATTTTAGCAGCAATCCAACAACAAACCATGACACCTGATCTTCATTTACTAAAAGCAGAAATTGCTGAATTTAC
>DAIUBY010000055.1:13296-17453 GCA_036846425.1 Polaribacter sp.
CCAAATACTGCAAAATTATTAACCAAACTATAATCAAACAACATGAAAAAAAGTATTTTATTAATTACCTTATTTGTAAGTTCATTTTCGGCAATGGCACAAAAAGTAAAAGGACGAGTTTTAGATGCGATGCAACAGCCCATTGAAAACGCTTATGTTTTCAACACAAACACCAATTCACACACACATACTGACAGCAATGGAAATTTTATCTTAGAAAAAACAGTTGCAGGAAATCAATTAGAAATAGGGATTTTGGGTTTCAAAAAAGCAATTATCATTATTACCGAAAATCAGTTGAAAGAAAATATCAACATCACCTTAGAAACCAATATTTTTCAATTAGATGAATTTATTATCGGAAATGAAAAAGATGCTTTGAAAACGATTGCACGTGTTGATTTGGAATTGAATCCTGTAAATAATTCTCAAGAAATTTTGCGTAAAGTACCAGGATTATTCATTGGTCAACATGCAGGAGGAGGAAAAGCAGAACAGATTTTTTTGCGTGGTTTTGATATTGATCATGGAACAGACATCACACTTTCTGTAGATGGAATGCCTATCAATATGGTTTCGCACGCTCATGGTCAAGGCTATAGTGATTTGCACTTTATCATTCCAGAAACCATTCAAAAAATCGATTTTGGCAAAGGACCTTATTATGCCAATCAAGGTGATTTTAACACAGCAGGTTATGTAAGTTTTGAAACCAAAAACAGCCTTCCAACAAATACAGTTTCTTTGGGTTATGGAGATTTTAACTCTTTGAGAACTCTAGGAATGTTCAATTTATTGAATCATACTAGTAAAGATGATGCTTATGTAGCTGTAGAATATATTGAAACGGATGGACCTTTTGAGTCACCTCAAAATTTCAACAGATTGAATTTATTTGCAAAATACAACACCTATTTAAACGGTTCAGATAAATTGACTTTTACCACTTCGCATTTTACAAGCAGATGGGATGCCTCAGGACAAATTCCGCAAAGAGCTGTTGACAGTGGAATGATTTCACGTTTTGGAGCGATTGATGATACTGAAGGAGGTACAACTTCTCGTTCAAATATCAATGTGCAATTGCAAAAAACATTATCAGAAAATTCATTTATGAAAGCCAACGCTTTTTATAGCAATTACAATTTCGAATTGTTTTCCAACTTCACCTTCTTTTTAGAAAATCCTGTGGATGGTGATCAAATAAAACAATTGGAAGAACGAGATATTTACGGAATGAATGTGCAGTTTACCGATATTTTAAACAACGGAAAAACAGAAACCACCATCAATAAAGGAATTGGTTTTCGATTTGACAACAGTTATGCAAATCAATTGGCAAGTACCAAAAACAGAACGGAATTGTTGCAAAACATTCAGTTAGGAGATATTCAGCAAACCAATGTGTATGCTTTTTACAATGCTACTTTCGAGTTGGGAAAATTTAAAATTGCACCCGCTTTGCGTTTTGATTATTTTAAATTTATGTACAATGATGCGTTGAGTTCGAATTATGAAACCTTGTCAAATACAAAATCAATTGTAAATCCAAAATTGAACTTTTTTTATACACCCAATGACAATATTCAGTGGTTTTTAAAATCAGGAATTGGATTTCATTCTAATGATGCAAGAGTAGTTTTACAGCAAGATGCTGATAAAATTTTACCAAGAGCGTATGGTTTGGATTTCGGAAATATTTGGAAACCAACCAAAAATTTGGTCATCAACACTGCAGCTTGGTATTTATTTTCAGAAGAAGAATTTGTGTATGTAGGTGATGCAGGAATTGTAGAGCCCTCAGGAAAATCTGAGCGTTTTGGATTGGATTTAGGTTTGCGTTATCAATTGACAGACAATTTATTTTTCACTTCGGATGCAACTGTAACCAAAGCAAGAAGTTTGGAAGCCATTTCAGGAGAGGACTTTATTCCGTTAGCACCAAGTTTTACCATGGCAGGAGGTCTTTCTATGACAAAAATGGGGAATTTTTCAGGAAGTTTCAATTACCGTTATTTGGGTGATAGACCAGCCAATGAAGACAATAGCATTGTTGCCAAAGGCTATTTTGTAAGTGATATCAACATTAATTATCATTTAAAAAATACCACTTTCGGATTTGCAGTAGAAAACATTTTTAATGTAGCTTGGAACGAAACACAGTTTGCTACAGAATCAAGATTGCAAAACGAAGTGAATTCAGTAGAAGAAATTCACTTTACACCAGGAACACCATTTTTTGCGAAACTATCCGTAGTTTATCAATTTTAACATATAAAAAATAATCATTGTTTGATTAGTTTTGGTTGGGTGAAACGTCTGTTACATTTTTGTAACGGGCGTTTCTGTTTTGTTTAGTGGCAGAGTTGCAGAATTTCATAGTCATGATGACTGTGTGGTTTCATTTGATCATACAAACTAAAACTTTCAGTAATTTCTTTAGCAACTAAATTCAATTTACACGGAAAAGCAACATTTTCGATAGGTGAGGGTTACATTTCCTTTATTGAAGTAACCATTTTTCTTTATTCGTGATGTTTTACACCAATTTATGAGCCATTCGTTTTGCCAAAGAATCAATAGCTTCCTTTCTTGCAATTTGAGAAATCCAGTTTCTTGGGATGCCATCAAAACCATATAAAATACCTGTAAGACCACCAGTAACGGCCGCTGTTGTATCCGTATCTTCGCCTAAATTTACGGCTTTTAACACAGCATCTTTGTAATTGTTGGTTGTCAATAAACACCAAATACTGGCTTCAAGCGTATGAAGTACATAGCCACTGCTCAGAATTTCAGATGCTTCTACTTCGTAGATGTTTCCTTTTAGCAAACGGTCAAAGAGGGCAATTTCACTTTTATTGATGGACAAAGTTTCCAAATGATTTGTTACTTCCGATTGTAGATTCCTATAAATCTCAAACGGATGATGTTTCAGCAATAGTTGTTTGGCAAATTCTAAATAATAAAAACAAGCGATTACCGAGCGAATATGTCCATGCGTGATGGACGAAACTTTTTTGCAAATTTCAAATCGTTCAGCAATGGGTTTTTGATGAAGATAGAAGAGGAGTGGCAAAATGCGCATCAACGAACCATTGCCATTGGAATTAATGTCAAAACCACCTGCCAAATCAGCTCTTTCGCCCTTTTCAATGCGCTCAATGGCTAGCCTAGTTGCAAAACCAATGTCAAAAACTTCACCTCTAGCAGTCCAATAGTTTTCGGAATACCAACTTACAAAATGTTGCCCAATGAGTTGTAAATCAAAATCTTTAGTCAAGGCTTCTGCCAAGCAAAACGTCAATGAACTATCATCAGACCAAGTGCCAGCAGGTTGAAAATACGTGCCATTCGCTCTCATATCCGTTACTGGATTTTTGGCAAGTTGTTCTCGATTCATAAACTCTACAGGCACGCCCAAAGCATCACCCACAGCCACCCCAAAAAGCGCTCCTTTGATGTTAGTAGTCAATGCTGCTTTTTTTGGATGCAATAGTTTTGTAAGTTGCTTTTGAAAGTTGGGGATTTTCACTTAGTTATATTAATTTGATTTTCAATTTCATTAATCCAATCTAGTTGTTTTTGATTAATGCGAGGCAAAGGATGATAAAATGCCCAATCAATATTTTCTTTACGTAAACCTATTTTGTTGTCACCAATTTCACTTAATGCTGATATGGCTAAATCTTTCAAAGCTTTATGAACACCCCAAGCTACTATAAGTTTGACATTACTTTTAAATAAAGCATTAAAATCATCTTCACGTTTTGCTTGAAAAATGGAATGATTTATTTTAGCAGTATTTAATTCATTCAATTTTTTATAAAATGAACTGCTTTTGGAATCGCATAAGTCAGATAAATTTAAAATGCGGGCATATTCAAAATTGCATTTTATCATAATCCTCATGATTTGGTCTTGGGTATTATCAGGAATCGTAGGGACAGTTTTATCGAATAAATCACCTGAAATCTTATGATATTTTTTAATGCCTTCAGGACGAGATGTTCCTGGATTCATCATAATTACCATAAGGTCAAGTGGTTTCGTGGTGTTGGATTTTTTTTTGATATCCAAAAACTTTCGGAAGATATATTCTCCTTCTTGATAAAAAAAGCCAGTTACTTCAAAATGCTCTCTTAATGATTTACTAT
>DAIUBY010000056.1:0-8763 GCA_036846425.1 Polaribacter sp.
AAATTAATTTTTAAAATATCTCTAATTTCTGGTGAAATAATTTTAAAAATTTCAGCAACTCCTAAATCAACTACTGCAAATTTTATATTCAAATTTTTGAGTTCTTCTTTTACTTTTAGCTTACATCTATGACTCACCATATATTTAATGTAAAGCTTAACTTTTGCGTCTGTAATTGCAACCTTGTGGAGGAAAATTTTTTGTTTTTTTAGTTGAATTTATCTCAGCACCTATATTTTTAAATTCAAAATTAAAATTTAATAAAATAGACTGTATAAAATCTGTAAAATTTACAACTAATTTAGTTCATTATAGATTTTTAATACGCTTTTTAAAAAGCTTTTTTAAATCTGAAAAAAATAATTTTTCTTGATAGTTATTAAAATTCCTTAAAAACTTTTAAAAAATATTTAAATTTTTAAAATAGAATTTGTATAATTGACAACCAATAAAGGAATACATTAAAAAAACAACAATGGAAGCACAAAAAGTAGATATGTTCATTATGAGCAATGGAAAATATTTTGAAAGTCATCATGTCAATGCAATTAGAAACAGTTTGATTGCTGCTGATGATTCAAAATGGCCCATGTTATCAGTTTCGCAGTTTAAAGACCCTTCAACTATTTTGATAGTTTCAATTTTTGCAGGACAATTTGGAATTGACCGTTTTATGATTGGTGATACTGGTTTAGGAATTCTTAAATTATTTACTTGTGGTGGTTTAGGAATTTGGACAATTATTGATTGGTTTATGATTCAATCTGCAACAAGAGAAAAAAACATGGAAAAAATTCAACAAATATTAGGATAATGGCAATGAACAGGAACAAGTTGTATGTAATTATTGCTACAACCTGTTTTGCTGGTTATGGTTGGTTATTTTTTAATATTTCAGAATTTTTTAAAGAGCAAAGCTTATTCAAAGTCTGTTTATTCAAACAAATAACCAGCATTCCTTGTCCTTCTTGTGGCACAACAAGAGGTGTAATTTCACTATCAAAAGGTCATTTTTTGGAGGCAATTTTTACAAATCCATTTAGTTTGTTAGTAGCTATTATCATGATTATTGCGCCAATTTGGATTTTATTTGATGTAATCAGAAAAAAAACAACGTTGTTTGATTTTTATCAAAAAACAGAAAAACACATTCTAAAACCTAAAATTGCCATTCCGTTAGTTATTTTTGTAATCATTAATTGGATTTGGAACATTGCAAAAGGCTTATGATACATATCAAAAAATTTAGTTACGAACCAGGTGATCATGAAGCTGAAAAAGCTTCCAATAGTTATTTAATGTCTTTAATTGCTATTATTGCAGGATTGCCATTTCCGATTATAAATTTACTGGCAACTTTCTTTTTTTATGTTGGAAATAGAAAATCGACTTATTTTGTACGTTGGCATTGCACTCAAGCTTTGGTATCACAAGTGTCCATGCTTTTTATCAATAGTGTAGCTTTTTGGTGGACTATTGGAATTATTTTTGGAGATGAAACACTGACAAACAATTATTTTGGTTACATGTTTACTGCCTTTATTTTCAATTTTACAGAATTTATTGCAACCATTTATACCGCAATAAAAGCACGCAAAGGAATTCATGTAGAATGGTGGTTGTATGGACCTTTAACTAATTTAATTTGCAAACCATGATGATGGAAAAAACGCTTACACAACTGCTTGTAACAGTTTTGTTATTTTTTGGAACTTTGTTTACTTTGCAACAAGTCAATTGGGTTTCACTTTTCAAAGTGGAGGAAATTACCGATAAAACTGAAGAAAAATTAGGCGATTTATTGTGGGAAACTTTCAAAGCTTCTGAAACAGAAAATACAAATCCTGTTTTGTTAAATTCTCTTGACAGCATTATCACAAAAATTAGTAAAGCAAATGATTTTGACAAAGAATTTTTTAAAGTTCATGTGTTGAATTCTGATGACGTGAACGCTTTTGCACTGCCAAATGGACATTTGGTTATCTACACAGGATTGATTGCTGATGCTGAACATCAAGATGAATTGGTAGGAGTAATAGGTCATGAAATGGCACATATTCAAATGAAACATGTCATGAAAAAACTGGTTAAAGAAATTGGTTTTTCAGTTTTGATTTCTATAACAACAGGAAGTGCAGGAGGAGAGATTGCAAAACAAGTAGCAAAAACACTTTCTTCAACTGCTTTTGACAGAAGTTTAGAAAAAGAAGCAGATATAAAAGCTGTAGATTATTTAACAAAAGCTAACGTAAATCCTGCACCATTTGCAGATTTTCTTTACAGGATGTCCATGACTGATAGCCAATTACCAACTATTATTTCATGGATTAGTACACACCCAGATTCTAAAGAAAGAGCTGAATATATTTTGGAATATAGCAAAGATAAAAAGGCTAATTACAAAACGATTCTTTCTGAAAATACTTGGGAAAATATCAAAAAAGAATTGGATTTTTTTGAAGAATAAAATTTCATTATTTGTTAGTGCACAAAGCATTGTAATCCGTTAGAATTCTTTTCAATTGAAATTTGCGAATTTTAGAATTTCCTAATTTTTCAGCAAATAAGGTACATTTTTTCAATTCGTGAATGAAAATATTTTCAATATATTTAGGTGTCAATTCTACATATTTTTCATCAACCAAAGTGAAATAATCAATACTTCCTTGAGTATCAAAAATATCTCTGAAAAGTTTTTTTTCGCCATCAACTTCTTGCAGCAACTCTAACCAATATTTTTTGTTTTTATATTCATGCAAAACCACAAAAATGGGCATGTATCCATTTTTATATTCTTTAACCTCTTGCATTCTAATTTTTTCTTTTTTACCCTCTCTTTTTATAGTTATGATATTATTGAAAACATTTCCTCTTATAACATTTCCAAAAAGAGTATCTCCTTTTGTAGTAATAATATATTCATTTTGCGAATTAATTTTTGTTGAAAAAATTACCAAACCTACTATTAATAGGCGTTTTATAAAATTTATTGAACTCATATTCATGGATTTTAATCAAGGTTAATTTTCATTTTATATATTTTACTCAATCCATTTTTTGAAGCTGTCACATAATTTTGAAAATCTGAAATGGATAAAAATTCTCTAGAAATCAACTGATTTCGTTTGCTAGTAAAATACAACATTTGATTTTTCTCATCATAATATGGACAATATTCCATGAATTTGGTATTGATTGGCGCACCTAAATTGGTTGCTTTTTGCCAATTTCCATTGCTATCTTTTTTTGAAATATATAAATCACCACTGACAAAACCACCTTTTTCATTGTATTTTGTAAACAGTAAAAAATCTTCTTTTTTACTGATAAAAGCATTGAATTCATACCCTTCACTGTTGATGTTTTTATCCAATAAAATAGGATTTGAATAATTGCCATTTTCCCATTTACAATAATAAATATCATCTTTTCCCAATCCATTTGGAGAAACCATCGTAAAATATAAATTGTTATTTTGGCTTACAGATGGATAAAATTCATCAAGTTCGGAGTTTACTGGCTTTCCTAAATTTATTGGTTTTGACCAATTTTCGGTCAAACTTTTTCTTTCAACATACCAAATGTCAAAGTCTTTTTTTTCTTGACCATTTTCATTTAATGGTCTGTCAAAAACAAAAAATAAGCGTTTTCCATCTGATGATAAAAAAGGTTCTAAATACATAAAAGCATCGCAAAAAGGCAATAATACTGGTTGAGACCACTCATTATTTTTTTTAGTGATGAAGGCAATTTGAGAAATTTCTTGAAACGGACTTTGAATCGTAAAAAATGCTTCATTTCCATTTTCAGAAATACAAAAATCACGAACATTTGTAAATTGGTTCAAATTATTGCTAAACAATTCAACCTCATTTTCATGTTGTGCTGCAATTAAATTTGTTAAAAAAATACCCAATGAAGTAAATCCTACTTTCAACATAATGTTGCTCTTTTTAGATGTTCGTGAAAATTTCTAACCTATTTTTAAATCAAAATAAGTTATAAAAGTAATTGATTTAAATTGATAAGATTTGATTTTAAATGTATTTTAAGAAACAAAAAATGTTAAAATTTAATTTTTAACGAATTGATTTACAGTATTGTTTTTTAATAATCATTTTTTCTGAAGCACTTTTAAAAACTCAATTTAGAATTTTTTTTAATCCTTAAAATTAAATCACTTTTTCCAAATTTCATTTGGTATTTTAAAAATAAAATTTCGATATTTGCATCACAATAAAAATACATGACATTTATTCAAGCACATCATCATCATTTTTACAATTGCTCTCAAGCGATTTAAAAATGTATTGAAGAATTTCAAAATATTTATAAACCCGTTTGAGCAAATCAAACGGGTTTTTAGTTGAATCCATTTTGCTCAAACACAACACACTAAGAAAAAATGAGTAACTTACGAATAGCCATTCAAAAAGCAGGAAGATTGCATGAAGAATCTATGGAACTCCTTAAAGACATTGGGATTTCTATTGACAATGGAAAAGACCAACTAAAAGCAGCTGCAAGAGATTTTCCTGTAGAAGTTTTTTATTTACGCAATGGAGACATTCCTCAATATTTGCGTGATGGAGTAGTAGATGCAGCCATTATTGGCGAAAATATCATCATCGAAAAAGGCTATGATTTGCCATTTGTAGAACGTTTGGGATTTTCGAAATGCAAGGTTTCTATTGCAGTGCCAAAAGAATCTGATGCTACGTCTTTAAAGGATTTGGCTGGCAAAGAAATTGCAACTTCTTATCCAGAAACCGTAAAACGTTTTTTAAATGAACAGGGCATTTCAGCCAAATTACACATCATCAATGGTTCTGTAGAAATTGCGCCCAATATTGGTTTGGCAGATGGCATTTGCGATATTGTTTCTAGTGGAAGCACTTTATTCAAAAACGGATTGAAAGAGATTGAAGTCTTGTTAAAATCAGAAGCTGTTTTGGCTATTTCACCTAAAATGGATGCTGAACGCAAAGCAATTTTAGCAAAAATCCAATTCAGAATTCAGGCAGTTTTGAAAGGAAGAAACTCCAAATATATTTTACTAAATGCACCCAATGACAAATTGGATGAAATTATTAAAATTTTACCAGGAATGAGAAGTCCAACTGTGTTGCCTTTGGCAGAAAAAGGATGGAGCTCTGTGCACACTGTGATTAGCAAAAATCAGTTTTGGGAAATTATTGATGAATTGAAAAGCAAAGGTGCAGAAGGAATTCTAGTTTGTCCAATCGAAAAAATGGTATTGTAATGAAAACGATTTTAAATCCAGCAAAAACAGCTTGGAAAACCATCTTAGAAAGACCCACAAAAACAGTGGATGATATTGAAAAAACAGTATTGCAAATCTTTGACGATGTTCAAAAAAACGGTGATGCAGCTGTTGATAAATATACTTCATTGTTTGATGGAGTTCAATTGAACCAAAAATTGGTGACTACAGCTGAAATTGAGAAAGCCATTCAGACTGTTTCACCCGAATTAAAAGAAGCCATCAGAGTTGCACATCAAAATATCTCGCTATTTCACAAAGCACAAATAACTGAAAAAGTTGCTGTAGAAACCTACAGAGGCGTGTTTTGTTGGCAAGAAAAAAGACCGATTCAAAAAGTAGGTTTGTACATTCCTGGAGGAACAGCGCCTTTATTCTCAACTGTATTGATGTTGGCAATTCCTGCTCAAATAGCAGGTTGTAAAGAAATTGTGTTGTGCTCACCTCCCAACAAAGAAGGGAACATTCATCCAGCCATTTTGTATGCTGCGAATTTGTGTGGCGTTACCAAAATTATAAAAGTAGGAGGAATTCAAGCCATTGCAGGATTGACTTTTGGTACTACTGATATTCCACAAGTGTATAAAATATTTGGACCAGGAAATCAGTTTGTAACGGTTGCGAAACAATTGGCTACTAAATACGGAGTTGCTATTGATATGCCTGCAGGACCAAGCGAATTATTGGTAGTTGTAGATGAATCTGCAAAAGCAAGTTATGTAGCTGCAGATTTATTAAGTCAAGCAGAGCATGGTATTGATAGTCAGGTTATTTTAGTCTCAACATCTAAAGTATTAATTGAAGAAGTTGCTGAAGAAATTTCGAAACAAATAGCACAATTGCCAAGAAAAGAAATTGCTGAAAAAGCGATTGAAAACTCCAAATCAATCCTTGTTGAAACAGATGCAATTGCCTTGGATTTGATCAATGAATATGGTCCTGAACATTTTATTATAGCCACCAAAAACAATGCTTTTTATGTGGAAAATATTGCGAATGCAGGGTCTGTTTTTATTGGAAATTACACACCAGAAAGTGCAGGTGATTATGCGTCAGGAACCAATCATACCTTACCAACAAACGGATTTAGCAAAGCATATTCAGGTGTGAATTTGGATAGTTTTTTAAAGAGCATTACCTTTCAAGAAATCTCTAAAGATGGCATTCAAAGATTGGGAAAATCTATTGAAATCATGGCTGAAGCAGAAGGTTTGCAAGCACACAAAAACGCAGTTACACTCAGATTAAACGATTTGAAATGAAGTCAATTTTAGAGTTGGTTAGAGAAAACATAAAGTCTTTAAAACCCTATTCATCAGCCAGAGATGAATACAAAGATGTGGCTATCAACGACATGATTTTTTTGGATGCCAATGAAAATCCGTTTGAAAACGGCGTAAACAGATATCCTGATCCTCAGCAAATTACCGTTAAAAAAGCGTTGGCAAATATCAAAAATGTTAATGAAAAAAACATTTTGTTAGGCAATGGAAGTGATGAAGTATTGGATTTGTTATTTCGTGCTTTTTGTGAACCAAATAAGGATAACATCATTACCTTACCACCAACCTATGGAATGTATTCGGTTTTGGCATCACTCAATGCTATTGAAGACAGAAAAATATTGTTATCCTCTGATTTTCAGCCACAAATTCCAAATATTTTAGCAGCTGTAGATGATAATTCTAAAATCTTATTTTTATGTTCACCAAACAATCCTTCAGGAAATAGTTTTTCTGAGGAAACTATTGAAACCTTATTGAGAAATTTTCAAGGATTGGTAGTAATTGACGAAGCATATATCGATTTTTCAAAGCAAGAAAGTTGGTTGAAAAAACTGAATGAATATCCGAATTTGATCATCACGCAAACCCTTTCAAAAGCCTATGGAATGGCAGGAATTCGTTTGGGAATTTGTTATGCCTCTGAAGAAATTATTAGGATATTAAACAACATCAAACCACCTTATAATATCAACGAATTGACGCAGCAAAAAGCGTTGGAACGTTTGCAAAATAGGGAAGAAGTTGCCCAAGAAATTGAAACGATTTTATCAGAAAGAAATCAATTGGCAATTGCTTTGAAAGGCATTTCATTCGTTGAAAAAATCAATGAATCTGATGCTAATTTCATTTTGATAAAAGTAGATAATGCCACTAGAAGATACAATGAATTGATTGCAAAAGGCATTGTAATTCGAAACAGAACTACGCAACCTTTGTGTGAAAATACCTTACGTTTAACAGTTGGAACTAAAGAAGAAAATAAAAAATTATTAAATGCTTTGCAGCAGTTAGCAAATAGCTAACAGCCAAAAGCCAAAAGCTAAAAAATGAAAAAAGTACTTTTTATAGATAGAGATGGAACATTGGTTGTAGAACCACCTGTTGATTATCAATTAGATAGTTTAGAAAAATTGGAATTTTATCCAAAAGTTTTTCAAAACATGGCAAAAATTGCCTCAGAATTAGATTTTGAATTGGTTATGGTTACCAATCAAGATGGATTGGGAACAGCCTCTTTTCCTGAAGATACCTTTTGGCCAGCTCAAAATAAAATTATTGATGCATTTGCAAAAGAAGGCGTAGTTTTCTCTGAAATTGTGATTGATAAAACTTTTCCGCACGAAAATGCACCTACTAGAAAACCAAGAACAGGTTTGTTAACAAAATACTTTTCTGAGGAATATGATTTGGCGAATTCGTTTGTTTTGGGTGACAGAATTACTGACATGGAATTGGCTAAAAACCTTGGTGCAAAAGGAATTTTTCTATCAGAAAACCCTGAATTAGGCGCAAATGAAATTGAAACTTCTAAACAAGAAATTTTTGATTGTATTGCTTTAACAACCACTGATTGGTCAGAAATTTATCAATTTTTAAAATTAAAAGACAGAGTTGCAGAAATCACTAGAAATACCAATGAAACCAAAATTTACATCAAGCTAAATTTAGATGGTTCTGGAAAAAATGATATTTCTACAGGTTTACACTTTTTTGATCACATGTTAGATCAAATTGGACGTCATGGAAATATGGATTTAACCATAAAAGTTGATGGCGATTTAGAAGTTGATGAACATCATACCATAGAAGATACCATGATTGCTTTTGGTGAATTGTTTCACAAAGCTTTGGGCAATAAATTAGGCATAGAACGCTATGGTTTTTGCTTACCTATGGATGATTGTTTGGCGCAAGTTGCTGTGGATTTTGGAGGTAGAAATTGGTTGGAATGGGATGCTGAATTCAAGCGTGAAAAAATAGGAGACATGCCAACTGAAATGTTTTATCACTTGTTTAAATCCTTTACAGATGGTGCAAAATGCAATTTGAATATCAAAGCAGAGGGTACAAACGAACACCATAAAATTGAAGGAATTTTTAAAGCTTTTGCAAAAGCAATGAAAATGGCCGTAAAAAGGGATGCTAATAAAATGTTTTTGCCAAGTACAAAAGGAGTTTTATAGAAAGTTAAAA
>DAIUBY010000056.1:8863-16935 GCA_036846425.1 Polaribacter sp.
GATGCTAATAAAATGTTTTTGCCAAGTACAAAAGGAGTTTTATAGAAAGTTAAAAGTTAGATATTAAATTTTAGAAGTTTGAATATTTAACCAAAACAAACTTCTAAAATTTAATATTGTACTTCTAATATCAAAGTAGTAAGAATTTATTATGAATTTAATTATAATTGATTACGGTGCAGGAAATATTAAGAGCATTCAATTTGCTTTTAAAAGATTGGGAATTGAAGCTGTTTTGTCAAGAAATATTGAGGAGATAAAAGCAGCAGATAAAATCATTTTCCCTGGTGTTGGTGAAGCAAGTTCGGCTATGAAAATGTTGATAGAAAGTGGTTTGCATGAAGTGATTCCAAGTTTGAAACAACCAGTTTTAGGCATTTGTTTAGGAATGCAATTGATGTGTACATCGTCTGAAGAAGGAAACACACAAGGATTAGGAATTTTTGATGTGACCGTAAAACGATTTTCAAATGCAGTGAAAGTGCCGCAAATGGGTTGGAATGTGATTAAAGAATTGAAATCACCTTTGTTTTCAGGAATTAAAGAGAATGAATTTATGTATTTAGTACACAGCTATTATGCAGATTTGTGTGATGAAACCATTGCAAAAACTGATTACGAATTCGAATATTCATCAGCTTTACAAAAAGATAATTTTTATGGAGTTCAATTTCATCCAGAAAAAAGTGGAGTAGAGGGAGAACAAATTTTGAAAAACTTTCTAAAGTTAAAAGTTTGATATTAAATATTAAAAGTGGAGGATGAAAAATCAAATTTTAGAAAGAACTAAAACTTTTGCTCTAGAATGCTGGAAATTTTGTTTTAAAGTACCTAAATCTAGAGAATATAATGCATTTGTAAATCAACTAATTAGAAGTTCAAGTTCAGTTGGAGCTAATTATAGAGCTTCTCAAAGAGCAAAATCAACATCTGATTTTATAAATAAGTTAAAGATTGTTGAAGAAGAAGTTGATGAAAGTTTGTATTGGTTAGAAATTTTTGAAGAAGTTTTACCTGAACATAAAGATGAAATTTTAAAGTTAAAAAAGGAAGGTTCTGAATTATTAGCAATAATTGTATATTCAATAAATACAGCTAAAAGAAATCAGAAAAATAGTAAAAGTTTAAAATACAATATTAGAAGTTAAATATATCAGAGGGTTTCAAACTTTTAATATTTAACTTTTAATATCTAATATTAAAATATTTTGAGAATAATTCCAGCCATAGACATCATAGAAGGAAAATGCGTTCGTTTAACCAAAGGCGATTACAGCACAAAGAAGATTTACAACGAAAATCCGTTGGAAGTTGCGAAAGAATTTGAAGCTGCAGGCATTCAATATTTGCATGTGGTAGATTTGGATGGCGCAAAAGCAAGTCAAATTGTGAATCATAAAGTTTTGTCAGCAATAGCTTCAAAAACCAGTTTAAAAATAGATTTTGGTGGCGGATTAAAGTCTGATAAAGATTTGGAAATTGCTTTTAATTCAGGTGCAAATCAAATTACTGGAGGCAGTATTGCAGTCAAAAATAAGGAAGTTTTTGAACGCTGGATTGCAAAGTTTGGTGCTGAGAAAATCATTTTAGGAGCAGATTTTTATCCTGATTCAACAGGAGGAAAAATCGCAACCAATGGATGGCAAGAAGAAAGTTCGTTGGAATTAATTCCCTTTGTAAAAAATTATCAAGAAAATGGAATTCAGTATGTTATTTGCACAGATATTTCAAAAGATGGTATGTTACAAGGACCAAGTTTTGAGGTGTATCAACAAATTTTATCCGAAGCAAAAAACATAAAACTCATTGCATCAGGAGGAATTTCAACCTTTGATGAATTGCCAAAATTAGCTGAAATAGGATGTGAAGGTGTGATTATTGGAAAAGCGATTTATGAAAATAAAATCAGTTTGAAACAGTTAGAACAATTTATATTAAACAAATAGCCTTTAGCTATTAGCTTTTAGAAATTTGCTAAAAGCTAATAGCCAAAAGCCAAAAGCTTTAAAAATGCTTACAAAAAGAATCATTCCATGTTTAGATATCAAAAATGGACGCACAGTAAAAGGTGTTAATTTTGTCAATTTGATTGATGCAGGAGATCCTGTAGTTTTGGCAAAACAATATGCCAATTTAGGTGCTGATGAACTCGTTTTTTTAGATATTTCTGCGACTTTAGAAGGCAGAAAAACCATGATTGAAATGGTGCATCAAGTGGCAGAACAAGTAAATATTCCATTTACAGTTGGTGGTGGAATATCTTCAGTTGATAATGTAAATGAATTGTTGAAATGGGGAGCAGATAAGGTTTCTATCAATTCATCAGCAGTGAAAAGACCTGATTTAATCAATGAATTAGCAGATAAATTTGGGAGCCAATGTGTGGTTGTTGCGATTGATGCCAAACAAATTGAAGATGAATGGTTTGTACATTTGGCAGGAGGAACAATTCCCACAAATTTGAAATTATTTGATTGGGCACAAGAAGTTGAAAAACGTGGTGCAGGCGAAATTTTATTTACATCCATGAATCATGATGGCACTAAAAACGGATTTGCGAATGAGGCTTTAGCTACGCTTTCTAATTTGGTAAATATTCCAATTATTGCTTCAGGTGGTGCAGGAACAATGCAACATTTTGTAGATACTTTCAAAGAAGGAAAAGCAGATGCAGCCTTGGCAGCAAGTGTTTTTCACTTTGGCGAAATTCCGATTTTAGATTTAAAACAAGAATTAAAAAGGAATGGAATTCCTGTAAGACTTTAAGATATGATAATAGATTTTAATAAAAATAACGATGGTTTAATACCTGCAATAATTCAAGACGCAATTACAAAAAACGTTCTGATGCTGGGTTATATGAATGAAGAAGCTTATCAAAAAACCATTGACACAAAGTTGGTTACGTTTTTTTCTCGTACAAAAAATCGTTTGTGGACAAAAGGCGAAGAAAGTGGCAACGTATTGCATTTAGTGGATATCAAAAATGATTGTGATAATGATACTTTATTGATTTCTGTTAATCCAACAGGACCTACTTGTCACAATGGAACTAACACTTGTTGGGCTGAAAATAATGAGCAAAACTTTGGATTTTTGACTCATCTAGAAAATACGATTACAGATAGAATTCAAAATTCAGATGCCGAAAAAAGTTATGTAGCTTCGTTGTTTGCAAAAGGAATCAATAAAATTGCACAAAAAGTAGGAGAGGAGGCAGTAGAAGTGGTTATTGAAGCAAAAGACAACAATAACGAACTTTTTCTGAATGAAAGTGCTGATTTACTATTTCATTATTTGATGTTATTGCAAGCAAAAGGATTCAAATTGAATGATGTTGTTGATATTCTTAAAAAAAGAGAAAAATAATTTTTAAAATAAAAATATTAGAAAGTTATTCCTGAATTATGTATTTAAAAAACTCTAAACTACTCATCATTCTCGCATTTATAGCAATTTATGTGATTTGGGGATCTACGTATTTATTCAATAAAATTGCGGTTACAGAATTACCTCCGTTTTTTTTAGCATCTATTCGTTTTTTTGTCGCTGGAAGTTTGATGATTTTATTGGCAATAATTTTTAAACAAGATTTACGGATTTCTAAAAAACAATTAACCAATTCAATGATTGCATCTTTCTTCTTTTTGATTTATGGAAATGGTGTTTTTGTGTGGGCTTTAAAATATGTGGATAGTGGTTTTGGAGCATTAATATCATCCACACAACCATTATTTGTATTGTTATTGTTACGTTTGATTGATAGAAAACCAATGAAGAAAAAATCGATGATTGGTATTGGTTTGGGAATGTTTGGAATGTATTTATTAATTAGTCAAAAAGAATTAACAACTTCAGAAAACAGTTTACTTGGGATTTTTATGATATTAACGTGTGTTTTAAGTTGGAGTTATGGAAGTGTTTTTGTATCAAAAGCAGCGTTGCCAAAAAGTTTTATGGTAAGTACAGGTTATCAAATGTTATTTGCAGGTGCTGTTTTATGTTTTTCAAGTCTTAGTTTTCAAGAAACTTGGATTTCACCTTTTGAGTGGAGTCCAAAAGTGTTAATTTCTTTGGTATTACTGATTGTTTTTGGAGGAATCATCGCATTTACTTCATTTAATTATTTATTAAAAGTGGTTTCCACTGAAAAAGTTTCAACATCAGCTTATGTAAATCCAGTAATTGCCTTGTTACTAGGTTGGTTTTTTTTAGATGAAAAACTATCTTTACAGTCCATTATTGCATCTTTAATTTTACTTACAGGAGTGTACTTTATTACCACAGTAAAAAAGGTTTAAATTACGAATTCATTAACAAAATTAAAATTTCTTTAACAATTAATGATTTTTTAGTTTTTTTTTGTATCTTTGATAAATTAAATTTCACCCCTATGAAAACAATTAACCTTTCGGCTGCTGAGCAGTCTGTACTTAATGTAGTACAAAAAGAACCTTTAACAAGCTTCGAAATTTTAAAAAAAGTGGACAATGTTCCAATGATTTTGTCATTGTACAATGTTTTAGACGAGCTTACAAATAAAGGAGTTATTAAAAGTTTTGTAAAAGAAAACAAAAAATATCACTGCGCAAGTTAGTTATTTATTGATTTTTTTAATTTAGAAAGCATTGTTTTAGAAATTTAAAACAATGCTTTTTCTTTTCCATTAGTCAATATTTTTATTTCAATCGTCTATACAAATTTCACTTTGGTCTAATTTTTTGATGTTTTACACAATTTGAAAGTAATTTTGCGATGTAAAAAATATAAATCCCATGACAACAAATAATTTAACTCCAACAGAATTAATAGTTTTAAATGTAATTAAAGAACAACCTTTAACAAGTTTTCAAATTTTGAAAAAAGTAGAATCAATCCCAATGATTCTCGTTTTATATACAATTATTGATGATTTGAAAAGCAAAGGAATTGTAAAAAGTTTTGTGAATGATAATGTTAAGTATCATTACGTTTGCTAATGGTTTATGATTATCTATTTATTCCTTGTTTAATTGGTCTGTTTTTAGAGCTGAGATTCAATTAAACGCATAACAATCTTAAATTATAATTTATATTATGTTAAGTAGAAAATATTTGAATTCCTACTTACTCTTTAGCTCTTTCCAAGTACCATCATAAGAAATAGTTGTTCTATTACTACTATTAATAATAAAACTACTCCTATTATTACTGAATAATGTTATCGAAATTCTAAATGTTTCATTCTTTGATTTTACATCATACATAATTTCATGAGACATTCTTTTTTCATTAAAACCAATTGTAGTTTTTGTTGGAATTCCATCAAAATGAATTCCTGATTCTGAATTATATCCTGAAACTATTCTCAATTCACCAAAATATGGTAAATCAACTTGCAAACTGTCTTTTTGAATTTTGATAAAATTTGGTGTATTAATCAAATTAATATATGCCAAATTACTTCCTGGTGGCAATAAATTTTCTAATCCTCTAGTATTTGCAAAAGCTATTGGTGTTGCTGAATTTGCAGTAATTTCAATATTCCTCTCGTTGACTACTCTTTTCAAATTTTCAATTTGAGCTACTGTTGCTGTGCTTTTACAATTGTAAAATAATAATGAAATCAATAAGATGACAAATATTTTATAATTTACAAACATAGATTATTGATTTTAAACGATTTAAATGTACAAATTCTTTCCTTGCTTTTTAATAAAAAAATCCTAATTTTTAATGAAATCAACCTATTTTTGAAACATGGATTTAGACATTCTTTTTGAAGATGAATTTTGTATTTGTGTCAACAAACCCAATGATATGTTGGTGCATCATGCAAAAATTTCACGAAGTGTTAAACAAGAACTTTCCTTATTACAGTTGATTTTCGAAAAAACATCTTTGAAAGTATATCCTGTTCATAGATTGGATCGCAGAACTTCAGGAGTTGTTTTATTGTCCAAAAAAACAGAATTTGTTTCCAAATTTCAAGCGCTATTTACAGAAAATACCATTCAAAAAACATATTTTGGTGTGGTTCGTGGCTTTGCTCCTGCTGAAAAAATCATTGATTCTCCTGTAAAAGGTCGCGATTCAACTGTTTATAAAGAAGCACTCACAGAGATGGATACTTTGGAAACGGTAACTCTAAATATTCCAGTAAAACCTTATGAAACATCACGTTATAGTTTGGTAGAATTGCATCCAAAAACAGGAAGAATGCATCAATTACGCGTTCATATGACCAAAATTAGTCATCCTTTAATTGGCGATGGAAAATATGGTGATAAAAATCACGATGATATGTTTATTGAAAAATTTGTGTGGAATAACTTGTTTTTACATGCTGGAAAACTAAATTTTACACATCCATTTACTTCTGAAAAAATTAACTTAACTGCTTCTTTTAATGATAATTGGATTCACTTATTTAAAGTGTTTTCTTGGAAAAATCCGTTGTAATAATTTTACTTATTGATCAATAGATTCCGCTTCAAAACCAGTCAATTCTCCATCTTCAAAATATACTGAAACTTCAATTGGATTGCAGCAAACTTCGCAATCTTCAATATACGTTTGATGTGGTTCGCTTTCATCCAAAATCATTGAAATTTCTTCCCAACAATATGGACATTGAAAAAAATGTTCCATTTGATATTAATATTTTTGTAATTTTTGAATTGCCTCCAAAACTCTTGATTTTCCTAAATATTGTTGCTCCAAATCAGATTGAAATGGAATTGGTGTTTCTATACTTCCAACTCTTTTTACTGGTGCATCTAAAAATTCGAAACAATCTTCGGTAATAAGTGCAGATAAATCACTTGCAATTCCGCCAAACAACGTATCTTCTTGCACAATCAACACTTTTCCTGTTTTTTTGACAGAATTAAAAATAGTTTCAGTATCCAAAGGTTGTAAAGTTCTCAAATCAATAACATCTGCTGAAATTTCAGAAAGACTTTTTAACGCATCCAAAACCCAATGAATTGCAGCTCCATAACTAATGATACTCATGCTTTTTCCCTCCTTTAAAATTGCAGCTTTTCCAATTTCAATAGTGAAATATCCTTCTGAAACTTCTTGATAAACAGCTCTATACAATGCTTTGTGTTCAAAAAACAACACAGGATTTGGATCGTTAATTGCCGAAATTAATAATCCTTTTGCATCTTGAGGAAAAGCTGGAAACACCACTTTTAAACCTGGTGTTTTGGTAAACCAAGCTTCATTGGTTTGACTATGAAAAGGTCCTGCACTTACGCCTGCGCCACAAGGCATTCTTACAACTACATCAGCATTTTGTTGCCATCTGTAATGCGATTTTGCCAGTAAATTTACAATTGGATTGAAACCTGAACTCACAAAATCAGCAAATTGCATTTCTACAACCGATTTTATTCCATTTATTGACAAACCATAGGCAGCTGAAACAATGGCAGATTCACAAATTGGGGTATTTTTCACTCGTTCTTTTCCAAATTCATTTACAAAACCATCCGTAATTTTAAATGCTCCTCCATATTCTGCAATGTCTTGACCCATAATAATTAAATCATCATGTTTTTGCATTGACAAACGCAATCCATTAGAAATGGCATCAATAAACCGAATATTATTTGTTTTTGTTGATGGTATAACTTCTTGGTATTCAAACTCTTTATAAACATCTTTCAGCTCAATTTCAAGATTTGGAATTATTTTTTCTTCCTCAAAAGCGATTTGTAAATGTTCATTGATTTCTTCAGAAATAGCATTTTTATACTCAATTTCCATTGCGTCTGTCAAAATTTGTTCACTTTTTAAAAAAGCTTCATAATTCGAAACAGGATCTTTTGCTGTCCAAAAATCCAACAATTCTTGTGGCACATATTTGGTGCCACTTGCTTCTTCATGACCTCGCATTCTAAAGGTTTTAAATTCTAATAAAATGGGTCTTGGATTTGTACGTAAACTAATTGCCAATTCTTTGACTTTGGTATAAACTTCAACAATATTATTTCCGTCAATGATATGACTTTCCATGCCATAACCTATGCCTTTATCAGCAATGTGTTCGCAATTAAATTGCTCAGAAATTGGCGTTGACAAAC
>DAIUBY010000057.1:0-16772 GCA_036846425.1 Polaribacter sp.
AAATAATTTCTTTGGTGGTTTCTAGAATTTCAGGATTGTAGAATAGTTGCATTTTGGGAGTTTAAAGGTTTAAAGGTTTCAAGTTTAAAGTTTCAGTTTCAAAAGCTAAAAGCAAACAGCTATAAGCCAATAGCCTTTCTATAAGTTCTCCTCCTTTTATGAGTGATTGGATTGAAATCTTCCCAAATTTTTTTGATAGCCAAATTGTCTTCCAATTCTGGAGTTCTAATACAATTTACAATTCCTTTTTTCACAAAAGTTTTTTGATATTGCTCAAAAATAATGGCATGAACACCTTTGTTTTGATATTC
The DNA here is from genome assembly GCA_036846425.1 of Polaribacter sp. Classification (GTDB taxonomy): domain Bacteria; phylum Bacteroidota; class Bacteroidia; order Flavobacteriales; family Flavobacteriaceae; genus Polaribacter. The sequence goes on from DAIUBY010000057.1 coordinate 312, forward strand.
AGGATGTACACCAATCAAATAGAATGTAACATCTTTAGCATGTTTTCTAGCATTTAATAAATGAAAAATTCCGAAAGGAAATAATTTCCCTTTTGCCTTTTGCAATGCTTCTGAAAAAGAGGGCATTACAATAGCAAAAGCCACAATTTTATGATGTTCGTCAACCACAAATTTGATGTATTCAGGATTGATAAACGAAATGTATTTCTTTTTAAAAAAGGCAATTTGCGCCTCAGAAATTGGCACATAACTGGACAATTTTGAATACGATTTGTCAAAAACTTCAAACATTTCATCTACATAAGGCAAAATATCTTTGGTTTTGGTAAAATCTAAACCAGTTAATTTAAAACGTCTTTTGATGATATTGCTAATTCTGTCAAAATAAACACCATCAACATTTTTGAATAAGAATTTATTTTCTAAATATTCTTTCTCTTTTACAAATCCCAATTGCTCCAAATGTTCCTTATAATATGGATGATTATACCACGTAATCATGGTGCCAATATGATCAAAACCTTCAATTAAAACGCCAGTTTTATCCAAATTATTGAATCCAATTGGACCTTCCATATATTCCAAATGATGTTCTTTTCCAATTTCTTCAACCTTATAAAGCAACGCTTTTGTAACTTCCAAATCATCAATTACATCAAACCAACCAAAACGCATTTTTTTAATTTGTTGTTGATTCAATTCAAACCAATTGATAATAGCAGCAACTCTTCCAACAATTTGATTGTTTTTATACGCTAAGAAAAATTGCGCTTCTGCATCTTGAAAAACAGGATTTATCTTTGGATTAAAATTGGCAATTTCGTCTTTAATAATAGGAGGAACCCAAAATTTATTGTCTTTGTATAATGAAAAAGGGAAAAGCACAAATGCCTTCATTTCCTTTTTCGAACTTACTTTTTTTAGCGTAATTTCATTCATAAATCATCAATTATTACGTCTTTTTTTAGTTCTTTTTCGTGTTGATTTTTTTTGATTTTTATTTTTTGAACCAAAAATTCTGCTGAAAAAATTGCCTTGTTTTTTGTTATAACGACTTATTGGTGTGTCAGAAATTTCATTGCCATTGTCATCAACATTTACAAAACTATCCACATGTTTGTCAATTCTGTAAGAAACTCCCAAACTTCCAAAAAATCCATTTGACTGACCTTCAATAAGATATCTTGCTGATAAATTGAATTGCATATTTTTTGTAAATAGATACGCAAATCCACCACCAACATTGATATGATTTAAATTTTCTAGAAAAATAGTTTGATTTTCTATAAATCCAGACCAACGTTGATTGAAGTTTTGAGTAGCAGTTATGATGTATGAAAATTCAGGAAAATCAGTCCCTACTTTGTCGTAAAAAATGTTGGTGATTAAGTTAAATTCGTTCGTTAAATCATTTTGTAATAAAATTCCGAATTTAGGTGACATACTGCCAGTTTTGTAATTTTCGGATACAAAATCGGTGTTCACTCCAGCATAAACTGCCACAGAAGGAATCAATCTTTTTTTATCAAAAGCATTTCTACGAACCCAACTTCTTACTTCTTTGCTTTTATCTTCATATTTTTGTTCAAAAATCAGGTATTTTGCACCAATCACAAATCGTCCAAATCCAGTGACATTCATTTTTTCAGATGGATTTATGAAAGAAAAAACTTGATCATTTTGCAAAGACATTTGGGCATTCAATTCCAATCTTTCTAAGAAAAAGCTAGTTCTAAAAAGCATGTCAAAACCAAAAGATTTTGGAACAGAAAATTGATTTTCAGTATTTAAATTTCTCAAAAATAAGCTATTTTCAAATTGATAAACACCTGTTCCAACGCTATAAGGACTTTCAGAAAAGCCTGGTTTATTGGAGTTTATGACATCAGTATATTGTCCAAAAACACTTTCAAAACCCAAAAAAAGAATCACAAATGCAAAGAGTATTTTTGGTTTTTTCATCCTGAAAAATGTGTTTTTAATTTAAAAAATGCTGCTTCACAAACTTACCATAAAAAAGCTATTTTTTAAAAGCTTTGCATACTTTTTTACTTTTATCAAAGTTTTATCCTTTGTAAACGCTTCAATTGTTCTCAAATTGTTACTTTTGATTGATTTTTTAAAAATAAATACCACATGCTTATAGGTTTATTAAGAACAATCCTTTTTATTATTCTTTTTTATTATGTTATTAAATTTTTAATGCGATTATTTGCGCCTTTTTTAATCAAAAAAGTAGCTGAAAAAATGCAACAGCAAGCAAATCAACAATATGGAAATCAACAACAATCTACAGTAAAAGAAGGTGAAACTGTGATTGACAAAGCACCTAGAAATCAACGTCAAACCAAAGATGATGTTGGCGAATATGTTGATTTTGAAGAAATAGACAAACCATGAATTTAAAGAAATTTATACCTGCCATTGTTGCAATAATCATTTTTATTGCGGCATCTGTCATTTATTTTCATCCTGTTTTAAAAGGACAAAAAATACCACAATCAGATATTACTCAATTTCAAGGAATGGTGAAAGAAATCAATGATTTTAGAGCCGAAAATGATGCAGAACCTTTTTGGACAGGCGCCTCTTTTAGTGGCATGCCAGCTTATCAAATTAGTGCTTATTATCCGAATGATTTTGTAAGAAGTTTAGACAGTTTTATTCGTTTTTTACCAAGACCAGCTGATTATACATTTTTGTATTTTTTAAGTTTCTTTGTCTTGATGTTGGCATTGAAAGTGGAATGGAGATTGGCAATTTTAGGATCACTTGCTTTCGGATTTTCAACGTATTTAATCATTATTTTTATTCCTGGACATAATGCAAAAGCACACGCAATTGGTTATATGCCATTAGTTTTAGCAGGAATTTTATGGGTTTTTCAAAGAAAATACGTTCTAGGATTTTTAGTTACAGGTTTGTCAATGGCTTTAGAAATCTATGCAAATCACATTCAAATGACTTATTATTTAGGATTTTGTTTGCTGATTTTAGGAATTGTAGAAGGAATTCATGCCATCAAACAAAAAACGCTTCCTGAATTTTTAAAACAAGTTTCAATCATTTTGATAGCAGTAATTTTAGGAGTTGGAGCAAATTCCTCAAGATTATTGGCAATGAAAGAATATGCAGATGAAAGTACAAGAGGAAAATCAGAATTGACAATCAATCCTGATGGAAGTCCAAAAGAAGCTACAAAAGGATTGGATAAAGAATACATCACGCAATTTAGCTATGCAAAATTAGAAACTTTCAATTTGTTCATTCCACGTTTTATGGGTGGAGGAACTGTAGAAAAATTGGATAAAAATTCTGAATTTTATCAATTAATTGAAGAAAAAGCAGGCAAAAAAGTAGCTGATGATTATTCAAAACAAGTACTAACGTATTGGGGAGATCAACCAATTGTTGAAGCACCTGCTTATATTGGTGCAGTAATTTTCTTTCTATTTTTTCTTGGAATTTTTTTGGTAAAAGGTCGTTTAAAACAATGGTTAGTTGCAGCCACTGTATTTTCAATTTTGTTGAGTTGGGGACGAAATTTTGAGTTTTTGACAAACTTTTTTATTGATTATGTGCCTTTGTATGACAAATTCAGAGCGGTTTCATCCATCCAAGTTATTGCAGAATTGTGCGTTCCTATTTTAGGAATTTTGGCATTGAAAAACTTTTTTTCATCAGAAATTTCAATTGATCAAAAGAAAAATGCGTTAAAAAAAGCGGTTTACTTTTTTGGAGGTTTGATTGTCTTTGGATTTTTTGCAGCACATTTTTCATCCACTTTTGAAGGTTTGAGAGATGATAACTACAAAGATTTACCAGGCTTGATTGATGCAGTAATTTCCGATAGGAAAGATTTATTATTCTCAGATTCAGTTCGTTCTATCATTTTTATGTTGATTGCAGCAACACTTTTATGGTTTGTACTGCAAAATAAATTAAAGCAAGTACTTGTTTTTGTTGGATTAGGATTATTGATTTTAGTAGATCAAATTTCTGTTAATAAAAGATATTTGAATGAAGATGATTTTGTTTCTGCCAGAAAAGTAGAAAAACCATTCACAGCATCAGAAGCTGACAAATTGATTTTGGAGGACAAATCACATTTTAGAGTGGCAAATTTCTCCACAAATTTAATGGAAGATGGCGCAACTTCTTATTTTCATCAATCTATTGGAGGATATCATGCTGCCAAAATGAAACGCTATCAAGAGTTGTTTGAGTATCAAATTGCCAAACAAAATATGCAAGTTTTGAACATGTTAAACACCAAATATTTTATCATTCCTGATGATAATGGTGTTTTGCAAGTGCAGCAAAATCCGGAAATAAATGGCAATGTTTGGTTTGTTACCTCCTTACAAAAAGTGCAAAATGCTACTGAAGAAATGAATGCATTAGATTCTTTAGGTACTAAAAATCAAGCTGTTATTGATGTTTCAAAATTTCCTGACTTGAAAAATTACAGCGTACAAAAAGATTCAACAGCAAGTATTTCCTTAGAAAAATATAATGTTACAAACCTAACATATCAATCAAAATCTGCAAAAGAACAATTGGCTGTTTTTTCTGAAATCTATTATGACAAAGGTTGGAATGCTTATATAGATGGAAAATTAGTGCCTCATTTTAGAGTGAATTATGTATTGAGAGGTTTAAAAATTCCTGCTGGAAATCATTCCATTATTTTCAAATTTGAGCCAAAAGTTATTCAACAAGGAAGTTTGATTTCATTGTCCTCTTATGCATTATTACTATTGATTTCTGTAGGATGGTTTTTTTATGAGAAGAGAAAAGAAGTCAAATAGTGCGTTTTTTCAATAAAAGACTTTAAAAAAATCAATCTTTATGAACATTGGGATGATTCTTGACGCCACTTTTCCTCCAGATCCAAGAGTGGAAAATGAAGCGATTTCATTAATTGAATCTGGTCATAAAGTGTTTCTTTTTTGTTTGAAATATGATGCAACTCAATCAGATGAAATTATCCATGGAATTTATGTTAAAAGATTTACTTCCAATAAATTAGAGTATAAATTGTCAGCCTTAGCCTATACAATTCCTTTGTATTCTTTTTTGATGAAAAAGAAAATTGTACGATTTTTAAAATCTACCAAGATTGATGTGTTACACATTCATGATATCAAAATTGCTGAGGCTGTTTTTTGGGCAAACAAATCGTTTCAACTTCCTGTGGTGTTAGATTTGCATGACAATCTTCCAGAAGTAATGAAATTGTATCCTCACCTTCAAAAATTCCCTGGGAAATATATTATTTCACCAAAAAAATGGAAACAGAAAGAAGCTGAATTTATTAAAAAAGCAGATAAAATTATTACTGTTTCTCCTCATTTTATAGACTCTTTACAACAACGAATTCCATCTGAAAATAAATATGTTTTAGTCCCAAATACAATTCGTAAAGCATTTTTTGAAGACTATGTTCTAGACAATTCCATCATCGAAAAATACAAAAATCATTTTGTGATGTTGTATTTGGGTGATACACATATCAGAAGAGGTTTGCAAACGGCAATTGCGAGCATTCCAAAATTGAAAGAAACAATTCCTAATATCAAACTGGTGATTGTTGGAAAAAATACGACAGATTCCATTTTAAAAGCACAAGTTGCTGATTTAAAAATCGAAGATTTTGTAGATTTTGAAGGATGGCAAAATGTGAGTTTATTTCAGTCATATATCATCTGTAGTGCGATTTGCATTTCTCCATTGCACAGAAATTTGCAGCATGATGTAGCGTATGCAAATAAAATTTTTCAATACATGAGTTTTGGAAAACCATTGTTGGTGAGTGATGCTACTGCTCAAAAAGAATTGATTGAAAAAGTGAATTCGGGTTTGGTACATCAAGAAAAAAATGTGGATGATTTCACAAATCAGTTTTTGAAATTGTATCATGACGAAAATTTGAGAAAAACCTTGGGAGAAAATGGAAAACAATTTGTACGAAATGAATTTTCTTGGGAGCAAACTTCTAAAAAGTTAGTACATTTATACGAAACAATTATTCAGTGAAAGTATTAATTATCACGTATTATTGGCCTCCAGCAGGAGGAAGTGGCGTTCAACGTTGGCTGAAATTTGTAAAATATTTGCCGCAATTTGGTATTGAACCTATAGTTTATACGGTTGATAATGCGAAATATCCAAAAGAAGATTACAGTTTGCATGATGAAATTCCAGAAGGGATGGTTGTTTTAAAAAATCCAATTTTTGAACCTACGAACGTATTTTTTTGGAAACAAAAAGGAGTGAAAAAAGAAGATGTTGCCAATAGTACTAATAACGGATTGTTGTCATTTATCAGAGGAAATTTTTTTATTCCAGATCCAAAGATTTTTTGGGTGAAATCTTCTGTGAAATTTTTACAGAATTATTTGAAAAATCATCCAATTGATGTGATTATTTCAACAGGACCACCTCATAGTATGCATTTGATTGCTGAAAAAATCAGCAAAAAAAACAACATCAAATGGATTGCAGATTTTAGAGATCCTTGGACGGATTTGTATTATAACAACGAATTCAAACAACTTTCTTTTGCCAAGCAAAAAAATAAAAAATTAGAAAAATCAGTTTTACAAAATACAGATTGTGTTTTGACAGTGAGCAATTCTTTGAAAAAAGAATTTTCCAAAATCGCGAAAAATGTTGCAGTGATTACGAATGGTTTTGATTCCGAGGTTTTGAAAGATGAAACTGTAATTTTGGATTCAAAATTCACGATTTCATATATTGGTTTGTTGCCAAAACAAAGCAATCCAAGAGTGTTTTTTAAGGTTTTAAAAAAGCTTTGTGATTCGAATGAAGATTTTAAAAAGGATGTAAAAATCTTTTTTGTGGGTGATATTTCAGAAGAAGTTCGAATTGAAATTGAAAAAAATAACTTAACTGAAATTACAGAATTTAAAAATTATGTTCCTCATTCAGAGGCAATTCGTATCCAAAAAAAATCGCAAGTTTTATTATTGTTGATTCCAAATGTACCAAAATCAGCAGGAATTTTAACAGGAAAACTTTTTGAATATTTAACCGCAAAAAGACCTATTTTAGCAATGGGTCTAGAATATGGTGATTTGGCTGAGATTTTGAAAAATACGAATGCAGGTGTTGTAATTGATCATCAAAATGAAGCAAAGTTATCAACGGAAATTTTGAGACTTTATCAACAATTTATAGAGGGAAATTTGGAAATACATTCCGAAAATATAGATCAATATCACCGAAAAAATTTGACATCACAATTGGCAAATCTTATAAAATCTTTGAAAAATTAATATGGGAATTGTTTTAAAACAATCATTTAAAAATACGATATTTATTTATCTCGGTTTTTTTATTGGAGGTATCAATACGCTTTTTTTATATACCCATTTTTTAGGAGGCAAATATTTTGGGTTAACAACTTTCTTATTATCAACCTCAAATATTTTAATGCCTTTGATTGCTTTGGGTGTTCACCATACCATAATCAAATTTTATTCGAGCTATTTTACAAAAATTGAACAAGATAAATTTTTGTCTTCAGTACTTTTTTTACCATTATTGATTGCCATTCCAATGGGATTTTTTGGAAATTTATTTTACGAAGAAATAAGTAGTTATTTGTCTGTTAAAAATCCAATTATCAAAAATTACACGGTTGTTATTTATTTGATTGCTTTTACATGTGCTTATTTTGAGGTTTTTTATGCTTGGGCAAGAGTGCAATTTCATTCCGTTTTTGGCAATGTTTTAAAGGAATTGTGGAATAGATTAATAGTGACTTTATTGCTTTTTGCGGTGTTTTTTCAATGGATTTCAAAAGAAGAATTTATTTATTATTTAACAGGTTTTTACTTTTTGAGAATGTTTGTAATGATGGGTTATGCATTCTATTTATATTTCCCAAAATTCACTTTTTCGCGTCCTGAAAATTTCACAGAAATCATTCGATTTTCCTTATACATTATTATGGCAGGAAGTGCAGGAGCCATACTTTTAGATATTGACAAATTCATGATTCCAGGAAAAGAAGCCATTGAGCAAGCTGCTTATTACTCTGTTGCAGTGTTTATTGGTTCGTTTATTGAAGCGCCAAGTAGAGCAATGATGAATATTTTGCAACCACTCACTTCCAAAACGTTGAATGAAGAAAATCATACAGAAGTAGCTTCTTTATACAAAAAAAGCTCCATTAACTTATTGTTAATCAGTGGTTTATTTTTTGTTTTAATCAATGCAAATGTCAATCAATTGTTCAATTTATTGCCTCAACAATATGCAGGAGGAGAATTGGTTGTTTTTATGATTTCGTTTGTAAAAATGTACAATGGATTTTTAGGAAATAATGGCGCAATTATTAACAATTCTCAATATTACAAAATTACATTGCCTTACAGTTTGATGATGGCAATTTCTGTGTATTTATTGAATTTGCTTTTTTATTACGAGTTGGATATGGGCACAAATGGATTGGCTTTGGCTACATTGATTGTCATATTTTTTGCAAATACAGGGAAAATATTATTTGTAAAAAGAAAATTTTCGATGACACCTTTTACAGATAAATCGTGGTTGATGATTGGAATTATTTTGGGAATTTACTTGCTTTTTAATTTTTGGGATTTTCCTTTTGACAACCTTTATCTTTTGAAAATTCCCTTACATCAAACTTTGAATATTTTTCTAAAAAGTATTTTGATGACCTTATTGTATTTGTATTTGGTTATTAAATTCGAAATTTCTGGAGAAATTGTAAGACTTTCAAAACGATTTTATAAATAACAATCAATAAAGTCCGTTAATAAATGGAATAATAACGCAAAAGACAAAATATGCGTTTTCCTAAAAAAAAGTCCAATTACATAAATTCCTGCTGCATAATACGTATGCAAAGGATGAAAATTGATGCTGCATCTGTTACTATCAAAAATAGGATTTGCCAATAAATGATCTAAATCTATCAACATAGAAGCTAAAAAAATTAGATATATTTTTTTCCAATTTTCTTTGAAAAAAAAGTAAGAAAATAACAATGGGACTAAAAAGTGGAGGCTATAATGAATGATGAATTTTACTGACATTTTAAAAGAAACTAACTGCATTTGGACCTTCCATAAACAATAAATCTAGAATTGATAAATTGGGGATAAAACCGTGTTTGTCATCAAATAGTTGTTTGTAAATTTTGAATGCTGTTTCAGGTTGTGAGTTTTTATCAGCCAAAAATCGAAAGTCTTTTTCAGTAGTTTCTAATTCGTATGTTGAGGTTTTTGAAAAATCAGTTTCAAGTTGTAAAGCATCTGCAATAAAGTGAAAACTATCCAAATTTACATCTTGCAAAAATTTATATTTTTTGGTGAAAATTGGTGTCAAATCATCTTCAAAAAATTCAAAATAAGGGGAAACTCTATAGGAAGATTGTAAGGATTTAAAATGTTGATCTTGCCACGGAAAATCGTTTTCAATCAACATGTCTTTTGTTTTTTTTCTTCCTTCAGTTTTAGGATTTTTTACGGGAATATTCAATAATAATTTTCCATTGCTATTATAGATATAACAACGATTTCTAAAACTTTGTTTCTGGAAATTATCTTCCATTTCAAACACCAGTTTGTCTGACTTTACCATTTCTGAATATTGTGAAATTGGCGAAAAATACGTTGGAATAAATAATGACATTTTTTGAGTATCAGTTTTGAGTATTCAGTTTTCAGTGTCAGTAAACAGTGATAGTTTCCAATTGAGATGCTAACTGAAAACTGTGACTGTAAACTGCAACCTATTTTTTGACTTTCTTTTTCCCTCTAAAATAACTCCAACCAAAATACATGGCAATCAAAGCAAAAACAAAATAACGATATGAAACTGGTTCTCCATCTCCATGAACTGTGGTGAAAAGTCTGTCCCAACGAATTGATTTTAATTTTGCAACAAAACTTGGTGCATTTGCATCCCAACTAAACCAGACCATTACAGGTTTTCCCAATACATGATCAAAAGGAACATAACCCCAATAACGCGCGTCTAAAGAGTTATGTCTGTTATCTCCAACCAACCAAAAATAATCTTGCTTAAAAGTGTAACTTGTAGCAATTTTTCCATTGATAAAAATGTCATTTCCATTGACAACCAAATCATTATTTTCATAATTTTTGATGATTTGCTCGTAAAAAGGCAAAGATTCAGCATCTAATTTTACAGTTGCTCCCGCTTTTGGAATGTAAATTGGTCCGAAATTATCTTGACTCCATTGCAATTTTTCAACATGTGGAAAAATAGCGTTGTCAGGTCCATGATTTATTTTTTTTACAGAGACCGTTAAAGGATATTTTTGCAATCTTTCAACCTCTTCTTGTGTTAAATTGATATTGATTTTTGTGCTTACAGAACTCATTTTCAAACGCTGTGCTAAATCAGGGTTGATACCACCAGCAACTTCAGTATATAAAGAGTCTTGTCCAATTTTCGTTAAATTGCCATTCTTTTTGATGGCTTCTTGCACTTTTTCATTTTCCCAATATTCAGACAAAATTCGGTAAACTCCTGTTCGTTCTTTGTTCAATAAAAATGCTGGATATGTATTTGCATCAATAGGCGATTTTGATTCATACGTATAATAAAACTGTAATTTTGCTCTGTAAGGCAACTCATTCTTTTTTCCATTGATGTAAAAATAACCATCAATCATTTGCAATGTATCACCAGCAATTCCCACACAACGTTTTACATAATTTGTCTTTTTATCAACAGGTTTATAGGTGAATTTTCCAGAAGTATCTCCCCACATTGTTGCCAAAGAATCAGCTGGCCAATTGAAACAAACAATGTCATTATTTTTGATTTTTCGCAAAGCTGGCAAACGTAAATAAGGCAATTGTGGCCATTTTAAATACGATGCAGTTCCTGTAAATGGTAATGAATCATGAACCATAGGCGCAGCAATTACGGTTGATGGAACTCTTGCTCCGTAATGAAATTTGCTCACAAACAAATAATCTCCAACCAATAACGATTTTTCCAAAGACGAAGTTGGAATGGTAAATGGTTGCATAAAATAGGTGTGAACTATGGTTGCAGCAATGATTGCAAATGTGATAGAACTAACCCATTCTCCCAATTCAGATTGTGGTTTTAAACTTCTATCCGCATTAAATTTAGCATCAGTAGCGTAATTGATATAGAAAATATACAACCCTAAAGTAACAACGACTAAAAATGAATCTAATTTTTTATAAAAACCAAAAGTTCTAATGGTTTCAATCCAAATTACGGGAAACATTAATAAGTTGATAATGGGAATAAAAAGTAGAATTATCCACCATTTTGGACGCTTTATAATTTGCATTAATACGATTCCATTATAAATAGGAATGGCAGCTTCCCAAGCTTTTCTTCCTGCTTTTTGATACAATTTCCAAGTACCTAAAAAGTGAATAATTTGAACAATTATAAAAAAAAGAAACCATTGAGTAAATGTCATAATCGAAATTTTTGTTCCAAAAAAGGAATTATTTTACAAGTTTATTGGGCGCAAAATAACAAAAAAGTTACAGTTTTTAGTGAATGTTTAACACATCTTTCATTGAAAATACGCCTGTTTTTCCAATAATCCATTCTGCAGCAATTACAGCACCCAAAGCAAATCCTTTTCTGTTGTGAGCTGTATGTTTAATTTCAATGGTATCAACTTCAGAAGTGTACCAAATTGTATGAGTTCCAGGAACATCAGGAATTCTTTTTGCTGCAATCGGAATATTTTCAAAACTTGAATTTGCACCTAATTCCCAACCTTTTTTTGATGAATTTTGAATGATTCCTTCAGCTAAAGTTATGGCTGTTCCACTTGGCGCATCTAATTTTTGTGTATGATGAATTTCTTCCATAGAAATTTGATAATCTTCAAGAGTACTCATCATTTTTGCCAATTGTTTGTTGAGTTCAAAAAAGATATTTACTCCAACACTAAAGTTGGAAGCATAAAAAAAAGCGCCTTTTTTTTGATGACAGAAATTGACAGCTTCATCATATTTTTCTAGCCAACCTGTAGTTCCAGCAATTACAGGAACGTTGTTTTCAATACAATTTGTGATGTTGTTAAAAGCGGCACTTGGCACACTAAAATCTATGGCAACATCTGCTAAAGTGATGTCAATAATATCTTCCACATCTTTTCTGATGACAATTTCGTGACCACGAGAAATAGCGATTTTTTCAATCTCTTTTCCCATTCTTCCATAGCCTAATAATGCAATTTTCATAAGTGTATTCTATTTTTTGGTGATCAAATATATGTAATCACTTTTTTAATTTTTGATTATGCAAACTTCTTTTAAATGCAATTTTCATACTAAAAATTATATTTAAAAGTAAGTCCAATACTTGGAGTTTCAATACGAATTGGATCAAAAATTAATTGAGGTTTTATGGTTAAATTATCATCAGTATTAAATTGAATCAAATGCGCATTTACACTGGCTTCTACAATTTGTAAAATGTATAAAATAACTCCTGTCAATAAAGACATATCCCTGTTTTCACGCAATTGTTCTTGGGCAGTTTCTAAAGTTTGCGTAGATGCAATTTCAACGCCATCAACAGTAAATTCATCTGGCAAACCATTTTTTCTTAGTTTATAAGCAGTTCTGTAGCGTTTATAATCGCTATTGTTTATCTGATAATAATAAACTGGTAAAGCCAAAGCTCCCCAAACAACAGGTGCTTTCCAATATTTTTTGTTATAAATTTGACCCATTCCTGGAAAAATTGCAGAATAAAAAGCAGCTTTTGAAGGTGCTAAAGGATCGTAAATATATGGTTTTTTTACTTTTTTCTTTGAAACTTTCAGCGTATCAATTGTTTCAAATTTTAGTAATTCTACTTTTGTTGTGTCTATTTTTAGAGAATCATTTTGCGCAAAAAAACCATCAGAAAAAAAGCTGATAAGTAAAATAAGTATGCATATTTTGAAGTTCACTTATTTTAATAAATTTTTGATACGGTTAAAATCCTCTTCAGAATGGAAAGGAATATTTATTTTTCCTTTTCCATTAGCGTTCATCACAACTGATATTTTTTGACCAAAAAATTCGCTCAAAGGTTTAATATTATTCTTAACAAAATCTGGAATTTGCTTTGTTTTTGTTTTGGATACAGGACCTGATTTTAAGTTTTTCACCAAATCTTCAGTTTGTCTTACAGATAGTTCTTCTCTTAAAATACGTTCGTAAATTGCCAATTGATCTTCCGTATTTTCTACATTAATCATGGCACGTCCATGTCCCATTGAAATGAATCCATCACGCATGCCTGTTTGCAAAATCGGATCTAATTTTAGCAAACGTAAATAATTGGTCACTGTTGATCTTTTTTTTCCAACTCTTGTACTCAATTCTTCTTGGGTTAATTTGATTTCATCAATCAAACGTTGATACGAAAGTGCGACTTCAATTGGATCTAAATTTTTTCTTTGAATATTTTCAACTAATGCCATTTCTAGCATTTCTTGGTCATTCGCAATTCTGATATACGCAGGAATTGTAGTATTTCCAATCAATTTTGATGCTCTAAATCTGCGTTCTCCAGAAACCAATTGAAATTGATTTCCTTCCATTTTTCGAACGGTAATTGGCTGAATAACTCCTAATTCTTTGATGGAGTTTGCCAATTCAATCAAGGATTCTTCATCAAAATAAGTTCTTGGCTGAAATGGATTTACTTCAATATTTTTCAGTTCAATTTCAATAATTGAACCTATCAATTTGACTGCATTTTTATCAGAAGCACTATTGATATTTGGTGTTTCTTGTAATAATGCTGATAATCCTCTTCCTAAAGCTTGTTTTTTGGTTGCTTTTGCCATTTTTATGAATTCTTTTTTAAGATTTCTTGCGCCAAATTTAAGTAATTTATGGCACCTTTGCTAGTAGCATCATACGCAATAATGGTTTCACCATAACTTGGAGCTTCGCCCAAACGCGTATTTCTGGTAATAATGGTATTAAAAACCATACTCGAAAAATGTTTGCGAACTTCATCAACAACTTGATTTGAGAGTCTTAAACGCGAATCAAACATCGTCAATAATAAGCCTTCAATATCCAATTGTGGATTGTGGATTTTTTGAACACTTTTAATGGTATTTAATAATTTTCCTAATCCTTCTAATGCAAAATACTCGCATTGAATTGGAATCATCACTGAATCTGCTGCCACTAAAGCGTTTAAAGTTGTTAAACCTAGAGAAGGAGCACAGTCAATTAAAATATAATCATAGTCATTTTTAACATCTTTCAACGCTTTTTTAAGCATGTATTCACGGTCTTCTTTGTCAACCAATTCAATTTCGATAGCGACCAAATCTATGTGTGAAGGAATTAAATCGACATTGGGTGAAGTTGTTGGAATAATGGCTTCTTTTGCATCGCAAGTAAGTTCTAAAACTTGATACGTTCCAACTTGAACATCGTCAACAACAATTCCCATTCCTGAAGTTGCATTTGCTTGAGGATCAGCATCAATCAATAAAATTTTTTTTTCTAAAACACCTAAAGAAGCTGCCAAATTTACACAAGTTGTTGTTTTTCCAACACCTCCTTTTTGATTTGCAATCGCAATAATTTTTCCCATTAAAATAGACTTAATTAGTAGGGTAAAATTACAATTTATTCTTTGTTAACAATGTGAAAGATGTTAACAAAAATATAAAAACACAACTAGATAATAATCAATTACTTAGTGATGCATTTTTAAAGTTTTTAAACAAACAACTAAGGCTTAAAAACCGTGAGTTATTCACATTTTAAGTTGCTTTTTAAAGATTCTTTTCAGGAATATTTTTCAACACTTCTTGCAACAATTTCCAAAATTTTTGGGTCGAAGAAATCTGCGCTCTTTCATCAGGAGAATGTGCTCCTTTGATATTTGGTCCAAAGGAAATCATATCCATTTTTGGATAATTTTGTCCTAAAATTCCACATTCTAATCCAGCATGACACGCCATTATTTTGGGTTCATTTTTAAATAATTTTCGATAGTTATTTGAAACAATTTGTAAAATTTCTGAATTCATGTTTGGTAACCAACCAGGATAAGCACCTGAAAATTCCACTTCAAAACCAGCTAATTCAAAAGTAGAACGAATGGAATTTGCCAAATCTAGTTTGCTGCTTTCAGACGAAGAACGTGTCAAACAACCTACTAAAATTTGTCCATTTTTCAGGGTAACTTTTGCGATATTATTTGATGTTTCAACCAAACCTTCCACATCTGGACTCATTTTATAAACACCATTCAAAGCAGCATACATGGCTCTTAAAAATCCTTCTTGAACTCTCAAATCCATCACTTTTTTTGGTAATTGAATGGGTTCAATTTTGATACTTAAATGGGGTTCAATTGTTGAAAACTCCTGTTTTATTTGGTTGATAAGTTCAGTTGTTTCAGACAAAAAAGGTTTTTCAGAAATTGAATCAACAATTACTGTTGCAATACTTTCTCTTGGAATGGCATTGCGTAAACTTCCGCCATTAATTTCAGCAATTCGCAATCCAAAATTTGTAAAACCATCAAACAACAAACGATTCATTATTTTGTTGGCATTTCCTAAACCTTTGTGAATATCCATTCCAGAATGTCCTCCAATTAGACCTGAAATTGAGATTGAAAATGCCATAGTTTTTTCAGGAATTTCCTCTTCTAAATAAGCTCTTGTGGCAGTAACATCCAAACCTCCAGCACAACCAATTCCAATTTCGTCATCTTCTTCTGTGTCTAAATTCAAAAGAATTTCTCCTGTTAATATATTGGAATCCAGATTCATAGCTCCAGTCATTCCTGTTTCTTCATCAATCGTAAACAAGGCTTCAATTGTTGGATGTTCTATAGTTTTTGAAGCCAAAATTCCCATAATTGCAGCAACTCCCAAACCATTATCTGCGCCTAAAGTGGTTCCTTTTGCTTTTACCCAATCACCATCTACAAACATGTTGATTCCTTCTTTTTCAAAATCAAAATCAGTGTTTGCATTTTTTTGATGCACCATGTCCAAATGACCTTGCAAAATCACTGTTTTTCTATTTTTCATTCCATGAGTTGCAGGTTTTTTGATGATAACATTTCCAACAGCATCATTAATCGTTTCTAAATTTAATTTTTTACCAAAATCAACCATAAATTGAATGATTTTTTCTTCTTTTTTCGAAGGACGAGGAATTGTATTCAAATCAGCAAAATGTGACCAAACTTCAACAGGCTCAATGCTTTTAATATCTTGATTCATGGATTAAAGTAGTTTTATAATGTACAAAAATACGATTATAAATACCCAAAAAAAACCATCTTGATAAGATGGTTTTGAAATATTTGAGAAATTTTTTTTAAATTTATAATAACGGTTTGGAGGTATGAAAATGTTGCCGATTGCGGGCGATTTCCTGTCAAGTTACACTAAAGTTG
>DAIUBY010000058.1:0-11467 GCA_036846425.1 Polaribacter sp.
CCAACTGCATTGCCCAATTTGATTGATTTTACGAATAAAAATTGCAAGACTGCTATTTCAAAAAATCCAACTTCAGTAGCTGTTGGCAGTGAGGATTTGTTCAACTTTCCCATGGTTTTTATGACAGGTCATGGAAATGTTGTTTTTTCTGACGATGAAACTGAGAACCTCAGAAAATACTTAATCTCTGGTGGATTTTTACATATTTCAGACAATTATGGTTTGGATAAATTCATTAGAAAAGAATTGAAAAAAGTGTTCCCAAATTTGGAGTTGCAAGAAATTCCGAGTTCACATCCTATTTTTAATCAGACGTTTTCGTTTCTAAATGGGATTCCTAAAATTCATGAACATGATAAAAAACCAGCACAAGCTTTTGGCATTTTCTACGAAGGAAGATTGCTTGTTTTTTATGATTTTGAAACGGATTTGAGTGATGGTTGGGAAGATGAAATTATTCACAACAACCCAAAAGAAGTGCGTGAAAAAGCTTTAAAAATGGGCGCAAATATTATTGAATATGCGTTTAAGAATTAGGCTGTAAGCAATTGGCTATAAGCTTTAAGCAAAAAAACACTGAATTTTGAATTTGAAATTTTGAACCAAAAACTATGACCACAGAAATTGACATTGATGCCATCAAAATAAACTTTGATTCCAATGGTTTGTGGGTATTGAATATTGCCATTGCAATTATCATGTTTGGTGTAGCTTTAGGAATTACTTTGGATGATTTTAAACGATTGTTTCAAAATCCAAAAATTGTTTTTGTAGGTGTTTTATCTCAATTTTTTTTATTGCCTGCATTGACTTTTTTAGCGATTTTACTCATCAAACCTCATCCTAGCTTTGCTTTGGGAATGATGTTGATTGCAGCTTGTCCTGGTGGAAATGTCTCTAATTTTTTTAGTAAAATGGCTGGAGGAAATGCAGCACTTTCTGTAAGTTTGACTGCTTTTTCAACACTGATTTGTATTGTAATGACGCCTTTTAATTTGCAGTTTTGGGGAAGTTTATATGAACCAACCAATGTAATTTTAAAAACAGTTGAGTTAAATTGGATGGATTTATTGAAACTCGTTTCTTTGATTTTGGGAATTCCATTATTTTTTGGAATGCTCATCAAACATTATCATTCTGAGATGGCTGAAAAAATTGAAAAAATTTTAAAACCATTATCAATGCTTGTGTTTATTGCATTGATTTTTATTGCTTTTTCTCAAAATCTAGATGTATTTGCAAATCATATTCATCATGTCATTTACTTGGTTGTTTTTCATAATATTTTTGCTTATATCATTGGATTTTATGCAGCCAAATCTTTTGGTTTGAATGAACAAGACACCAAAACAATATCCATTGAAACAGGAATTCAGAATGGTGGTTTAGGTTTATTATTGATTTTTGGATTTTTTGATGGTTTAGGAGGAATGGCTTTATTAGCCGCTTTTTGGGGAATTTGGGATGTGTTTTCTGGAATGGCATTAGCAGCTTTTTGGGGGAGAAAAAAAAGTTGAGAAATGATTTTAAAAAAAATTT
This sequence comes from Polaribacter sp., assembly GCA_036846425.1. Lineage (GTDB taxonomy): Bacteria > Bacteroidota > Bacteroidia > Flavobacteriales > Flavobacteriaceae > Polaribacter. Next base: position 1,540 of record DAIUBY010000058.1, read on the forward strand.
GGTATCAATCTGTAAAGCTATTTTTGAAGATTACTTTGCATTTTTATGCTCAAAAAATTATCATTAAAGGCACAAAAAATATACCTAAAAAAGGTGCTATTTTGTTTGCTGTAAATCATCCAAATGCGTTGATGGATCCTTTGTTTGTGACAACTTTTAACCCAAGAGAAAATCATTTTTTGGTAAGAGCTGATGTTTTTAAAAAACCTTTAATTCGTAAATTTTTAGCAAGTTTAAACTTGATGCCCATTTTCAGAATTCGTGATGGCATAAAACAATTGTCTAACAATGATGAAGTTTTTGAAAAGTGCTTTAAAATTCTAAAAAAACGACAAACCTTGATTATTTTTCCACAAGGTGGACATTCAAGAAAACGAACGACTCAGCCTTTGAGTAAAGGATTTACACGCATTGTTTTTGGAGCATTTGAATGTTTTCCTGAGTTGGAAATTACAGTGATTCCTGTTGGAATTACTTATCAAAATTCGTCTGTTTATCCAAGCAAAGTATGTGTTCAATTTGGAGAAATAATAGATTCTAAACAGATTTTTCTTGAAAATCCACCTGCAAAAGCAAGTTTGATTTTAAAAGAAAAAGTGAGTAATCAGCTGAAAAAATTGACAGTTCACATTCCTGATGATGAAAATTACGAAACTACGTTGTCAAAATTAAATGCAGCAAATGTAGATTTTACAAATGTAGATTTGGTAAACAAATTCATTGCAACAAATACATTCCCTGAAGCGCAAAAAAAGCAAATCAACTTGTTACAGCCTTTGTATTATTTGATTCTAATCAATAGTATTTTACCATATTTAATTTGGAAACGATTTTCAAAAAACATCAAAGAAATTGAATTTGTAGATACTATGAAATTTTCGGTAAACTTGTTAAGTTGTCTATTTTTTTATAACTTTCAAACATTGATTGTAAGTTTACTTTTTGATGTTAAAACAGGATTTTTTTATTTTCTGATTTCGATTTTATTGGTGTTTTTCTACACGAAAACTGCGCCAACAAATACTGAAGATTGATAAAAACCTGAAGATTGGCAAGGAAACTTAGCCCTGATTGAGCGGTTTGTTTGAGCTCTTTTGAGGAACGAAAAAAGCGAGTAGCGAAAGCAGGATTAGCTTCTAATCAATAATTGCATCTTGAATTGCTTGCTGAATTTTGGTTCTCACACTCGATTTTACCAACTTTGTATTGTTCATATTTGGATACACTCTGTTGGATAAAAACACATACACAATTTCGGATTTTGGATCAGCCCAAGTAAATGTACCTGTAAAACCAGAATGTCCAAAACTTTCATCAGAAGTACAACCACAAGTTGCAGCAGCGTTTTTTGACAATTCAGGTTTGTCAAAACCCAAACCTCTACGCACTTTTTGTTTGGCAAAATAGCGTTTATTAAATTTGTCAACAGTTTCTGGATTCAGCAATTGCTTGCCTCCATAATAGCCTTTTTGCAAATACATCTGCATGATTTTTGCCACATCATTCGCGTTTGAAAATAAACCTGCATGACCTCCAACTCCACCCAACATTGCTGCGCCCATATCATGCACATAACCATGCACCAATTGATTGCGATAATAATCGTCTTTTTCTGTTGGGACAATTTGCGATTTATCAAACTTTTCTAACGGTAAATACGTCATTCTGTCTGCTCCTAAGGATTTATAAAAAGTTTCATCAACCAATTTATTTAATGGTTTTTTATAGCTGTTTTCTAAGGCTTCTTTGAACAAATAATAGCCCAAATCACTATACAAATATTCTTGATTTTCAATCAAATTTGCTTTTTTGATGAACTTGTAAATGCTGTCTGTATAGGATTTTGTGATGTATAAATTCTCAGCAACTTCTAATGGATATGAATCACTTTTTGTTGCACTGTAATATTTTGGTGAATTTGCTTTGGTGTTTTTGACTTGTGTTCTTTGATAAAATGGAATCCAAGCTGGCAATCTTCCATAATGTGACAATAATTCTTTTACAGAAATATTGGCTTTATTGGAGTTTTTAAAACTTGGTAAAATTTCGAAAAGCTTAGCGTTTATGGGAATTTTTTGCTCCTGCTCTGCTTTCATAATCATAGGCAAAGAGGCTAAAATTTTGGTTAATGAAGCCAAATCATACACATCTGAATTTTTTACAAGAATCTTTTTTTCATCTGTGTGATACCCATAACTTTTCTGAAAAATTACTTTTCCTTTTCTGGCAACCAATACCTGAAAACCGGGAGCCATTTTTTCTTTCAAAATAGTATCTGCAAAAGCATCAATTTTGGCTAATTTTTGGGATGACATGTTTACTTCATCAGGAATTGTATATCCTAATCTGTTTAAATTTGCACTTGTAAAACCTGTTCCTTCTTTGAAATTTGCGCCAATTGAAACTGGCAATTTACCTTTCGCTTGAAAAACTCCAAATAATAATTGTGCTGAGATTTCTTGTGAAATGGTACTATTTTGATACGAAACTAAAACCGATTCAATATTGGTAAATGACTTGATTTGCAACAAACTATAAGGACTTGTAAACACATCTAAAATCACGTTTTTTACACGCGCAATTTCTTGTAACCAAACCAATTCTTTGTCGGTAAATTTACAGGATTTCCAAGGATTTGCATTGGATTTATGAAACCCAATAATCACGTGTGAATACGATTTTAATTTATTGATTAATCCATCCAAATTTTGATCCGAAATTTCATCAACTTTGGTATAATTTTTTAGCATTTGTAAAAAATCATTTCCTGAATCATCACCCAATTTTACGTACGCAAATTTCTTTGCTTGTAAATCAGTAAATGGTAATTGATTTTGATTATTTTTAATTATTGTCAATGAATTTTCAACCAATTTTCTGTGTAACAATTCATCTTGAAAAGTGTTTAAATCTTCTGTAAGATTCACTAAATCAATTGGTTTGTAGTTTTGTAAACCCAACCAATATTTGGCTTTTAATATTTTTTTGACAGAGAAATTGATGCGTTCTTCAGTCAATGTTTTCAACATCAACGCTTTTTTGATAATATTTACAGTTCCAGGAACATCATAAGGAATCAATAAAACATCATTTCCAGCCATAATTGCTGCCAAATTAATTTCAGCAGCAGTTGCATAATTGGAAGCGCCTTTCATATTCAAACCATCAGTTATAATCAAACCATTGAAACCTAATTCATTTTTCAATAAATTCGTGATGACGTTTTTAGAAAGTGAAGTTGGCAATTTTGCATCCGATTCTAAACTTGGAACACTTAAATGCGCTGTCATAACACTGGCAATTCCTGTATCAAATAATTTTTTGTAGGGATACATTTCTATAGAGTCCAACCTATTTTTATCAAAAGAAATTGTTGGCAATGTTACATGAGAATCTGTTGAAGTATCTCCATGACCAGGAAAATGTTTGGCATTTGCTAATACGCCCATTTTTTGCAAACCTGTTGAAAATGCGATTGCTTTATTAGTAACATTTTCTTTATTTTCTCCAAAAGAACGGTTGCCAATTATTGGATTTTCAGGATTTGTGTTGATGTCAACAACTGGTGCAAAATTGATGTGAATACCCAATCTTTTACAATGTTTTCCTAAATGTTCTCCAAATTTTTGAATTAAATTCTCATCTTGGATGGCACCCAAAGTCATGTTCCAAGGAAACTTGTACGTGTTTTTCAAACGCATGTCTAAACCCCATTCACCATCAAAACCAATCATCAAAGGTAGTTTGGAAATAGATTGATATTTATTAGTTAAAATTGCTTGCTTTTCGGGAGTTCCTTGCATAAAAATCAAATTTCCAACATGATATTTTGTTATCATTTCATTGATTAAATCCTCATGTTTTTTATCGGAATTTGAATACGCTTGAATCATGAATAATTGACCGATTTTTTGGTCAATTGTCATGTTTTTTAGGATGCTATCAACCCAAATTTCTTGCTTTTGAAAATCGCTCGTTTTCAAAGGATCTAGTCTTTGTGAGACTAAAAGATTGGTGAAAAGGACAAGAAATAGTAGAAAAATTATTTTTTTCATTTGAAAATTATGAGGTCAATTTTGTAAGGAATATTGGAAATTTTAAACTAAAAAACTAAACTAAAAATCGTTTATGCCAACTTTGCTTTGCAGGAACTTCCCAGTTGTTTTCAAAATCTTCTTTAGTTGCCACTAAATTATTGAAAACAATAGTTTCTTCATTGATTTTTTTTGATTTTACAAACTCTTGAAATTGTGGCAATTTTATCAAGTTGATGTTATCTCCATCTTTAAAAGTGATGTTCATTTTATCCATCAAATCCAATTGCAATGCTTGTTCTAATTGCTGCACAAAACGCACAGAGGCATCAATGGAACAACCAGAAACATTGTTGAAATTTTCATCTACAGCTAATACTAAAAACTGCTTGTATTTTATGGTAAATGAACCTTTTAAATCATCTCCATGACGTGTCCAATTGTTGATGAATTCTGTAGCTTTTTCAGTGATAAAATCCACTTCTTTATCGCTAAATTCTCTGTTTGATTGATAAATCCAAACTCTAGAATTGTTTGGTAAATTTTTATATTGGGTGAACATTTTATTGTTTTTTGAAACCTTATTTCTGATTAAATTTCTCTTGCAAAGCTCTTAATTTTTCTGCATCAGACAATTCATTTTTGGCAGAATTCATACGTTCTTTGATTTCTTTTAACACTTTTTTAGTGTATAAAGGAAAATCAGCATTTTGCATCCATGCATGATATCCTGGGTTTTCTATTAAAACCTCTTCTACTGTTCTTCCTTTGTATTTTCCGAATGAAAAAATTTCTTTTCCTTGTTCATTATACAATATAAATCCAGCAAAATCGGCTCTATCTCTATGTGATGAAAAGTCACTTAAAGCTTCCACAGTATTTCCAATATCATCGTATTTTTCCAATTGTGCTAGTAAAATTTCATAGGTTGCTTTGGTGTCAGCTTCAGCACTATGTGCATCTTCCAAATTTTTTCCGCAATAAAACTGATATCCAGCACTCAGAGTTCGTTGTTCTTTTTTATGAAAAATAACTTGCACGTCAATCGCTTTTCTGTTGTTCATGTCAAAATCAATTCCTGCACGCATCAATTCTTCTGCCAATAACGGAATATCAAAACGATTGGAATTGAAACCTGCCAAATCACAATCAGCAATCATCTTATTGATAGTTGGTGCTAACTCCTTGAAAGTAGGTTCCATCACTACTTTTTCGTTCGTAATTCCGTGAACAGCAGTAGCTTCTGCTGGGATTTCAATTTCAGGATTTACCAACCAAGTGTTGCTTTCTTTGTTTCCATTTGGGAAAATTTTTAAAATAGAAATTTCTACAATTCTGTCAGTGGCAATATTGACACCTGTGGTTTCTAAATCGAAAAAAATGATTGGTTTTGTAAGGTTTAAGTTCAAAATTTAAAATTTTAGATTCAATGTTTTTTTGGTTTTTCAATTTTGAATTTTGAATTCAAAATCTTGAATTTTTTATTCGTTATTCAATGCTGCTTTGAAATCGTCAATTTGAGCATGAATTTCTGGTGGTAATTGCGGTTCTTTGAAATTATATTTTTCAAATTCCTCCAATAATATTTTAGCTAAAATAATGCGAGCAGATTCTTTGTCATCAGCAGGAATTACAAACCAAGGTGCATTTTCTTTAGATGTTTTTTGCAATAAATCTTGATAACAAAATTGGTATTTATCCCAAAAATTTCGCTCTCTCAAATCACCTTTTGAGAATTTCCAATTTTTGTGTGGCAATTCCAATCTTCTTAACAATCGCTCTTTTTGCTCCTCTTTAGAAATGTTTAAAAAGAACTTTAAAATGATAGTTCCGTTTTTTGCCAAATGATATTCAAAATCGTTGATTCGATCCATTCTGTCATGAAAAAAAGCATCAGTTACGTCATCTACATTTTTGATTGATGGAATATTTTCGTTCAAAATAAATGAGGGATTTACTCTTGTTACCAAAACATTTTCATAGTGAGAACGATTGAAAACAGCTAATTTTCCTTTAGCTGGTAAGGCAATGTAATGACGCCACAAAAAATCGTGTTTCAATTCTAATTCTGTGGGAACTTTAAAACTATACACCATTACTCCACGTGCATTGATATCTTTAAAAACCTCGCGAATCAGGCTATCTTTTCCGGAAGTATCCATGCCTTGCAAACAAATTAAAACACTGTATTTTCCTTCAGCATACATAGCGTCTTGCAATTCACTTAGTTTTTTTCTGATTTTTTCGATATCCTTTTTAGCGTTTTTTATTACCACTTTTGTTGGAAAATCTTTCAATTGAACATCTGAAAAAGCTTTATATTTCTCTAATTTCATACTCAAAAATTTATGATTTATTACTTCTGAGCAAACAATCTAACATCATTTGCAGAAACTTCTTTTTCGCCCAAAATAATCAAACGCTCTACAACATTTCGCAATTCTCGAATATTTCCAGTCCAATTATACTCTTTCAATAATTGAATGGCTTCTTTGGAAAAAAGTTTTTTTACAGTTCCTTGTTCTTCTGAAATTTTATTTGCAAAAAAATCAACCAACAAAGGAATATCTTCTCTGCGATCATTCAACGCAGGAACTTTGATTAAAATGACAGCCAATCTGTGATACAAATCTTCTCTGAAATTTCCTTCGGCAATCTCTTTTTGCAAATCTTTATTAGTAGCTGCAACTACTCTTACATTTACATTGATATCTTTTTCAGAGCCAACTCTGGCTACTTTATTTTCTTGCAAAGCACGCAAAACCTTGGCTTGAGCTGATAAACTCATGTCACCAATTTCATCTAAAAAAATGGTTCCACCATTGGCAGATTCAAATTTTCCTGCTCTATCTTTTACAGCGCCTGTAAATGAACCTTTTACATGTCCAAACAATTCACTTTCAATGAGTTCTGATGGAATTGCAGCACAATTTACTTCAACCAAAGGTGATTGTGAACGACTTGATTTTTCGTGCAGCCAATGTGCAACCAACTCTTTTCCTGTTCCATTTGGACCTGTAATCAAAACTCTTGCATCAGTATTGGCAACTTTTTCGATAATTTCTTTAATGTGATTGATGGCTTCACTTTCACCAATCATTTCATAGTTTTTACTGATTTTTTTCTTCAATAATTTATTTTCAACCACCAAAACTTTTTGCTCTAAAGCATTTCTGACAGTATTTAACAATCGGTTTAAATCTGGTGGTTTTGAGATGTAATCAAAAGCGCCTAAACGCATTGTATTTACAGCAGTATCTAAATCTCCATGACCAGAAATCATGACAATTGGAACTTCCGGTTTTAGAATTTTTGCTTTTTGTAAAACCTCAACTCCATCCATTTTTGGCATTTTGATATCACATAAAATCAAATCAAAATCATTGTTTTTGAGCATTTCTAAACCTTCTAAACCATCTTCTGCTTCATCAACAATATAGGTTTCATTTTCTTCGGAAATGATTTTTTTCAATACTCTACGAATCGCAGCTTCATCTTCAATAATCAGTATTTTTGGCATGTTTTGTTTTTTAATTTGAAATATGATTGATCAATATTATATATAATTATGCTTTGTATTTTAACCATTTGTATAAATCTTTATAGGTTGGTTTTTTTCCATACATCAAAATTCCAACTCTATAAATTTTTGCTGCTAACCAAACCATAAAAACAAAAGTAATAACCAATAATGACATGGAAATTACCAACTCTAACCACGAAACTCCAAATGGAACTCGCATCAACATCACAATTGGACTTGTCAACGGAATGTGAGAAAAAGCAACAGAAATAGGCCCATGAGGATCATTGATTACAGTTGCAAAACCAACATAAACTCCCAAAATTAGTGGTAACATAATTGGTAGCATAAATTGTTGCGTGTCAGTTTCGTTATCAACTGCTGCTCCTACAGCAGCAAAAAGTGAACTGTAAAGCATATAACCACCCAAAAAATAAAAGATAAAAAGCACAAACATTTTCAACAATGGCAAACGCATAATTTCTTGAATTACCAATTGCATTTTATCAGCACCAGCAGCTTGTTTTGCGGTTTCAATTTGCTCAGCAGACAATCCAGAAGTTTGCATTTCAGTCATGTTAAATCCAAAAACTGTTGAAGCAATCGTTCCTAAAATAAAAATAAGAATTCCCCAAATCAAAAATTGCAACAATCCAGCAGAAGCATTTCCAATTATTTTTCCCAACATCAATTGAAATGGTTTTACGGATGAAACTATGATTTCAATAATTCTGCTTGTTTTTTCTTCAATCACACTTCTCATTACAGAACTTCCGTAAATAATTACGAACATCATCAATAAATATCCAGCTAAAGCTCCCACTCCAATTTTTAAACCATTGATTAATTTTGAGGATTCTTCTCCTGAAAAATTGAACATTTTGATATCGGATTTAATTTTGGAGGATGCAATTTTATCCAAATCAATTCCCAAATTTGTGAGTTTGTTATTGCGTAATTTGGTTTCAATTTTTGATTCTAACGAATTCATAATCGAAATTCCTGGAGATTCTTTAGAATAAAATTCGATGGATGTTGCCAAGATTTCTAAACTATCAATTTTCGGAATATATAACGCTCCGTAATAATCGCCAGCTTCAACTCGTTTTTTAGTTTCTTCAATTCCCATTGCCGAAAAATCGACATATTGAACCGTTTTTGAATCAGTAAAATCTTCTTTAGTAAACATTCGAGACTCATCAACATAAACGATTTTTTTAACTTTTTCGTCATTTTTTTTCATCAAAAAATAAACCAAAGCACCCATACCAACTGTGATTAATGGACTTAAAAAAGTCATCACAATAAATGATTTATTACGCACTTTCGCAATAAATTCTCTTTTGATAATTAGTTGTAACTTACTCATAATTAGTTGTTTTTACTTACAGCTTGAATAAAAATATCGTTGGCACTTGGTATCATTTCTACAAAATGTTTCACTTCTCCATGGTTTGATATAACTGATAACAAATCATTGGAAGTTTGATTTTTGGAAAGCTTCACATTGCAAATAAATTCATCACCAAACAATTTAAAATCAGCAGGCAATACCTCAAAATTTTGATTCAAAATTGATGAAACTGCTTCTTTATTTTCAGTTGACAACCCAATTTGATATGTATTTGAACGAAATTTTCTTTTGATATCAATCAATTTTCCGTCTAAAATTTTGTTGGATTTATGTATCAAAGCAATGTCATCACACAATTCTTCCACAGATTCCATTCTGTGTGTAGAAAAAATAATGGTAGCACCTTCATCACGCAATTGTAAAATTTCTTTTGCAATCAATTGTGCATTTATGGGATCAAAACCAGAAAAAGGTTCGTCAAAAATCAATAATTTTGGTTGATGCATAACCGTTACAATAAACTGCACTTTTTGAGCCATTCCTTTCGAAAGTTCTTCAATTTTTTTATCCCACCAAGAAGAAATATCAAATTTCTCAAACCAATATTTCAATCGCTTTTTAGCATCTTCTTTTGACAAACCTTTTAATTGTGCCAAATACAATGCTTGTTCGCCCACTTTCATGGATTTATACAAACCACGTTCTTCTGGTAAATATCCAATATCAGCAATATGTTTTGGTGACAAAGGTTCACCATCCAAAAAAACTGTTCCTGAATCAGGCATTGTTATTTGATTGATAATTCTGATTAATGACGTTTTTCCAGCACCATTTGGTCCTAATAATCCAAAAACACTTCCTTTCGGAATTTGCAATGAAACGTTATTCAGTGCTGTGTAATCACCATAAGTTTTAATGACATTGTTAATTTCGAGTAAATTTTTCATAGAAAATCCTTTGTTTAAAAGTACTTTTTGTACAAAACTACATATTTTAATGAGATTAGACAGTGAAATT